>NZ_JAXHDF010000004.1:0-361815 GCF_037071985.1 Pseudogracilibacillus sp. SE30717A | reverse complement strand
TTTATCTCCATACTTATATAGGCACACTTCATTCCATGGGCTCATATAATGGATGAGAATCTGATCATGAAAGGGGCACAAGAATGATGGAAGGTGAGCGTATTATTGAGCCATTATTGTATATTGATCAACCCAATTTCCAAAAACCAAAGGCATATATGCAGGAAAACTATGTTGGATTAACAATAGATCATGTAATTGAGAAGGAGAAAAATGTTGAAGAACCTATTCGAAAGGATCGCAATAGCTCTTTTAAACAACTGACTGTAAGTGAAAAGATTGATTATTTAGTGAATGTACCTAATGAGGTAGCTCAAATAAGGTGTGAGGTCGTATTAGAAGATAAGAATATAAGAGGAACCGTTATTGAAGAAGATAAAGAAGAAATAACGATGAAAGTCTTAGGACGGGAAAATAAGAAAATAAAGAAAGAAGACATAAAAAATATTTTATTACTTGGTTTTTAAAAAAACACCATCGAATCTTCACTCGATGGTGTCTTTCCTAGAGCTTTCATTCTTTGTATCTTTAAAAATAGCCCGGTTTTGTTAAAACGCAGAAATTGCTGGCAAACAAGTAACATGACAGAAGCAATTAACATCAACTGTTATACAAATACCTGTTGTTTTTAAATTCTTCGTGTGTTGTTCGATTGGACAGTGAGGGTTTGGGTTACTATCATTAGGATCTCTTAACAATTCTAAGACTGCACAGCAATCATTTGTTACGCTCTTGACTCTGAAATAAAAACTAGCTTTCACATTTCCTATATTTCTCGGGTGAGCCCCAAAACCTTTAAATGGTTTACATCCATCTCGACAATATAACAATACAGGTACTGTGTCTAAGCCATTTCGAACCTCTGTTTCACCCAACAAATCACTAATTGATTTTTCGCAACTCGTGTCACACTCAAGTTCAGTAATATCTCTTTGAGCTCGAGCAATATCCTTGAGGACATTACATACACAGCTTCCTGTCTTATGATCTGATCCACAACCCATGAAAATGTCTCCTTTCTTAAACATACTGACTTATTAAAGTCATTAATAGAGTATGTGAGAATGGGTGGGTTGTGTAGGCATTCATCAATGTTCTTAAATTTTTTTAGGTCATTCGCATATTATGAGCATGAGCAGATAACTATATATAATAAAACTTTTCAGAAAATAAGCATAATTTTTTTAGCAAGGGGTATATATGAGGTAGGAGGGATAGAGATGGGATATATTTTACCAGTAAATCATTATCCGTACCAAAATTATCAAAATCGTATGATAGAGTCAAAAAAAGGTCCTCATTATGTGGGTGCACCTTATAAAGTTAGATTTAATAAGTTGAAAGAAATGTATGATTTTAATGAGAAACCATTTTATAATCAGAGTAAAAAAGTAAAAAAAGAAAAGGAAGTCCCTTTTGAGGCTTATCATATAGCAGCAATGGAAAATGCTAAATTAGTTGGAAAAGGAACTAAATTTAATGTGCAGATATAAAATAAAAGTGTTAATCGGTGTCGCATACATGATTAACACTTTTATTATGAAATCAAATTAACTAATTTTATTCTCTAAATGTTTTTTCTTTATTTTAGTATACGGTAGTACAAATAATTTCTTTCCTTTTAAAAATTCTGCATAAAATACATCTTTGACATCAGTGAAGTTTTGATGATTCAATTCTTCTAACAACAATTGTTCTGAAATTCCTGCTTCTTTTAAGTTATCTTTAATCATTTCACCATCTGTGATGACCGTAATTGCTATATGCGATTCCGTTGGTACTACATTCAAGTCTTTTTTAGTAGGTGACTGATATTCGGCTTTTTTCAATACAGATAGTTCCCCATTTGTTTCTAAAACGGCATATTCAACTTCTTGCAAAGCAAACACATCTTTCATCCGAAGCATTTGTTGAAGTTCATTAATATCAATACGATTTTTCCTCATCTCTTCGTAAATAATATTACCTTCATGGATCACTAATGAAGGTTTTCCTTCTAAAATAAAACGAGAGCCCTTAAATTTTTGCGCAATCATTTCAATCGCATATAAGATAATTCCCCATAATAAAATTACATAACCGATTTCTAATATTCCTGCTTCTTTATCGAACAGAGCATTCCCAACTAATTCCCCCAAAACGACAGCAGCAATGAAATCAAAAGCGGTTAATTGTGAAATTTGCGTTTTTCCTAATATTTTCGTTAAAATAAATAAAGCTAAAACGCCAAATAAGGTCTCATATAACATTGTTAACATTTGATCCGTTCCCATACGAACACCCTTTCAAAAACATTAAAAGAAAATCGTTTGACTTTTATTTGAGTAATATGTTTAGAGTGTCGCATCAATAAAAAAATTATTCTTTAAAAATAAAATAGGAGTAAACCTTTAAAAAGTTTACTCCTATTGAAGATCCTTCATCATTGCAACATGCGGGATGCCGGCATCCATAAATTCATCTGAGATGACATAGTATCCTAATTTTTCATAGAATTCTTTTGCATGAGTTTGGGCGTGAAGTTTAGCTTTTTTATAGCCCTTTTTTACAATTTCATTTTCCATTCGTTCGATTATATTTTTCCCAATCGATTTTCCACGGTAAGGTTTTAAAACACATATACGTTCTAATTTTCCATAATCTTCAACAAATCGCAACCGGCTAGCACCAACCGCATTGCCTTCATCATAAGTAATAAAGTGAATTGCTTCATCTTCATAATCGTCAATTTCTTCTTCAATTGGTACTTGTTGTTCATCAACAAATACTATGTGACGAATACGATAAGCTGCTTCTTTTTCTTGTTCAGATTTTACAATTTCTATTTTCATCGTTACTCCTGTCCGAATACAAAAGTATCGTACACTGTCCATGACCCATTTTCTAGCTGGTAACAGAGTTGAAACCGATCTACTGTATCCTCAAATTGAACTTCTTTCATTCGTAAACTTCCATAAATATCGGAATACTCATCTTCCAATAAATGTTGAGCAATTGTAATATGTGGTACAAAAGGATGTACTGCTTCCACTGGAAATTTTCCAGTATGCATTTTATCATACAGCTCCGTCAATTCAGGAACTGTTTCTACTTTGAAATAAATCGTGTTCGTGACCGGGGCAAAAGATTTAACCTTTGTAATATTTATTGTGAAAGGCTTCGTTTCGTTTGCAATTTTTTTAAGTTCACCGACAAGAACGTCCCGTAAAGGAATGTCCATTTCAAAAGCAGATTTTAACGTTATATGTGGTGGAATGTTTGTATATTGTGGATCATATCGTTTTCGAAATGCATTAGCTTCATCTTGAATTTCTTTTGAAGGAAAGATCGCAATTCCATATTTCATTATAAAACCTCCAATTTAAATTTTTACGAAAAGAGATTTCTGAATCTGATTATGATCTATAGACAGTACTCAGCACCATTTAACAAATTTCTGTTTGATTTTAGCTTTCAGTATACCAAATAAAGTTTAATTACAAAAGGGTAAATTCTACTAATATTGGCTAAGATAACATCAATTTTAGTACATCGGGAATTTCTCTTTGCCAAAATTTCCAAGTATGATTACCTTGTTCAATTTCCTTGTATTGATACGAAGAAAACTTTTCAGCTAATATAGTAGATAATTGCTGGTTTGGTTTTAAAAAATCAACGTGTCCATCTCTTGTTGTAGGTACAGCAGTCTCTTGGCAACCAATGGAATGATAGATTTCAGTTCCATGCTTTCTTTCTACTTGATGAGTCGCATCAAGGACATGCTCATTTACAAGCGGAGACTGCATAATTACCTTGTTAAATACATTTGGATGACGTAAAGTTGTCAAGAAGGCGATCGTCCCTGCGAGTGAATCTCCCATTAGAGTTCTTACAGTACCGAGTGGATTAATTGGCAGGATTTCATCAAGTAATGGAACTGCTTCTTTAGCTAAAAATTGTATATAGGCTTCAAATTGTTCGCCCTCTGGATGATATTTTTTTAAACGATCGAATCGATCAATATAATGGATACCAACGAAAGTAGTATTCACAATTTCTTCTTCCTCATGCAAAGTGTCACTCACAGTTGCAACTCTTCCAAGTTGAAAATAATCGTCTCCATCTTGCATGATACATACATTATTTTCGTAAAGAGAATTAAATGTTTCAGGTTCATAAATTTTTAAAACCATCTCTTCCTTTAAAAATACACTATTAATTGTTTCATCATACATATTTCCCTTTCTTGCCATCTCTTACACCTCTTTATTTCTATGTTCACTGTATAACGTATAATAATTTCCTTGTTTTTTCATCAATTCGTCATGGGTTCCTTTTTCGACTATCATCCCATTCTCTAAAAGCACGATGACATCTGCTTGTTGAATTGTGTTCAGCCGGTGTGCAATAACAAAACTTGTGCGATTTTTCATTAAACGTTTCAATCCTTCTTGTATTTTTAATTCTGTGATCGTATCAATAGTACTAGTAGCTTCATCTAAAATTAAGATAGAGGGATTAGAAATCATCGCTCTTGCAATCGCTAAAAGTTGTTTTTGTCCTTGGCTAATACTGCTTCCATCTTGATCTAAAATAGTGTCATATCCATTAGGAAGCCGTTCAATAAAACGATGTGCATTTGCACGTTTTGCCGCTAATTCTACTTCTTTGTCTGTTGCATTAAGTCTACCGTAACGAATGTTTTCTCGTACGGTTGCATGAAATAGAAACGTATCCTGTAGTACAAAAGCCATTTGTGATCGGAGGCTCGAACGTTTAATATCTTTAAGTTCAAAACCATCAAGCAAAATTTCACCTTCATTGTAATTGTAAAATCGAGAAATTAGATTAACGATAGTCGTTTTTCCTGCCCCCGTATGACCGACAAAAGCAACAGTCTGACCAGGTTGTACCTCAAAATTTATATTCTTTAAAACTAGTGTATCGTCATAAGAAAATGATACATGATTAAAAGCAAAATGACCTTCAATATGACTCAGTTCTTGGGCAGATGCTTCATCACTTTCTTCTTTTTCCTCATCTAATACGGAGAAAACTCTTTCAGCTCCAGCTACAGCGGATAATAAAATATTAAATTGATTAGATAATTCATTGAGCGGTCTTGTGAATTGACGAGCATATTCAGTGAAAATAACGATTACTCCAACGGTAATATATCCTTTAATCGCTAATATTCCACCGAAAAGAGCGATAAGAGCAAAACTCAAAAAATTAAGTGTATTCATTACCTTTGGAATATATCCTGAAATAGTCTGTGCCCAAAAACCGGATAGTTGAAGTTGTTTATTACGTTCTTTAAACTCTCGAATGACTCGATCTTCTTGTGAAAAGGTTTTAACAATATGTTGTCCTGAAATAGTTTCTTCTACAAAACCGTTTAGTTCTCCTAAATCATCTTGTTGCAGTTTATACAAAGGACCAGTCCGTTTTGTAATCCAGTTCATAGCTAAAAATAACAATGGAATGATAGTCATCGTAATTCCAGTAAGAAGTGGACTTAAAATAAGCATAACAGTAACTGTTCCGATGAGTGTAATAACACTTGAAAAAATTTGGATAACAGATTGATTTAAGGTGTTATTGATATTGTCAATGTCATTTGTAACACGGCTCATCAACTCACCTTGCTGTCTTTTATCGAAAAAGGCAATGGAGAGCTTATGAAACTGCTCAAACAATTGTTTTCTTAGAGTAAAAACAGTATTTTGTGCAATTCCGATCATCCAATAATTTTGAAAAAAGATAGCCAAAGAGTAAGACGCATAAATGATAAGAAGAACAATAATTAAACTACTTAACCCGTCTGCTGACTTTGTTACAATAAAATCATCTATAGCCATTCCAACTAAATAAGGACCTAAAAGACCTAAAGTCGAACTTAATAAAACCATCAAAATGACGAGCAGTAATTTCCATTTTTCTTCTATTAAATACATACTAAGGCGTTTTATAGTTCCAGCCGTATTTTTCGCACGCTTTTCTTTTTTTGTTTGTAATCGTTCAAATGGAATTTTTTCATATTGAAACGGTTGTTTTAATTCGCTACTTGACATAAGGAAGCTCCTTTTCCATTTGTGATTCAACTATTTTTTGATAGAGTTCGGATTCTTCTAATAATTTATTATGTGTTCCAATTGCCAGAACAGTTCCTTCATCAAGCAGTATGATTCGGTCTGCACGTTTGGCAGTTGATATCTTTTGAGTAATGAGCAGCATGGAACAACGATACTTTTGTAAAGCGTTTAATAAATATGCTTCAGTTGTTAAATCAAGTGCACTTGTACTATCGTCAAACATCAAGATTTTAGGTCTACGAATTAGGGCTCTTGCAATCGACAGTCGCTGTTTCTGACCTCCAGATAAATTTACTCCTCTTTGCCCGACTATCGTATTATACTTATTTGGGAAAGAAATAATTGTTTCATGAATTTGCGCATCTTTTGCAGCTTGTTCTACTTCAAATTTAGTCGCTTCTTCTTTTCCAAATTTTATATTGTCAGCGATTGTTCCTGAAAATAGTAATGGATTTTGTGGGACGTAGCCAATACTTTGTCTCAGTTCTACGATCGGGTAGGTGCTTATTGGCTTATCATCGATATAGATCGTACCTGTATCTGGTTCGTATAATCTCGGAAGCAACTGAAACAAAGAAGTTTTTCCAGATCCTGTTGAGCCAATTAAAGCAATACTTTCTCCTGGTGAAATAGAGAAGGAAAGATCTTCTAATATAGGAGTTTTCTGATCAGGATACGTGAATGTTATATTATTAAATTCAATTTTTCCATCTGTAATTTGATCGTTATTATTCTTATCTTTTTCTTGAGCGTTTGGTTCATTCAGTATTTTTTCAATCCGTTCCGAAGAAGCTTTTGCACGTGAGAAAGCGAGTGCAAGAAACGTAAACATGGAGATAGCCATAACAGTTCGTAAAGCATAATTGACAATTGCAACTACATCTCCTACATTTGTTGTACCTGCGATAATTTGTTTATTTCCAATCCATAAAATAAAAACTAGACTTACGTTCATGACAAATAGTAAGATTGGCATGGAAGCTTCAACGAATCGAAAAGCGGTTTGAGTTTCTTCTGCCAATTTATTATTTGATAAAGTAAAACGTTTGTTTTCAAAATCACGGCGGACAAAAGCTTTTATAATACGCATACCTGCAATGTTTTCTTGAAGGACACGATTTACATAATCAACGCTTTCCTGAACTTTATTAAACATATCACTTCCTTTTAATAATACCCAATAAATAAATGCAATGAGAAGTGGAACAGTAATAAGAAAGATCATGGAAAGTTTAAAGTTCACTATAAAAGCCATGATAATACTACCTAAAACTAAGAGAGGGGCTCTCACCATAATTCTTAGAGCCATAAAAATAGTATTTTGGATTTGACGTACATCATTTGTAAATCTTGTAACGAGTGTAGATGTTGGATATAACCTCAATTTTTCAAAAGTAAAGTGTTGAATTTTAGTAAAAAGTTTTTCTCTGATGTTTAAAGCAAATGAAGCACTTACATGGGAAGAGAAATAAGAATTAATAATCCCACCGATAAAAGTAATAACTGTAACCGCCAACATAATACTTCCCCATAAAATAATAGTGTTTAGATTATTTTTCATAATACCTTCATTAATCATAATGCCTAGAAAGAAAGGGAAGAGAAGATCGGCGATTAGTTCCAAAAATGTTAACGTATAGGCAATAGTTATGGATAGTTTAAATGGTTTTAAAAAAGAAAGGATTGTTTTCACAGATATCCTCCAAACATTAAGAGATCAAGTATATTAATTATAATCATAAATAGAAGAGGAGTTCAATGAACTAGATTAAGAGAAAACATATATTCTTGATTCGATAAAAAGCATTCTGATAAAATTAATATAGGAATTGTACGGCTTTAGCAGTGGTATGTCATGCCATTACAAGTAAAGGTAGGAATGTAATATGAATAATAAAACTGATTTAAATCCTTTTACTGAAAAAGTAATAACAATTATTCAGTCAATTCCCGCTGGACGTGTGATGACGTATAGTCAAATTGCAAATGCTGCAGGGAAAAAGCGAGGGGCTCGGGAAGTTTCCTGGATTCTTCATTCAATGAGTCGAAATTATAATCTGCCATGGCATAGGGTGATTAACGCACAAGGTGAGATTACATATAAGGGAAGTGAACAACGGGAACTTTTAGCAATGGAAGGTGTTATATGTAATCGGAACGGAAAGATAGATCTAAGTAAATACCAGTGGAGTCCTTCGACATAAGTGATCTTTTTTTAAACACAATTTTATTTTGTTAAAAGAACCGCAAAGAATTTTTTCCATCTTTGCGGTTCCTATTTTTAAATAGGCTATTTTACTGCTTTGATTGATTCATTAATGATCGTAATCATATCTTCCATCTGTTCTTTTGTAATTGGGAATGGTGGTGCGAATGCGAGTGTGTCTTGACCGTTATATACGACAGAACGACAGATGAGTCCTTTCTTAAGAGCTTCTGAAACGACTTTAGGGCCAATCGGATCAGCTGATTTTGTCGCTTTCTCTAAACCAATTGCTCCTAGCAGACCTATACCTCGGACATTGTCAACGATCTCATTTTGATCTTTTATCCACTCAAATCCTTCTAGCATCTGTTTACCCATTACATTTACATGATCAATTAAGTTTTCATTTTTAATGATTTCTAGGTTTTTAAGTGCTACAGCTGCTGCCATTGGGTGACCACTATACGTATATCCATGCCAGAAGTTTCCTTCAGTTTTTTCGATGATTTCATTATGAAGCTTATCGGAAAGAATCATTCCTCCTAGTGGAGCGTATCCGCTCGTCACTCCTTTTGCCATCGTAATTATATCAGGGGTGACGCCAAAGCGTTCAATACCAAAGTTCGTACCTATACGACCAAATCCACAGATCACTTCGTCTGATATAAATAAAATGTCATTCTCATCACAAATTTTTCGAACTTCCTGAAAATAGCCCTCTGGTGGAAGGTTTACCCCACCTGAACCTTGGACAGGTTCGGAAATATACGCTGCAATTGTGTCAGCACCTTCTTTTGTAATAAGCTCTTTTAATGCTTCTACAGAACTATCCACATAATGAAAGTCTGGAGCGATGGAAGTAGTAAAGGTATGGAACTGTTCAATCCCAGTAGCACTTGTTGCTCCCATGGCTACACCATGATAGGAAAGTTTCCGCGAGATAATCTTCTTTTTTTCGGGCTTTCCTTTAATTTTCCAGTAATGACGCACTGTTTTAAATGCTGTATCATTCGATTCCGAACCACCAGAAGTAAAGAATGTTGCATTTAAATCTCCTGGTGTCCATTCTGCAATTTCAGCAGCTAGACGAATGACTGGTTCATGACTCCAATTACTGAAAGTAGAAGTAAATGCAAGTTTCTCCATCTGTTCTTTAGCTACTTCAGCAATTTCTTTACGTCCATGTCCAATGTTTACATTCCAAAGGGAAGAGAGACTATCCATTAATTTTCTTCCTTCAACATCTTTCAAGTAGATACCATCACCTTCAGTAAAGATGAAAGTTGGTCCATCCTCTTGTAATTGTTTCATATTGGATGTCGGGTGAATAAAATGTTTTTTATCTAACTCCGTTAATTCATTTACTACGTTCTGTTTTTGGGTGATCGACATGTTTACTCCTCCTAAAGATTTATTTTATATTTAAAATTTTTGAGCATTGGATTCGAGTAATTCAACGAAGCGGTCTCCCACTTCAGAAGTAGTTGCTTTTCCACCTAAGTCAGGGGTCAGATTATCTGTTTCCTCCAAAATATCTTTAATTGTATCGAGAATCAGTTGTCCCCATTTTTCTTCTTGGAAGAAATCCATCATTTGACTAACAGACCATAAAGCTGCTAATGGATTAGCAATTCCTTTTCCGGAAATGTCGGGTGCTGAACCATGTACAGGTTCAAACATGGAAGGAAATTTTCTTTCCGGATTGACATTTGCACCTGTAGCTAACCCCATACCACCTGTAATTGCTGCTCCAATATCGGTTAAAATATCACCAAAGAGATTGGAAGTAACGACGATCTCAAACCGTTCAGGATTGGAGACGAAATATAAGCTGGCTGCATCGACGAGATAGGAATATGTTTCAACATCCGGATATTCCTTACCGACTTCTTCAAATACTTCATCCCAGAAAACCATCGAATAATTTAGAGCGTTTCCTTTACTGATGCTTGTCAGTGACTTTTTCTGCTTGCGTGCTTCTTCATACGCATAACGGATAATACGTTCTGTTCCTTTACGTGAAAAAACTCCTGTTTGAAGTACAACTTCTTCTGGCTTTCCTTTATATAGCCAATCTCCAGCTCCCGCATATTCTCCCTCACTGTTTTCTCTGATGACGAGAAAATCAATATCTTTTTTTGTTTTATCTTTTAATGGAGTAAGCCTTTCGTTTAAAAGCGTAATTGGCCGGATGTTGACATATAAATCAAATTCTTTACGAATTCGCAAAAGAAGATCCCAAAGTGAGATATGATCAGGTACGCCAGGATAACCGACAGCCCCTAAATAAATCGCATCGAAAGCTTTTAATTTCTCTATTCCATCATCATCCATCATTTTTCCATGTTCTAGATAATACTCACAACCCCAAGGGAATTCTTCAAAAGAAAAAGAGAGTTTCGGATCCATTTTCTCAATAGCCTTTAATAGTTTGACACCTTCTGTGACTACTTCAGGTCCAATTCCGTCACCAGGGATGAGTGCGATTGATAGATTTTTCATATTTACCTCCAAAAAAATCTCGTAGTTTATTAGATTCCAATTGAAACATATTGCATTTCAAGGAAGTCATCAATACCTTGTTGACCACCCTCACGGCCAAGACCACTCTCTTTCATACCACCGAATGGCGCTTGTACTGCAGATGGTGCGCCATCATTCCAACCGATAATACCATAGTCCAATTTTTCAATTATATTTGTTCCTAGTGAGAGATTCTCTGTAAATACATAGGCAGCTAAACCGTAAGGAGTGTCATTGGCTAGTCTGATCGCTTCTTCAATCGTTTCAAACTTTTGAACAGGTGCAAGTGGCCCAAACGTTTCTTCCCTCATCATTAACATCTCTTCATTTGCATCTTTAATGATGGTTGGTTTATAGTAATTACCTTTTTCTTTAGGTTGCTCGCCACCTACTACGATGGTTGCACCATGCTTTACGGCATCTTCGACATGCTGGGCAACTTTCTCTACCCCAGCCTGATTAATTAATGGTCCAATATCGACGCCTTCTTCCATTCCATTTCCTACTTTAAGCTCTTTCACTCGAGTTGCAAAAGCATCGATGAATTGCTCATAGATTCCGGATTGGACATAAATTCGATTACCACAGACACATGTTTGGCCAGCATTTCGAAACTTAGAAGCAACGACCCCTTGAACCGTTTTATCAATATCCGCATCATTTAGTACAATAATTGGAGCGTGACCACCAAGCTCAAGACTTAGCTTCTTGATCGTGTCAGCACCTTGTTTCATCAGGATCTTTCCAACTTCCGTTGATCCAGTGAACGTAACTTTTCTTACCCGAGAGTCGGACAAGAATACATCGCCTATTTCACTAGAGGAACCGATAACAATATTAATGACACCTTTAGGAAACCCGGCTTCTTCAGCTAATTCTACAAGTTTAATTGCAGTTAAAGGGGTGTCACTGGAAGGTTTAATAACGACAGTACATCCTGCCGCTAAAGCCGGACCCATTTTTCGAGTTAACATAGCCGCTGGAAAATTCCACGGAGTGATCGCGGCAACTACACCGACAGGTTTTTTCCATACTTGAAGACGTTTGTTTTTATCATGTGTAGGAATCGTTTCTCCATAGATTCGTTTTGCCTGCTCTGCATACCATTCAATATAGTTTGCAGCATAATGGACTTCACCTCTCGCTTCTTTGAGCGGCTTGCCCATCTCTTTCGTCATTAATTCCGCTAATTCATCTTCATGGTCGATGATTAAGCCATAATATTTTTTTAATAGAGCAGCTCGTTCATAAGCAGTCGTATCAGACCATTCTTCAAAAGCTTTGTATGCCGCTTCCACTGCAGCCATTGCTTCTGCTTTACCACCTCTTGGTACTTCTGCTATACGTTCACCTGTAGCCGGATTATGAACAGCATTTTTTGATAAATTGTTTCCAGTCCATTTTCCATCAATGTACAATAAATTTTTCATAAATTACACCTCAACTTTATGAGTTTTTATTCATTCATCCTAAAAATTGTCCCTCAACATATTCGATATGAGTACGAATCTTTTCATCAACAACTACAGGGTCTTTCGTTAATAAAGCATCGAATAATTCCTTTTGCTCCTCATAAAAAGCTTCATGACTGGAATAATACTTATCCAGGTACAGAAGGAATGTTCTAATTTGTACTTGAATTGAGTCATATAATTTGATGACCCGCGAATTGCCGGATAAGTTAATAACATATTGGTGAAACTTCATATCGAGATCAAAGAGGTCGCTCCAAATTTGTTTTTCCGTTTTTTCCTTCATATCTTGTAAAATACGTTCTAAATCTTGAAATTGCTTTTCTCCCAATGATGGTAGCGCTTTAACAAAAGCGAAAGATTCAACGAGCGATCGCAACTCTATGATTTCTTGCCAATCTGCTTTTGAAAATTGCGAGACATATGTACCTTTCCGCGGCTTACTTACAACCATTTCTTCGTATTCAAGAATTTTAAGTGCATCTCTTATCGTATTTCTGCTTACATCGAACTTTTCGGAGAGTTCACTTTCGATCAATCTTTCTCCAAATTCAATCTCTCTTTTCCAAATACTTCTCCTAAGTTGGTCAGCAACAAGTTCACCTAATGATTCTTTTGCAATTAAACGGCTCATGTTACTACAACACTCCTTTCCACAATCTTCAAAGGAAATAAGGTCGATTGTCGACACTTTTCTTAAGTATAGATTGTATTTTGTAACATGTCAATTACCACATATTGCAAAAAACGGAGGAGTTAAATTAGAAAAAATCATCCTTACAACTATTGAATAACCGATCGAACGATTTCTTTATTGATTAAATTTGGTGGAGTGTCTCCATTTAAACCAGCAATTAGATTTTCAGCTGCCAGTAAGGACATTGCCAATTCATTTTCCTTCGTAGCTGCACCAATATGAGGGAGTGTTATCAGGTTCTCTAACTTTAATAAAGGATGATTAGGATTTACTGGTTCTGTTTCAAACACGTCGATTGCAGCTCTTAAAATTTCTTTATTAATTAATGCATTGTACAATGCCTTTTCATCAATATTTTTACCACGAGATCCATTAATAAAAATAGCGGTTTCCTTCATCAACTTAAATTCCTTTTCACCTATCATTCGTTCGGTTTCAGGGAGAAGGGGAACCATGAGTACGACAAAGTCTGCTTGAACTAAAAGATCTTGTAGATTGCAGAAAGTAGCATTATAGTCCTTTTCAACTGCTTTTTTACGTGAACGATTATAGTACAAGACATCCATATCAAATCCAAAATAACAACGTTTTGCGATTGCTTGTCCAATACTGCCCATCCCTATAATCCCAACTGTTTTATGATGAAGATCCGTCCCAAAATGTTCAAGTTGTAAATATTCTTTCCATTCTCCTTTTTTTACAAATTGATCTAGTTCAGGAATTCTTCTGGCAGTAGCTAACATCATACCGAGAACAGCATCTGCTACTGTATCTGTTAGAACGCCAGGAGTATTGGTTGCCATCACATTTCGTTCTGTCATTACTTCAATGTCCAAATTATCATATCCAACAGAAACATTAGAAACGATTTGTAAATTTGGTGCTAAATCTAATAGCTCTTTAGTTACGTTTAATTCAAGACCAATAATGCCTTTTGCTTCTTGAAGTGCTTTTCTAAAGGATGGATTATCGATATATTCATAGTTTTGAAAGTATTCTACATCATATGTCTGTTGTAATTTTCTTCTAACAGCCTCTGAAACTCTTGTATAGGCAATTATTTTTTCCATATCTTAACTCCTTTCTTGTTAAATAAATGATTGCATTAAAGATGACATCAATTTTTCTATTTGTCAACACTCCCTTGATAGATTTCAAGGGTAAATGACAGAATTAATTTAATTTTAAAATGATGTTGACAATTAAAAAATCTTCGTTTATTATGGAGTGCAAACATGTGGACTGTCGACAATCGATCAAATGATTACGCTTTCACTATTTGGAAGTAAAGGATTATTTAAGGGGAGGAAAAGAGTTATATGGATTTACATAAAAAAATTAAAGAAAATATTTCTAATAAAAAAGATGAATATGTTCAATTTTTGCAAAAGGTTATTCAACAGCCTAGTACTACAGGAAATGAGTTAGAGGCTCAAACGCTTGTTGCCGACCGATTAAGAGAAAAAGGGTTGGATGTGGATGTGTGGATACCTGATTATGATGAGTTAACAAAAAGTAAATATTTTAATCCACGACGTGACAACTATGAAAATAGCCCTAATGTAGTAGGAGTTTTAAAAGGGAAAGAAGCAGGACGTTCTCTTATTTTAAACGGGCATATTGATGTTGTTCCTGCTGGAGATAAAAGTTTGTGGACTAATGATCCATATTCTGGAGAGGTGATAGACGGAAAGTTATATGGTAGAGGAACGACAGACATGAAGGGAGGAAATATGGCGACTCTAATCGCTCTAGAGACAGTCATTGATCTAGGGGTTGAATTAAAAGGAGATGTGATTTATGAAAGCGTTATCGAGGAAGAAACTGGTGGTGCTGGTACATTAGCGGCAATTCAAAGAGGATATAAAGCCGATGTAGCCATCATCCCTGAACCAAGTGAAATGCGCATTTTTCCTAAACAACAAGGCTCGCTTTGGTTTAAAGTCACAGTAAAAGGAATATCCGCTCATGGTGGGACAAGGTACGAAGGTGTCAGCGCCCTAGAAAAAGGCTGGATTGTTTTTCGGGAAATTATGGATTTAGAAGAAAAAAGAAATGAACCTTTACGAAAAGACCCGTTGTACAAAGATAATCCAATTCCTATTCCGATTAATATTGGTCAATTTAATGGAGGTATCTTTCCTTCCTCAGTTGCTGAAGAAGCTACAATTCAGGGGCGTTACGGTGTAGCGCCGGGAGAAACAATAGAAGAGGCAAAGGAAGAGTTTTTGGCCATGTTAGACAATTTAAAAAAGATTGATGATTGGTTTGAAACGTATCCAGCGACGGTTGAGTGGGGTGGAATTCACCTTCCGCCGGGAGGTTGTGAACTTGATCATCCGATGCTTGAGATTTTGAAAAAGAAATTCGTTGAAGTCGAACAAGAAGAGCCTATTATCGCCGGGTCGACATGGGGAACAGACGGGGGACTACTTACAGAAGCCGGAGGAATTCCGTCGATTGTTTTTGGACCTGGAACAACAAGTATGGCTCATTTTACAGATGAATATGTTGAACTGGATAAACTATTTAAAACTGCTGAAATCATTACATTGGCGATTATTGAATGGTGTGAAATTGCATCGATTAAAAAATAAAGGGTTACATAAAGGAGATTAAATTAATGAAAAAAGTATATCAACTACTTGGTTTTATTTTATTAATGATGTTAATCAGTGCATGTACATTAGGAGCGACAAGTGAAAAGAAAACGGAAGAAGACTCTGTGGAAGCAAATGAACAAAAAGGATCTGGCGAATATATAGTTGGGATTACATATACGACACCAGAAACTGGGTCCACTCATATGGGAATGGAAAAATTTAAAGAGTTGGCAGAGGAAAAAACGAATGGAGAGGTCGTTGTTGAATTATATCCGAGTGGACAATTATATGCATCAGAACGTGAAGCGATTGAGGCAGTACAAGCAGGAAATATTGAAATGACTGTAGCTGCATCCGCACCAGTTGCAGGTTTTGATAAACGATTTTTAGCACTGGATTTACCGTTTATTTTCCCTGATCATGATACAGCATATGAAGCATTAGATGGTGAATTAGGTCAAACATTATTAGATGGTTTACCGGAGATTGGATTAGTCGGACTAGCTTATGGTGAAACTGGTATGCGCCAGTTATCTAATAGTAAGCGTCCAATTGAATCTCCAGAAGATTTAGCTGGACTTAAAATAAGAACGATGGAAAATGAGGTTCATATCGATACATTTAACGAGTATGGATCTAACGCATCTCCTTTTGCATTCGGTGAGCTATATAGTGCTTTACAGCAAAATATATATGATGGTATGGAAAACCCTATTAATTTAGTAGATCAAATGAAATTTTACGAGGTACAAGATTATTTAACCATTTCGAATCATGCCTATACAGCTACGGTTGGTTTCATGAATGCAGATTTTTTCAATAGTTTACCAGAGGATCTTCAAGAGAAGTTAAAAGAAGCGGCTCTCGAAGCAATGGATTATCAACGAGAGATTGCTAGGCAGCAAGATGAAGACGGTCTGGAAGTAATTAAAGAACATATGGAAATAAATGAGCTTACAGATGAACAAAAACAACAATTCATCGATTCTGCAGCACCAATCTTTGAAAAATATGAAGATGATATTGGAACAGAGTTAATGGAATTAGCACGTTCCTATTCAAAATAATAATTTAAGGAAGAAAAGAGTGGTTTGATTGATGAAGTGTAGAAGAAGTATCTACAAGTTCAATCAAACCTATCTTTTTAGAACGGTAAAAGTGAGGGGAGCTATACGTATGAATGTCAAAGTTCTTTTAGATAGGCGAATTGAGGAATTTATTCTCGTCCTAACAATGGCAATAATGGTGCTAATTATGTTTGTTCAATCAACATCCCGTTATTTTATAGGAACGTCATTCAGCTGGGGATCGGAGTTTGCTCAGTATCTCCATGTTTGGCAAATTTGGATTGGGGCAAGTTTAGCAATTCGCTTACAATCCCATATACGAGTTGATGTGTTTGTAAAATTATTTCCTCCTACTGTACAAAAAATCTTAAACTTCCTTGCAATTAGTTGTTGGTTTATTTTTGCTGGATTTCTAGCAATTGAAGGAAGTAAATATGTTATGGATGTGTTAACAAGTGGGCAAACAAGTCCATCACTTCATGTGCCAATGTGGATTCCTTATTTAGCAATCCCAATTGGAGGAACGTTAATGGTCATTCGATTGTTTCAGCAAATGTATTTTTTATTTACGAGTAAAGAGGAGCTGTATGGAGGGGAGGAGATAAAATGACGGTCGCGATTTTATTTGGTTCATTTTTTATTCTCATGTTTATTGGCGTACCGATTGCCCTTTCACTTGGATTGGCATCTTTACTTACAATGTTCTTTGCAACTAATTCATCTCCAAGTGCTATTATTCAAAAAGCATTTACATCATTAGACAGTTTTCCACTTATGGCAATCCCTTTCTTTATTTTAGCAGGAGTATTAATGAGTCATGGGGGAATCTCAAAAAGACTATTGAACTTAGCGAGTGTTTTAATTGGCTTTATTACCGGTGGATTAGCCATGGTCACTGTACTGGCAAGCATGTTTTTTGCAGCAATTTCTGGCTCGGGCCCAGCCACTGTGGCAGCAATTGGATCTTTCATGATCCCATCTATGAAAGAACACAAATATAATAGTGGATTTGCAGCAGCAATTACAGCATCAGCTGGTTCAATTGGAGTCTTAATTCCACCAAGTATTCCTTTTGTTATGTATGGAGTAGTTGGTACTGTTTCGATTGGATCGATGTTTTTGGCGGGAATTATCCCCGGTATAATTCTTGGAATTGCATTAATGATATCATCCTATATAACAGCAAAAAGAAATGGGTACGAAGGGACAGGAGAGATTCCAACGTTCAAAGATGTATTAAAGGCATTAAACGAAGCAAAATTAGCATTGCTTATTCCAGTTATCATTTTGGGAGGGATTTATGCAGGTTTATTCTCGCCTACAGAATCTGCAGCCGTGGCGTCTGTTTACGCACTTATTATCGGGGTGTTTGTTTATAAGGAGCTAAGCTGGAAATCCGTGTATGAAAGTTTCTCATCTGCCGCATTAACAAACGCAGCTACAGTCATTATTATTGGATTTTCCATTTCTTTTGCCTATCTAATGACTAGGGAACGAATACCTGTCATTGTCGCTGACTTTATTGTTGGAATTTCGGATAGCCCGATCGTCATTATTTTAATTATTAACATATTCTTATTAATAGTAGGTATGTTCATCGATACGATTTCCGCTATTGTTATTTTAACACCAATATTACTTCCAGTTGTCACAAATATTGGCATTGATCCTATTCATTTTGGAGTTATTCTAGTTATGAACTTAGCCATTGGTTTTGTAACTCCGCCGCTCGGTGTTAATTTGTTTGTTGCTTCTACTGTTGGAAAAGTTTCGTTTGAATCGATTGTAAAAGCAATGGTTCCTATATTGATCACGATGATTATTGCACTATTAGTGGTCATTTATTTTCCACCTTTATCAACAGGTCTACCAAATTTGTTATCTCCTTAAGTTTTTTGTTTGCACGGGTAAACCAATCAAATTACTGTTATTCGCACTTCTAATTCAAACTTGGGAGTGCTTTTTTCTATCATCAATATTGAATTGCATATATTTTTTGAAAAAGTATACCATACATATGAATATCTTTTTATTACTAGCTAGAGACGTAGAGAATGTTACCAAGATGCTAACGGTAGAAATTTGTTTCAAGTACGCAATGTAAAATTCTTTTTTCGCAAGGGGAAATATAACTTGGAATAAAGAATAAATCATTTAAGAAAGTTGAGGAAGATAGTTAAATGGAAAGTAGACAAGCCACTCATAATAGAGTACGATACTCATCAAGAAATGTGGGCTCGGGTTTCTTATTTGGCGTCGGCATGGTTGCATTTATTGATGAAACAGTATTTCACCAACTTCTTCGTTGGCATCATTTTTATGATAAATCGACAACGGCTATTGGTATTATTTCGGATGGATTTTTTCATGCGTTTAGCTGGTTTGCGACTATTGGAGGTTTATTTCTTTTTGCTGACTTACGTCGACGAAATGCTTTATACCTAAAAAGATGGTTAGGTGGTTTATTTTTAGGTTCAGGTATATTCCAATTATATGATGGAATCATTCAGCATAAAGTAATGCGCATTCATCAGATTCGTTATCATGTTGATATTTTACTGTATGATTTAATATGGAACATACTTGCAATTGGACTTATTTTTGTTGGAGTTTTCCTACTTTATCAAACACGACCGAACCGTATGGGGGGAAAATAAGTGATAGTAAACGGTATAAAAATGGTGACATTGCTGGAGCTTATTATATTTTTATTTTTTATTATTTTAATATTCCTTTATATGGTTGCTATTAGAAAATCAAATCTAACGTATAAGAGATGGCCGCATCATAGAGTTATATGTTGGATTCTAGGGGTTCTATGTGTTGCAATTTCAGTGATTGGTCCAATCGCACATATGGCTCATCATCATTTTGTTTGGCATATGATCGGACATCTTTTACTTGGAATGTTAGCACCTGTATTATTAGTGCTTTCTGCTCCAACAACTCTATTACTCCGCCTCTTACCCGTTTGGCAAGCTCGGCGTTTGACACGGGTTCTACGAAGTAAAATTACAAGAATTTATACGAATCCTCTGGTCGCAACAACGCTTAATATTGGCGGTCTGTGGGTCTTATATACGACTGATTTATATGCAACCATGCTTGAAAATTCCATACTTCAAATACTTATTCATGTGCATATTTTTTTAGCTGGCTATTTATTTACTGTATCACTCCTATATATTGATCCCGTCCCGTATAGAGTAAGCTACTTATATCGAACCACTGTCTTTGTGATTGCTTTGGCTGCTCATGAAATTCTTTCAAAATATATTTATGCTAATCCTCCTGCAGGGGTAGAAGAGTCCCAAGCTAAGATAGGAGGAATGCTAATGTATTATGGAGGAGACGCGATTGATTTAATTATTATTGTTGTCCTTTTTTATCAGTGGTATAAATCTACGAAGCCTATAAATGGTTCAACCTTCAGTAGGTTAACTTCTTAAATCGATGTTATCTCAGTAGGCATATTTAAGAGGGAAGATTCATATTATAAATGGTAAAAGAATTTTTTGTTCTGTTATTGATAGATGAGTAAGCTTAAAATTAACGTTTAGACGATAACGGTGCTTATCGCTTTTTTATATGAAGCTTAATGATTACCTTCTTTTATTTCAGGTCAATAATGTTTGAGTTTGATAAAACAGAACAGACCATAAACAAAAGTTTTAAGTAAAAACTAAATATTGAACTGATGGAGGAATGATCACTTGATTACAGTATTTTTAGCTGATCAACTAACATGGAATCTTCCTCTCTTATTTATAATACTAGTGGTTTCAGGATTTTACATTATAAGTCAGAGGCGCAATTTATCATTTACTAAAAAAATGCAACCAATTTTATTTTTAACAGGTGTTTGGCTGTTATACGGCATGATAGGAAGCCCGCTGGTAGCGTTTAGTTATCTTTCATTTAGTTTTCATATGATCCAGATGAGTATGGTGTTCTTTATTGTTCCGCCCCTTATCCTACTCGGTATTCCAAAACCGGTGTATAATAAAATAGTCCATTTACCTTATATTAACAGATTACCTCACATTATCACTCCTAAAATAGCACTCATCATTTTTGCAGGACTTTTTCTTCTATATCATCTTCCTGTCTTTCTATCCTTTGTTTCGCAATTTTCAGGACTTCAGAAAATATATTTGACCGTGTTATTTATCTTGTCTTTTCGGATGTTCTGGCCAATTGCATCCCCAGATCCTAACGAAAGGCTTTTATCAAACAGAAGAAAGAAATATATTTGGCAAAGCAGTATGTACATTATGCCGGCATGTATGCTATTTATTATTAGTGCATTACTTGATGGAATGCATAACCCATTTCTCAATCAAATAGCCGCTCATTTATGTCTCCCTAGCGGCAGTTCTATACAGATTCTACCTCCACCCTTTAATACAAAATACGATCAAATGATGGCAGGAGCAATAATGATGGGTTTGCATAAGTTTGGTTTAATGGTGACATGCAAACTTGAAAAAAAGTGCTGTTAGAAAGGAAGAGCCGAATAGTGACATTCGGCTCTTTTAGAGTAAGTTATGCGATTTGTTTACAAGCTTTTGCGCATTCAAAACATGCCTCGGCACATTTCTGGCAATGGTCATGTGAATGTTTTTGACATTCATTACCGTATGCATCACAAATCGTTATACATACATTAGCCAATTCGGATGTAAAAGGTGTGCCCCTTGAAATTGCTTGAGCAAGATAAGCACAAAAATCTGCACATTCACGATCTAATCGAATACAATCCTTCATCATTTTACCTCTTCTCGTAAACAAGCATCATAACCATGGTTACATGCTGTCATGCATTCATGTAATGTTCTTAATAATGTTCGTTTCTCCTCTTGTGTCAACATCAAAACCTCCAACCATAAGAAGTGAAGTAGTACATATTCTTTACCCTTTATTATTTTATATAATCCAAAGTTACTATTTATTTTCAAGGGAGCTAAATAACATAGGTATTATTACGCAGATATTACAACCTTATTATTTTTTGGTTTCAAGCCGGCATCTTACCTGTTTATCTATTAAAGTTAGAAGGGAGTATGTAGAAATTTTATAAATAAGGTGACATTATGAAAAAAATCTGTCTAATATTTATACTTTTTATCGGAGTAATTTGTTTTTTTACACAATCAATTTATGCACAATCAAATGATAATTTACCAGAATTACATAGCGAATCGGCAATTGTCTTGGAAGCATCAAGTGGGAAGGTACTCTTTGAAAAAAATGCTACGAAAGAGATGTATCCTGCTAGCTTAACAAAAATTGCAACTGCGATCTATGCTATTGAAAAAGGTAATATGGAAGATGTTGTCACGGTAAGTGAAAAAGCGAGACATATCGAGGGGACAACAGTTTATTTGGAGGAAGGAGAACAAGTTAGATTAAAAAAGCTTGTTCAAGGTTTATTAATAAACTCCGGCAATGATGCGGCCGTTGCTATAGCTGAACATTTATCGGGAAGTGAGAAACAATTTTCTTCTGATCTAAATGAATATTTGCAAAACGAAGTGGGTGTGTCCCATACAAATTTTGAAAATTCGAGTGGCCTCTTTAATGAGAAACATGTGACAACTGCAGCTGATTTAGCCAACATCACACAGTATGCTATGAACAATTCATTATTCAGAGAGATTTTTGGGACGAAAGAACTTAAGTGGGTAGGTGAATCTTGGGACACCACTTTATTGACTCATCATTTATTGTTGGACGAAATGCCTTATGAAGGAATTACTGGTGGGAAAACAGGATTTGTTAATAAATCGGGATTTACATTGGCGACAACCGCAAGTAGAAATAACTTGAATGTTATCGTAATTACAATGAAAACAAATTTTAAGTCAGAGATGTATAAAGATACGACCAACTTATTAGATTATGTATTTGATCATTTTATTACATCAAAAATTGCAGCAGGTACTATTTTTCAGATAGAAGATGAAGAATATAAAACGACAAAAGACTTGGAATATACGTATTCAAAAGAAGACCAAATCCAAACCGAAATAAAAAAAGGTGGAATTTTGCATATAAAGAATCAGGATGGAGATCCAATTACCACTTTTGCATTGGAAAGACTGAAACAAGAGGAAAATGAAGAAGCAATAAGTACTTCAGAACATACACAGTCGGATAAAAATGGATTAGAATCTTACACTAAAATATTTTTCTGTTTTGTTCTAGTAATTGGTGTCGGATTTTTTGCCATACGTAAAATAAGAAAGCGTAAAAGTAAGTTTAAATATTAAGGCGTTCCGTTCTTTTAGAGAAATTTATTAATTAACTATTCACATCAAATCACCATTGGCAAATAATATTATTTTAAAAGAGAGGTGCGCTGAGTTGCATCTCTTTATACCGTAATGGATCGCAATCATGAATTAGGAACGTTCCTAATCAAAAGCTAAAATAACGTAAACTTAAAAGAATAAGAAAGGGTGCTCTTACAATAGGAAGAGTTATAAAAATGAATACATTTATTCATTCACAGTGATGTTGGTTGAACCTTTAATCGTTCTTTAAAAACGGTAAATACAGACCTAAATTTAAAAATACAATTAATCCAAACACTAGGATATAAAATAGCAGTTCCACAGTATCTCCTCCTAAATAATCTACCCAAAAAGACTTTTTGCAAAACGATAGAACTATCCCATTTTTGTCTCTGATTGTTGAAGGTTTAACACTAATAAGCCAAGTTTATTATGTAATAAATTCCAAGTAACTCAATGATTGTAAGGTCATCCGTTTTAGTTATGGTTTTTAATGTTGGTGGAATCTTTTTATCGATTTTAATAGTCGCATAGATATTCTCGTTAAAGCTAATCTCACAAGTACGATTAAATATATCTTTTTTAAAAACATACTTTTTATTATTTTTATAATATACCATACGTGGGTTTGTGTTAATTTTAGTTTTATCTTCTAATAAAAATTTGCTCTCATTTAAAAATATATCCCATTTTAATTTTATCAAATTTGATTTAAAAGACTGCTCTCTTATTTTTAAATGGTTACCATTATGTTCTCCATCAATATTTATGGTTTCTAAAAACGATAATGTAACAGGCGAATAATGAATAAGTTTGTTCAAGAAATTTTTATACTTTCTTTGAATAAATCCGACCTTTACACTATCCGAATTAATAATTTCTATTTGTTTACCTGAATATTTCCATGTTGGTAAAACTGCGAAAAATTCCATAATTTTGCTCCTTTGTACCCCGTTAACTGAAAAACACTTTAAATGTAACGAAACCTACTATAACTGTAATTAGTAACAATCCTGTTCCTTTCCATCCCATTATACCTACCGGGTCATCGGAAAAGTTCGCAATTCGTGAACTGTCAAATGCATCACTTATATTATTATCTGTATTTTCTTTCTTAGTTGTTATTATTTTAGTTTCTAGGGATCTATCATTGGTACGATCGTTATCATAATTCAAATCAAATCCTCCAATCAATAATAATTCAACCTGCATAATTTGCCTATACGTTCAAGGAATGCGTTACTTCTTATTCAAATTCTACACCTGATTGTACAATTTGCAAATCCCTGATCAAAAATAAGACTCCCATCATAAAGTTATGACTTGAAAACAATGAATCAATGCATCACCCAGTCTAGTATCATATATACTGTTCTATTTTTTAAAAAAATTAATAAAATATAGGAATACGAGAAAAAAGTGGTGAACAGAATGATTAACGAAACAGCGAAACTTGATGTTGAAGGAATGTATTGTTCCGCTTGTGTTGCAAGGATTGAGAAAGTTGTTTCTAAATTAGATGGAGTGAAAGAAGTATCAATCAATTTAGCTACAGAAACAGGAAGAGTTACGTTTAATAAAAAAAAGACAAGCATCGAGACGATTCTAGATCGCATTAAACAAATTGGTTTTGAAGCAAGTGTAGTGGCAACAGATAAAACATTGGACAGAGATAAAGAAATAAATAGATTAACATGGCATTTTATCCTGTCAGCTTTTTTAACTCTACCGTTAGCTTGGGCAATGTTCTCTCACTTTATGTGGTCAGAGTGGCTCTATATCCCATCGATTTTTATGAATCCTTTTTTTCAATTTATTATTACACTCCCAATTCAATTTGTTATCGGGTATCAATTTTATGAACGAGCTTGGAAGGCAGTTAAAAATGGAAGTATGAATATGGATGTTCTCGTTGTTTTAAGTACGAGTGCTGCTTTCTTTTATAGTCATTATGTGACCTTTACAACTCATGGATTTCTATACACGACCGAGTCAGCTGTATTATTTTATGAGACAAGCGCTTTTATCATTACATTTATCTTATTAGGAAGATTATTGGAAACAAAAACAAAATATAAAACGACAGAGGCATTGAAAAAGTTATATGAGATAAAGACAGAAAAGGCTAATTTATATAATGGTACTGACGAAGTGTTGATAAATGTTAAAGAATTAAGACCAGGGAATATTATTATTGTCAAACCGGGGGAGAAAGTACCCATTGATGGACAAGTATTAGAAGGAAACTCCATGGTGGATGAAGCGTTGCTTACAGGTGAAAGTATTCCGATCGAGAAAAATAAAGGTTCAGAAGTTTATGCGGGGACGATTAATCATAATGGATTATTAAAAGTAAAAGTAACTAAAAAGGATTCGGATACAGCGTTATCTAATATAATTAAAATTGTCGAGGAAGCACAAAGCTTAAAAGCGCCAATTCAACATATAGCCGATAAAATAACAAGTATGTTTATACCCATTGTGATCGTTATTGCTATCATTACCTTTATATCATGGTTTTTTATTTTTCAGCCAGGAAATATGAGTGGTGCCCTAGGAAAGGTAATAGCAGTACTAATTGTTGCATGCCCTTGTGCACTTGGATTAGCAACACCAACCTCTATTATGGTCGGAAGTGGACGAGCCGCTCAATATGGAATATTGTTTAAAGAAGGGAAATATCTCGAATTACTCGGGAAATGTACATATATCGTATTAGATAAAACTGGAACAGTAACAAAAGGAATGCCACAAGTAACAGATGTTTTTGTTGATACGATGGAGCCTAAACAATTTATGCGCTTAATTGGTGCGGTAGAACAGACTTCTGATCATCCGGTTGCTAAAGCAATTATTACTAAAGCTCGCTCCCAAATTAGTGTTTTACCAGAGGCCAAACAAATACAAAATGTCCCCGGATACGGAATTATAGCAGTTGTTGAGGGAATGAAAGTCGTGATTGCGAGTTCAACCTATTATAAAATGAAAAAAATTACTATACCCAGTAAAGCATCGTTAATAGAACAATCGTTAAAGAGTGAAGGAAAGACAGTGATGATTGTTTATGTGGACGGTAGATATGCAGGAATCATAGCTGTTTTTGATGGAATTAAACCAACTTCTATACGTGCAGTTGCTCGATTAAAACAGAAGGGGTTGCCTATCGTATTATTAACAGGGGACCATGAAAAATCGGGCCTTTCTGTTGCTAGAAAGGTAGGAATTAAAAAGGTATATACAGAGTGTACTCCAGATGATAAAGTTAAAATCATAAGAGAAGTACAACAAAAGGGACATCATGTTGTTATGGTAGGTGATGGAATAAATGATGCACCTGCACTTACAGTAAGTGATATAGGAGTTGCCCTTGGCACTGGTTCCGATGTGGCAATTGAGTCAGGAGATATTACAATTGTTAAAGATGATTTAAATCGTTTGGTTGACGCAATCATTATTAGTAAAAAAACAATGGTGAATATTAAACAAAACTTTGTTTGGGCATTTTTGTACAATATCATCATGATTCCTTTTGCGATGTTAGGAATTTTAGTTCCCTGGTTAGCAGGGGCAGCAATGGCATTTAGTTCCATCGCGGTTGTTTTAAATTCCTTAAGATTGAAACGGCTCCAACTAGATTAAAATGTATAATGAGTAGCAGCCATTTACCGGGTTGTTTATTATGATTAGACCTAATGCCCGATAGATTAATTGGACATTAGGTTTAGGTTTATGAATTGATAAAATTTCTGTTTTTTTGCAAAATGTTGGTGTTTAATAATTGCAGTGCAACGAATAACATTTATCAATAAGCAAACTTAAGAGCTAGAGATATTAGAGATATTACTATAACTTAAAATCAATATTAAAAATAGAGTCATTTATATACAAATTTCTTTTTGCCGGTTCAGTTTCAACAATAATATTGCCTTTACGTATTACATATAAACACTCACTTGTAAGTCGAATTGCTTCATATTCATCAGATGCATCAAGAATAATACAATCTGCCTGATTGCCGATCTCGATACCATATGTTTTTAGGTTAAGTGATCTGGCACCATTTACGGTAATCATATTAAACAGATCATTTATTTGTTCCATGCCGCTTAAATGTGCTGTGTGGGCTAGAAGGTGAGCTGCCTGAAGCATATGACCTTTACCAAAAGGGCCAAAAGGATCCATCAAATTATCGTTACCAATACTAACGTTTACCCCACGCATTCTTAATTCATCTACTCTTGTTGTCCCTCTTTTTCTAGGATAACCGTCTAATCTATTTTGAAGCAATGCATTTGAAAAAGGATTAGTCACGATGTTTAAATTGGCTCGTCGTAAATTTCCAATAAGTTTTGCAGCATAATCATTATGATAATTATGCATTGCCGTTGTATGACTGGCCGTAACCTTTCCTTGCATCGAGCGATTGATCGCCAATTTTGCAATTACTTCAATAAAGCGAGATTGATCATCACCAGTCTCATCTGTATGAATATCAATTAACGTATTATATTTTTCCGCAAGATTAAAAGCATGTTCAACGGACCTAATCCCCTCTTCTCTCGTCAATTCAACCTGAGGTAGGCCTCCGACCACATCAGCCCCCATTTTTAACGAGTCTTCCAGTAATTTATGCATGCCTTTAAAAGCAAAAATCCCGTCCTGAGGGAACGCAACAACTTGAATATCGATTAATTCCTTCATCTCATCTCTAAGTTCTAAGATTGCTTCCATTGTCTTAAGCGTTGGTTCAGTTGAATCCGTATGAGCACGAAGATGTAATACCCCATTTGCTACTAACCACTTTACTGCACGTCTTGCATTATTTTTTATTGATTCCTTTGAGGCATTATGCTTAAAATCTCCCCAAATGTCAATTGCTTCTAGTAATGTACCGGATTGATTATATCTCGGATTTCCAACACTAAGTGCAGCATCTAAATGAATATGGGATTCTACAAATGGAGGACTGACAAATTTCCCTTGTGCATCAACTTCTTTATCTCCTTTCTCATTAATTTTTTCAGTGATTCTTTCAAATTTTCCATCTTTGATTCCAATATCTACTAGACTTTTTTGCCCTCTTAACCTAGCATTGCGAATAATTAAATCCATCAAGATCCTCCTTTTATAGTCAAGCCGTCTCAACATTTTTCAAATACATATCTGTTACTTATATTAAGCTCATTTAAAAATAGTGCAAGTTTTGTTTATAAGACATGATGGAAGGGTGGATAGAGTTTTTTTGATAAATTGGAAACGAAGAGGTATTAGGTTTAACAGAGAGGAAGACAGTGGACTGATTCTTCTTTTCCATTCAACAATGGAGTAGTGCGAATATAGCTAGTTTTCAAGAGTTATAGCCAAAAGAAACAGTAAAAACTAAAGCAAATAGAGATGAAATAATTAAAATCGTACAGATGGATGTTATAAATATAAGTAAACTTTTAGGTATATTCGAACGTCTTTTCCAAGTAGTGAAAATTAATAATAAGCTCATAAATATAATTATAATAATAATAGCTAGAAACATATATCGCTCTTTCATGATCATAAATAAATCCATCTATACAGCTCCTTAGAAAGTAGTGGGACATACGAGAACAGAGAATTTATAAAATAAATTGTTCAACTATACAGAGTATAATAAAGCTCAGAAGGGCGAAACTTTGAAGGATTCGATGATAATAAACTTTGTCTTTTCGGTAATAGATCCATTCTTCAATAGCCTGACTAATTGATATTAAAAGCAATAATCCACTTACCATAAATGGTGCTAGAATTTTTGATATTCCCATAGCAACACTTATAAATACGCTGATCAGAAATAATACGATGAGTACAATTTCTACAGCAAAAAAATACTTTTTTCTCTCTTCGGTAAATGTCCACATTCGCTTATTATTAATTTTTCGCTTTCCTTGAAGATAATAGAAACGAATAGTCAAGTAGATTATAAAAACAACCGTAAAACTAATAATTAGGAATAACAAGGTAATCCTCCTAAATCAAATACCTTTCACCCAGAAAGGTTATTATGATTAAAAGTAAACTTAAGCCCAAGATCAATACATGATAATAATAAGCTTTTTCTTTACGTTTGAATTTCCACAATTCAATCGCTCGAATCGCGTTCGCGAGTACCAAGAATCCGAGAATAAGAGTAGCACTTATAGTTTGAGAAACAATATTCAAGTTAATCAATACAAGACCAATAATAAAGTAACAAAGTAACGAGAAAAATTCCATACGAGCAAATTTTTTATTTCTGTCTTTAGATAATAAATGGAGGTTTGATCGCGGTATATTTAAATGTCTTTTGAAATAGAACTCGGAAATTAGGAAAAAGATTATTAGAATTAGTAATGCACTGATAATATATAAATACATATTCTTTCAACCTTTCATTTACCATTATTATACATTAACCTACCGACTGATTAAAGGGGATATTAATTTTTACACATTCCGTAAATAGCTACTTCTGAGAGAAAGCAATTTTGACTTCCTATTTTTTTCTATTTACATATTTGTTATGATAAAAAAAACAGTGTAAGGAGTGAAGAAGTGAACAACAGGGGAAAAATTACCGTTATCATTGTCATAGCAATTGTTGCTGCATCTGCATTGATTCTTTATTTTCTTAAATTAGGCGTGGAAGAAAAGCTAGAAAACGAAAAACAGTCGTTAAAGGAGGACCAGTCAGAGCATATTGAACAAGCTGAACAGGTGGAACCGACAGTACAAAATGAGGAAAAAAAAGAAATTTCGTATACGAATCCTTTTGGAAATAAAATTGAACCACAAGAAATAGAGGAAATTAATGTACTTAACTATATACATTGGATGTCGCATCAAAAAGTTAATGCAGAGAACAAATGGGGATTTTATGAAATTACGGATGAAAGAATTGACTGGTTATTAGATGCATTAGATCAAGCAGGACATTCTATTTTTAATACAGAGAATTATAAAGAAATTTTAACAAGATGGAAAAACGATGATTTTACTAATATTGTTGACGATCATAACTATGTATGGGGAATCCAAGGTGGCACAGACGAAAAGAGTGGAAAGGCTACAGGAGTTTTAAACGAGGAACAAGAACAGAAGTATATAGAAAATACAGAAGAAGTAAATGAAATGTACAAAGACGAAGAAAGTAGTGAGTAAGAGGAATGATTTCATATTTTTTAATTCCAACAGGGATTAGGATGTGTACATTCATATCAACTGTAGTATGATTTATAAAAAGTTCATAATGTAATAAAGATCGTCCATGATGACATATGGTGCGGCACGCATAGGCTGACCCTCGACAAGAGGTAGCTTAGAAATTAATCCATTACGTATCCACTAAAAATGCATCAGGGAGCTATGATTTTTATCAGAAACGAGGAACGCTACTAACATCCCACTAACAATGTCCATAGGCAAAACCTCCTTACTAAGTTATATCCCATAAATTATTCGAAATAATAAATCTCTTTAATTGAGAATTGTTATCATTTGTTATATGTTAGATAGTAACGACACATATAACTGAGTAAGGAGAATGTATAATGCAAATATACTGGACTAAAATAAATAAGATTATTGAGGAAACATCTGAGGTTAAAACGTACTTGCTCGACTGTCCGGAAGACTTCACATGGGAAGAGGGTGCCCATACCCACTTTGCACTGGAAGGTTTTAATGCCGGAGATAAACCAAACCGCAGCCTGATTCGTCATATGTCAATCTCCACTTTACCACACGAAAATTCAATCGGTATCACAACACGCATCAGAGAACAATGCTCTGAGTTTAAGGCAGTTTTAAGAAAACTTGAAGTCGGCAATGAAGTTGCAATATTTAAGACTCATTCGAACGTACCGCTTAAAAGAGAAAATAAAAATGTTTACCTACTATCATCAGGTGTTGGCCTGGCTACATTCAGACCGCTTGTACTAGATTATTTCGAACGTGCTGATAACGTCAATCAAATTCATTCCTTGAACATTGATTCATCAAAAGATTTTTTATTCACTAATATTTTTAAATCCGTATCTGACAAGAAGTTTACATCGCAGTTCGTCGATAATCGTAAAGAATACTATGAAGAAGTGAAAAATCTTGCCGCAGATAAGGATGGACTCTTCTATGTTGTCGGCAGCGACGAATTTCTCATGCAGAACATCGAAGTACTGCGTGAGAAGGGGATCGAGCCAGAACAGATTATGCTCGATAAGCGTGAACAACAGTTGCCTGAGTTTTTATCAGTTGATTTGTCTATATAAGTCAAGACAAATTATTTTTTCGGTAAAATACTAAATTAATGTTTCATTAAAAGGTGCTAATCTGGAATAAAGATTAGCGCCAATAGAATGGAGATACTTCTACAGTCAAGTCCAATTTGTGTATATGGTTCTTAACAGGAATTGCAATGATAATGAGACCTAAAAAGTAAAAACAAGCAGCTTTTAGAAAAAGTTCTGCTTGTTCATTTCTTCAACTACTAATTCCCAATCTTCTATAAAACCAGCACGTAAATTTGGGCGTCGTCTTATTGCTAACGGATGATAAGCAACTGCAGTCGAAAATCCGTTTACTAGATGAATTTTTCCACGAAGTGTTTTGACCTCAGCCTCATCATTTCTAAAAAAACTTTGTACAGCAACGTTTCCCATACAGAAAATGAGCGAAGGTTGCTTTTCTTTCAATTGCTCTTCAAGATGCTTTATACAAATTTTTCGAGTATATGCTTTGTCATACTTTTTTCTAGGTTGCCTTTTTAGTACATATGTTACATAAATCTCTTGCACACTCAATCCAACTTCATATGCTGCTTGTTGTAAAGCCTGTCTGGTTCCACAAACAAATTCTCTTCCTTCTTTATCTTCTCGCGCTCCTGGATTGTCCAAGATGATCATTAGTGAAGCATTGGGATTCCCTTCACCCCAAATCATGCGGGTGCCATGTTTAAATAGACCACACTCTTTACAATCTATAAGGTATTCCGGGGTTGGGTCTTCGGGCCAAGGAACAGGACAAAAATCTGACATATCAAATTCCTCCTAAAGGAAATATTCAGCCATATTTTAGTATTCCCTTATAACCCTTCCGAAACCCCAAGGAAAATAATTCCGAGCATCACAATCCCAATCATAATATATTGTCTGGGTGACATAACTTCTTTCAAGAATATCCGTGATAATATAACTGAAAAAATTCCGTGAGCGGCAATAAGCGGTGCTGCAATAATTGCGTTTCCTGCCATTGCGAACACATAGAAGAACTGTCCCGTAGTTTCTAATATCGCAGCAAAACCTTTATCTCTTTCTTTAAATAACATAAAGGTTTCTTTTTTAATAAACCTTAAGTAAATATAGGAGAGGACTGCAACGATAAAGAATGTAAATTCATAGGCAAGTAGTGCAGAATCTTCGCTGATGAGTTTTAATTCATCTAGGTAGATTCCATCTGCAAACGTTCCAAGTCCATCAATTAATGCATACAGAATTGGGAAGGTTATGGCAAGAAAACCGAGCTGGAATTTTGGATCAATCGTTTGATTTGCATCTTTTAATGCTCTATCTTCAGCTTGTTTTTCAAAAATAGCAAGTCCGATAACCCCGATCGTTACAATGATGATTCCTGCAATATCTATGAAACTCATTTCTCTAGGAAAAAAGATAAATAATAGAATAGCACTAACTGCTCCTGCTGAGTTTTGTACTGGTGCAGCAATTGATAATTCAATATACCTAAGCCCTATATAGCCAATTGTCATCGATAAAATATACATAAATGAAACAGGAAGATACCGGATCATATCAAAAGGATCAAAGGTAATGTCTTTGATGACCATATAACATACGGCGTGAATTCCCATAACAAAGCCTACCATCGTAACAATTTTTAAATGGCTGAATTTATCGTCTGGATTGGATCCTTTTTTATAGAAAAGATTCGCAGCTCCCCAGGCGATCGCTGTAAAAATAGAAAAAATGAACCACATTGAATTAAATCTCCTTGTCTGTTAAAAATGTCCTTTAATATCTTACCACATTTAACAGCTAGGAGATAATTGAGCTCACATTATCGGAATAAAAATTAGGCAGGTATGCTATTATTATAGCTATACAGCCTTTTCCATGAGTACTTCTTTAAATCTGCTTGGTTCATCTAATCGTATGGCTATATATTCAAATTCTTTTTTTAAGCCAAATAATAGCTGAGCTTTCGTTGGTTTTTTTAACTTTAAAATGACATGAGGGTAAACGTCTTCAAAGTCCCGTGCTATGAAATCAATTGTATTTTTTGGAAGTTTGTTCTTAAGAATTTCTGGATCATCCATTATTTCCTCTATATTGTCCCAGTTAATTTTGATTCGCTTCATAATACCGAATGATATATACATACTTTTCTCATTGATTTGTATAGCGTTATGACGTATCGCTTGTAAATTTCCTATAAAAAAGATGATCGAATAGACATTTAAAATGAGTAAAATAACTGATAATATAAAAAATCTTTCATGAATCCACCAATGAATAACGATTGTTTCAAGAACGATACTGTGTATAAGCATGATTTGCATGGCAATTAGACTGGAGTTTTTGTGTATAGTGAACGAATTCATATTAGTATTAGGAGCCTTGTTCCAACTTGCAAACGCGTAATAAAACATAAGCATTTCTGAAGAAATAATTTTTATTAAGGTTGATGACTTTATATGTTTATCAATAGCATCCGGAAATGAAAATACAGTTGGTAAAGAACTATTTTTTACGGAACGAATAATAGTTGGCAAGTATTTCACCAATATGAAAATAAGGGATACTTCTAATAAAACAATTCCGCCTTCTACGGCAAAACCCATCCATGTTACTGCTACAAATGGCTTCAAATATTCAATCGGAATTAGAAAGCGTACAAGTACAAGTCCAGTTGCAATTGCTACAATAATATTTTTAACATTCCAGTTTTGTTTCCAAGCAACAAATAACAATGGTGTAATTAGAGCAAGATCAATGATGGATCCTACTACGACGCCGTTCGGGTTTTCTGGAAGTGAGCTTACCCCAAAAGCAGTGTGATATAGTGTAAGGTTGGCCATTAGCACGAGTATAAGTAAAGCAAGCAAACTATTACGATGGAAGAAAATATGTTTTAATACCATTGCAACGACTCCTTTTTTTTATCTTATGTATTTTAATTATATTATATTATATTATTGATTGAAACGTACGTTTAGTAATCCCTTATTAATCTCATTTCGAGTTATATTTTTTCTTCCCTTTTCAAACTTTAAATACATACAAAAAAAATCGCAGAAACAATAATTTTTCTGCGATACGTTATTCTGACCTATCTCTTGTTCTTTGAAGTGGGTTATCGTTTGGAAGATCTGTATAGAGCATTTGTGCAGGCATTGCAATTTGTGCACCTGCATCTTCAACAATATCTAAAATTTTTAAATTAATTTCTTCTCTAACCTCAAGATATTTACCCCATTCTGTCGTTTTCGTAAAGAAATATAAGAGAATATCTAGTCCATATTCTTCGTATTCATCGACAGTAACAAAAATGGTTTCCTGGTGGACTTCGGGATGGTTTCTTAATAAATTACGAATTGATTGTACGACTTTTTCAATTTTTTCTTTTGGTGTGTCATATGTTAATCCCAAATTAAAGGTGATTTGCCGTTTACCCATCTTACTCCAATTCGTGATCGGTTCATTTGCTAATGTTGCATTAGGTACCGTTACTAGTGCTTGGGCAAATGTACGAACTTTTGTACTTCGAAAAGAAATATCCTCTACTGTACCTTCTACGCTTGGAGTTTTAATCCATTCGCCTATTGTAAATGGCTTTTCGGTAATAATGACGATCCCGCCAAATAAATTTTTTAACGCATCTTGTGCAGCTAGTGAAATTGCAAGTCCACCTATCCCCAATCCGGTGATTAAAGCCCCAATTTCATAATCAAATACTTGTAAAATAACTGTCACACTAACTGCGATAATGATAAATTGAATTGTTCGAGATAAAAATGGAATTAAAATTTCGTCAATTTTTATATTTGTTTTTTCATTAATCGATCTGAAAATCATAGATGATGTCGATGCTAAATTAAAAAATCCCCAACTAATAATATAAATAATCGCTGCCTTTATAACATTAATGAACAATGGATTTATATGATTAAAGTACGGGTAATACTTCACAGATAAATAGATACCGATAATAATGAAAAACCATTGGAACGGTTTATCAAAAGCTAAAAATATGTTTGGAAGAAAATTGCTTCGAGTTTTTCGACTTAATCTCAGTAGAAAAGAAAATACATACTTTGTAAATATTTTTCGAAATAGAAGAAATAACAAAAAAATACCGATTGCAATTCCAACGTCTATTAAATATTCATACGAACTAATTAATTCCCAATTCATTTTTAATCTCCTGACGTTTAATTTAAAAGCTTATTTTCACACTTTTTAAAGAATTTAAATATAGGGCATTAGATTGTAATACCCTCGTGTCGCATATTCAACCTTATGCTACAATAATATGAACGATTAAACAATAAGTATGAATTTTAAATTTCATTTATAGAGGAGTGATGGTTTTATGTCAATCAATGTATGGAATTCAGATGTATATGATGATAAATTACATTTTGTATCTAGATTAGGAAAAGGAATATTAGAACTCCTCCAACCAAAGGAAGGAGAAGAAATATTAGATCTTGGGTGTGGAACAGGAGACTTATCTAAAGAAATTGCCAAAACAGGTGCTGTTGTTACAGGAATTGATGCTTCTAGTGAAATGATTAAGAAAGCTCGAGTGAAATTTTCTGGATTGAATTTTCACGTCGCTGACGCTGTAGACTATCGTCGTGAGGAAAAATTTGATGCTGTTTTCTCAAATGCTGCCCTACATTGGATGAAGCAATCGGAAAAGGTTGTTAAGACGATTGAACAAGTATTGAAGCCTAATGGCAGATTTGTAGCAGAATTTGGTGGAGCGGGGAATGTCCAAACAATTGTAAATGCCATTCAAAAAGTGCTGCAAGAAAAATATAGTATTGATTCTGTCACGGACAGAAATCCGTGGTATTTTCCTAGTATCGGTGAATACAGCAGTTTACTAGAGAAGCATGGGTTTCATGTTACATATGCGTGTTTATTTGATCGTCCAACAACACTTCCAGACGGGGAGGAAGGACTAACCTATTGGTTAGACAGTTTCGCGGATGATTTTTTTCCAGATTTTTCACCAAAAGAAAGAAAGCAAATATATGTAGAGATTTCAAAAGAGATAGAGGACGATCTATTTATTGATGGAAACTGGGTAGCAGATTACAAACGATTACAGATAATTGCTATAAAAAAATAAGGTGGATTAGTTTAGGTTGAGAAAGCCCTGATGTAGACCTTAACTATAATAAATTTTAGTAATTATATAAAATTAAGGGAGACTTATTGTTTTGGATGCAAAATGTATTAAATATTATGATTTTGGAAGTCCACAAGATGTATTAACAGTTAACAATAAAAGCATTGAACCACCAAATGATAATGAAGTTCTTGTTCGCATGCTAGCACGTCCTATCAATCCATCTGATTTAATACCGATTAAAGGATCTTATTCTCATCGTATATCGTTGCCAAGTATACCTGGTTATGAAGGTGTTGGTATTGTAGAAGATGTAGGTGCTTCCGTTTCTCAAACTTTGATTGGTAAACGAGTTTTACCTTTGCGTGGGGAAGGCACATGGCAAGAATACGTTAAGACATCAGCAGAGTTGGCAGTTTCTATCCCGGATCCTATTGATGATTTTACGGCTTCACAGATGTATATCAATCCAGTTACAGCATGGGTTGTATGTACAGAATTTTTAAAATTAAGACCGAATGATGTTTTATTGGTTAATGCATGTGGTTCATCTATTGGGTATATTTTCGCTCAATTATCAAAGATCTTAGGTTTTCACTTGATTGGAGTGACTAGAAATAGTAAGTATACAGAAGATTTACTTCATCTTGGTGCCTCATATGTGGTAGATACATCTAAAACCTTGCTTTATGAAACAGTTATGGAATTAACAAAAGGAAGGGGCGCGGATGCTGCTGTTGACTCTGTTGGGGGGCCATCTGGAAATGACTTGGCTTATTGTGTACACCCTAATGGAAATTTCTTAACTATTGGTCTTTTATCAGGACTACAAGTGGACTGGGCGAGTATTGTAAATAAAGCAAAAGTAAAGGCTAATACATTTCATTTACGGAATTGGAATAAGAGTGTTTCATCAGATAAATGGCAAGTAACATTCAATAATTTAATAACATTAATCAAAGATAACCAATTAAGATTGATGAAGATGAATTCTCATTATGATTTGTTAAACGTAAAAGAAGCTGTTAGTGTTGTTGAATCCTCTAAAAAAGGTAAAGGAAAAATTTTTTTAACAAGTTGATGAATAACTTATTATTCAAGAATGAACAAGTTTGGGTTGAACCTGCTAGCTGAACTTGCTCGAAATAGCAAAATCGAACTAGTTGAGATTGAATTAGTTATCTGAACTAGTTCGAAGTAGGGGATTGAACGATTCTGAATCGAATCAGTTAGCTAAATTTGTTCGTAACATTTTAAAGTGATTTTATGCTGAATCTGTCCGCTTTTCTTCAAAGTATAATGAATAAAGTAAAAACTAGAGACTATTTTTTAGCTTTTTTTCTATGAATCTCGCACTCTTTTCTTTTTGGGTCTACCCCCAACCGAAAGCCAAGTAACGAATAGAAGCATGAGTACAACGCCAATGAATTGAACGTTTTTCAATGTAGTGCCGAACCAGATGACGGAAATAAGCATGGCGGTCAACGGTTCTACGCTTGATAAAATACTAGCTTCGATTGCAGTAATATATTTCATGCTACTTAAAAACAAAACAAAAGCGAGTGATCCAAAGAGAACTAATAACAACATGACGAGTGGGATAACATCTTCAATTAAAATTCCCCATTCATCTGAATTCCAGACGCGATTAACTAGTCCAAGTACTGTTCCGCCCATAAGCATGGCCCATCCAACAACTACCAAGATGTTCCATTCCTTCATAAGTCGTGCAGGATATAATGTGTAAAAAGCAAAAGCCATGCCGACAATTATGCCCCAGATTAGTGCTTCCTTACTAACAAGTAATTGATTCATCGAACCATTCGTCATTAATAAAAATAACCCGATCAGTGTTCCGGAGATCCCAATAATTTGATATCGAGGAGGCATACTCTTATGCTTTAGTGAAATATATGCGATAACAAAAATCGGAGCAGAGAACTGTAATAGTGTTGCAACAATTGCATTACTTGCTTCAATCGTTGCGACAAATCCATATTGTATACCAAGCATCCCGAATATACTAAAAATAATGAGTTGATTTCTCCACGAAGGCATTTTCCAAATCGAAAAGATATTTTGTTTTCTATAATATAAAAATCCCAATAGTAAAATTCCACCACTTATAAGGCGAATGGTGAGTAAAAAAGGGACAGATATATTTTTAGCATCTAAAATCCATTCCAATAGCGGGCCAGTCGTTCCCCAAAGAAGACCACCCATAATAATCATGATAATTCCTTTTAGTCGTTCCATCGTATATTTTCCTTATCTATAAAATCCAGCTCCTCCATCATAGCTCACATACACTCAATAAGAAAAATAATTTGCCTTTTTCGAAAAGTTTTTAATTGCTTATTTTTAGTTTGCATATACTTTATTGAAGGATTAATAAAAGGTAGGGGAAAGATAAATGAAACAAAAATATTTAATAATTATTTTCATTTTCTTCTTGTTTATTCTTACCGCATGTTCATCGGAAACATCTGTAGAGCTAATTGAAACGAAAGTGGAAATAATAAAAGATAAAGAAAAAACTGGTGCAATTGAAATTTTAGACGGAGATTTTAAAGGTCAGGAATTTGTTCCAACAGTACTTCATTATGAATTCACCATTAAAAATATTGGTAATAAGAAAATAGATAATATTGAAAGTGAAAATTTAATCATCACCATTCAACCTCATGATAGTTTAATTGCTGTTTCTGAAAAAATCCTCGGAATTAATATATATAATTCGTCTCATTACAAGAATACAGGGTTAGGATTTGGAACATCTTATGCAACTTCCCTTGAACCAGATCAAGAAGAAACATTCGCTGTTTATTTCGATTTGGGTATAAGTGAAAAAACGTCAGAAGTATCTTTACTTGTCCCTTCACGTGACGAGTTAAAAGAATTAATAGAACATGCATTAGAGGCAACTTTAGTAATTGAATTAGATGAGGAAGAAATTGCTCGTTTCGATATCAACCCTTAATTCTTAAATTAGGATGAATTGTTTGCATAAAATCAGCTTTTAATCTAATGGCTCGTCTTGTATTTGTCCTGTCAATCCTTGCATACTTAAGAATAAGCAATCGATGTGGGGATACAAATACGTTGTGCAATTCGTAGACTTAGTGGATCAACACTTGGATTCGCTTCAAGAATGCTATCAATTGTAACATGAAAAGTACGTGCGATTTTATAGAGTGTATCACCAGGTTGGATAATATATGCCATATGGTTTGGTGGACAAGCTGGAATACAAATAACTTGACCTATCAGGAGATTATATGGATCAATTCCCGGATTTGCGGCTAAGATTCGTGAAAGAGTCACCTCCAATCTATTTGCAATAAAGTAAATTGTATCACCAGGTTCGATAACGTATGGATAATGGTTTTGGGGACAGAGCATACACAAAGAAAAAACCCTTCTTTCTTTTTTTTGGCAGTATATGAATTGATTGAGCTGAATGATACAAAGGCTTCCTCTTTATAGCGGCACCTTACCTAATTGACAATAAAATACAAAAGAGTTAGATTGTATTTAAAATATTAGTTAATAATCGACTGGAGGTCTTTTGTTTGGAACCGAAGAAAGAGGTTAATTCATCTTCATATCAAACTGTATGGAGAAATCCTGGATTTATGTTTTTATGGTCTGGAAATGCGATTGCTACATTTACCTTTTACATATTCACCATTTCTCTGCCGTTGATTATTTATGATTTAACACAGTCTCCACTTGCTATGAGTAGCATGAGGGCGATAGAATTTATTCCAAATATAATACTTGCTGTCTTTATAGGTGTACTTGTCGATCGGTATCATCGGAAAAAGCTTTTAATGCTATCCGTCTTAGTTCAAATTTTGGTTTTGTTTGCACTTATTGTTCTTCTATACACTTCTTCCATTCAGTTATGGCTCATTTATTCACTTGGTTTTATTTTATATTCATCTTCTTATATGTTTGGTAATGCTTTTCACAGTACAATCCCTAATTTAGTACCGGAAAAACAACTAACAGAAGCAAATTCCTCCATTACGTTAGCAACTTCAACAATAGAAATTATTGGCCCAGCTTTTGCTGGCATGTTACTCCTTTCATTTAATTATACAAACGGACTAATTTTCACCATGGCAGGTTTTTTCATTCTATTAATTTTCACTGGCTTTGTTAACATTACTCCACATCAAGGAATGGAACGAAAGGAAGAAAGTAAATTTGTAGATGAAATAAAAGAAGGATGGATCAGTTTACGTGAAAATAAAGAATTATGGGCATTGACGATCGTTATCTTACTTACTAATATTGCAGCCGCCTTTACATTAGCTGTTCTCATTTTTTATTCGGTTGATATCCTGAAATTAACAGAAGCACAAATTGGAATTATCCTTGGTAGCTCAGCAGTTGGAGGAATCATTGCAGCATCGATTGCCAAAAAATCATTGCGATTTTTTAAACGTGGCATCATTATGATCTTAGCACTAGTTATCGATTTAATTGGTTATACTATGCTCGTTTTTTCATTTACTTGGATTCTCTTAATCATCGGAATGTTTTTAATAGGTTTTGGTGGGGCAACCATGGGGATTCATTACTCTACATTGCGCCAGTCCACCACACCGAATCATTTATTAGGAAGAGTAGCGGGGACCTCCTCGATGTTGATGAAATTGGCAGTTCCCTTTTCATTTTTAATTGCAGGAATTCTTGCCGAAATCATCGACATTAATTATATTTTCCTAATCTCTTTAGTCATTACGATTGTATTAATTTTTTATCTATCCAGATCTACTGTTGTGAAAATTGACTAAAAATTAAACATATACTATAGACCTACAAAATTATAAATAGTTAAGTCTTTTCTATTATTGACTGTAGGAAAAGCTTATATGAAAATTGAATTATACAATTATTAAAAAATGAGTTTCTTTTACATAGCCTTAAAATTATCCTGGGAGGTTAATGCTTTGTTACCAATTGGCTCAATCGTCAATATAAGAGACGGCACGAATAAACTGATGATCTTAAATCGCGGACCAGTCGTTGAAATAGAAGGAAAAAAAATGATGTTTGATTATTCAGGTTGTCATTATCCACTAGGACTTGCAGATGAAGAAGTATTATATTTTAACGAAGAAAATATTGATGAAGTGATTCATGAAGGCTTTAGCGACTCCGATGAAGAACGATTTCAAAAACTGTATAATGAATGGAAACAGGATAACTTGCATTTTTATCCCAAAGGAAAAGTAAATGGCCGAATAAAGTAAAACAAGCTGGTTGAAAAGTATTAAAGAAAAGACGAACTATGTTAGATGTATGCTAGCTTTGGAAATCGCTATTCACACAAACATAAGAGCGACATCCGGGATTACACACGGTTCTCCCCATCGGAACATTTTCTGTTCCCAAAGGCGGACAGGACGTCCTAGTTTCGGCCTTCGTTACAAATCTTTGTGGTGGAACGAAAGCGAAGCTACATTTCCTCCAGGACATGGCCGCTTTTAGCCGATGAGGATTTTGCGTATATTCCTACGCTTAACTAACATATTGTTCGTCCTTACCAGTTTTTAGTTTTATTTACGATTCCAATCTCTTTTAGACGAAAGATACGATGAGGAAATCCTTCAAAAATTAATAATTACAGAATGAGAATAAGTTATAACATCTATCCAAACCATATTTTACAACCGTTATCGTATTTGTTTAATAAGTGAGGCATCCAGGTACATCTCATAACTTTCTTCAAAAATGAAATCAAGTCCTGGAACGGTTTGTTGATAAAGTGGTAAAAAACCATATTTTCTTGCGAAGGATGTACTTTCGTTACTATGACAATTCTCCAACATAAGTCGTTGGAACCCAGTTTGAGTAGAGAATTTTTTTAACCAATTAAAGAAATTTTCTTCCGTTCTTTGATTATCATCTCCTTTGATGGTAAAGCTTGCAATAACTAATGTAGGATAAGGAACTTGGTCACTACGTAAACGAATATGGAGAGTACCTGAGAGTGTATAGATGTCCACATAATTTCCGCGTTTTTCCATGCGGATTTCTTCTCTGAGCTGTTTTTTAAAAACTTTAACTAACTCTTCAAAATATACTTCTTTCAAGTCAATTGTCTTGGGACGAATGCCATTTCTTTGCTTTCTAAAAAACAGTTCCATTAGTTTTTTTTGTTCCTCTTTATTTTTGATCAGTATGCTCACCTACCTATTTTTCCTTTAATTACTTATTTCAATGTAGAAGTAGATAAATCCTTGTTAATATTATATATTTTTGAAAGGTTTGAGTCGCATTAGTCATAGGTTAGTAATATTTAGTATCAAAAATCCTATTTTTATAAAATCTTGTGGCTATATATTGGACAGGTATTTAAACTTATAGTTCTTTTTTAGGAAAAAGCTGAGGCAACCGAAAATTAGCCAAGTCTGAAAAAAAATACCGCATTGGAAGAATGATAACTAGTTCTTTAAATTTAGCAATAGTTAAATAAGTTAATTCATAAATCACTATTTCGAAAAGTTAGTTGCTTTTTTTCTCTAAATCGGATAGGATTATGTTTTAGTGCAAAAGAACTAAATGAAATTGAAAAAGGCAAACTATTCGAAAGGATAGGACGCAAAGCTATAGGGTCTACTTTGTTAATGGGTAAAAAATACTATTTACATTATGATTGCCTGGCTGCCAAATGTACTATTTCAATTTTTGGATTGAATCATTTTGGCTATTCGTATTTTTATTGAATAGCCTTTTTTGTGTTAAAAAATAGATTAACAGTAAAGGATGATGCTGAGTATGACAACAGAGCAAAGAAGCAGCGTAGTAACAAAACTATTGAATGGAACATTGTCGTCTATTAAATCCGTCATACCAATTGATTATCAAATAGAGAAGCCTAAAATGGTAAAGGAAGATTTACAATTATTTTATGGGGTTCTAATCGGAATAACAGGTGATATTCGTGGCAACTTAGTTTTTACAGGACAGCAAAGTACATTCGGGTCGATCGGTGAAAAAATGTTTGGCATGCCATTGGAAGGTGAAATGCTACTTTCCTTTAGCGGCGAGTTAGGGAATATGATTGCTGGTGGAATTTCCACAAGCATTTCTCAGGATGGAACAGATATTAATATTACTTCCCCGACTATTATGCAAGGAAACACGGTTCTTCACGGACACAAACAGGCGTTAAAATTAACTGTTAACTTTGAAAGCGTGGGGACAATGAATACCTATTTGCTGATTGATTAAATGAATCAAAGATAGTTGAAAACATAAGGAGGATATAAGAATGGCATCCGTGTTAGTGACTGATGATGCAGCGTTTATGCGTATGCAGTTGAGAGATATTTTGACAAAGCTTGGCCATGAGGTTGTGGGTGAGGCAGAAAATGGACAAGATGCAGTGGAAAAATATAAGAAACTAAAACCAGAGTTAATTACAATGGATATTACTATGCCAGAAATGAATGGAATTGAAGCAGTTCAAGAAATAAAAAAAATAGATAAAGAAGTCAAAATTATTATGTGTTCTGCTATGGGGCAACAAGGGATGGTAGTGGATGCAATACGAGCTGGAGCGAATGATTTTATTGTAAAACCATTTACTCCTGAAAGAATTCAAGAAGCATTAGACAAAATATTATAATTAAGTACACTGGGAAAATTTCCAGTATCCAGTATATTGAGTGATTAACTACTTTTTAAAAAATGCGAGGCTGGACATTACTAAATGAATCGAATTATCGATTGCTTTTTTCATATCTATGAATTTGTCGGTATCCATAAGTAATGTCCTGAACAAGCTCCTCGTTTTCAAGTCCTGCTCCAATCGCACTTACAATTGTTGATAAGGAGGAGACCACCCAAGCAACGCGTAAGTAATCACCAATGGTGACCTTACCTTCATCACTAACGGTATCCACGAAATGTTCTGTTGGTACAAGTAAAGCAGAAGTAATAAAGAATAGCGAGAATAAAATGACATAATACGTAATGACATCAATTAGCAATGTAGAAGTAGTTGTTAAGTTATATAAATGACGAATTCTTGTTTTGTCTTGTACAGATGAAAACACCCATAAACGGTGCGCAGCTATTATCCATAAGACCAGACCAATAATCGCAGCAACCATTATCATGGTTAAACGAAAGTTTGAAAAAACTTGTGAAAGTTGCCAAACCGTAGGAAAAATCAATGCAAAGGTTCCAGTAGTAAAAGCAATTGCAATTATTTTTTTAAAAGAAGAGATGATTTTTAGTGGGTTGTTTGCAAAGATCATCCCAATAAAAAGACGAATTAACCCATTTATTTTTGGGTGTACACTATATCTTATATCAATTCCATTTTTCTTATTTTCATTTATTGGGTAACGTCGGATAAAAGTAACAGGAAACCCATTTTTTTTATGGCGTCCAGATTTATCTTTTGTCCTTGTTATCGTTTGAGATGAAGATATATTTTTGAATTTCTTATCCCCAATAAGTTCCTTCACTAGTTGAATAATCGCTTTTTTAATTCTTTGTTTAATTGGTATCCAACCAAAAGCGGGAATCGATATTTGGGCAACGCCGTCCTTTTGATTTACATTTCCAGCAACAACATGTCCTCTATGAAAAATGGGTAAATCTGTAACACTGATCGCGAAATTCCATTCCTTTTCTTCTTTTATATCTTTGGTACGGTCTAAAATTTCACTTGCAGTCGTTGTCGATCCGATGAGTGAATCGACTATTCTATCAACTTTCCACTTTGTATCATTATTTATTTCAGATGAAAAATCATTAGCTAATTCTTCTATCATTCTGCTAGTCAGATCGGAAGCCCGTTCAGGAGCAGAAATAATGCCAACCTTTATTGCCTCTGTCACAATTTTACCTCCTTTAATCTTGATGATTAGATGTATCTTTTTTACCTTTTTCATTTTCATTTGTATCTTGAATATCATAATACCGCTGGATTTGGCGATAGGAATACGTAATTTGACGAACTTTTTCTTCATTTGCACTTGTTGTACCTATTGAACCTGCGAGTGTTCCCAAGGAAGTGATGATCCATGTTAGCTGAAAATAATATTTAATAGACGGTTCTTCCGTAAGACCGGTTACTTCTTGAAAGAGTCCAGGGGGTACAAACATCCCCAGTGCTAATAAAAAGAGTAGATAGAGAATAGCATAATTAATGAAAACAATAATAGATAACGTAATAATGGTTGTAGCATTATATAGATTACGAAGACGTTTATCACCTTTTTGAGTTGGTTTTTCCCATAGGTTATGGGCGAAGATCATCCAAGTAACCATCCCTGCAAGTGCGATGCATGTTAATAGTAAAAAACGAGGAATCGTATAGACAATACTTAAATCCCATGAAGATGGAAAAATGGTAATATAGATTCCTGTACCAAATGCTAACATGATCACTTTTATAAAAGAAGCTAACGCTGTCCAAGGACGATTAGAAACTGTCATCCCGTTCATTAGCCTAATTTTACCGACAAATTTAGATGCAATTAAATAATGAACGTTGAATTTATCTCCCGAATCTTCCTGTGTATATTCGTCGCTTTCATCCGTACCTTTATTTTCCCCGGAATCATGAGAAGGATTTTTATAGTCCTCTTCCACACGCTCAATATGCGTGAACCACATATCATATAATGTTTTATTTAGAGGTAAATGATTATTTCGTCGGGATCGCCTACTAATTTTGGGTTGTTTATGATGAAATTCTTTAATTATTTCATAAATAATTGTACAAACACGGCGTTTCATTGGAAAAAATCCTAAAGCGGGAAGAGAAATAAATGCAATTTTCTGATCCCTATTTATGTCCGCGAGTATTACATAATCCTTCATAAACTGAGGTAAGTCGGTTAAGCATATAACATAGTCCCAATCATTACGTTGTTTTAGCTTGGTTGCTTTGTCTGCCATTTCATGAATAAACTCGGCAGAACCTACAAGAGGATCAATTACCATTTTTAGGTCCCAATTAACCTCGTGATCAATTTTTGATCGTAATCCATCTTGTAATCGATCAATAATTTTATCTGTTATTTTAGCTGGCAAATCAGGAGAAGGAATTAGACCGATTTTAACGGTGTGCAAATAAGTCACCTCCCGTGAAGGGGGATTTTTAAATTAGGTAGGGCGTAACAATCTATAATTGTTTACCCATGAATGAAAGGGAATTAACATGAATTTTGATAGGGAGATTTTAAGTGGAAAGTAATGGTGAAAGGAGAGGGGGACTACATATTGAAGAAGGCTAGGACTTATAAGTTTAGTTTTATAGAGACCTGAACAATTTAACTTATTTTTAGTCGATTAATGTTTAGCTTTAATCTTTCACAGAATGAGTTGATAGAAAATTAAGTAGATGTTGATTGAATTCATTTGCTGACTTTCCTAGCCAAATTAAATGTCCCCAAGTATTAAGAAAACATAGTTCTGATTTTTTAATATGTTGATGAGCAAAATGTGCATGTTGAATTGGTACTGATCCATCATTGTTGCTATGCATAATGATCGTCGGACAACTAACTTTGTTTAAATCAGCAATTGTTAATTCATTTATTAGTTTTAAATCGATTAAAAATCCACTGCCTGACTGTTGTCGATTAATCATCCTTCTAAATGCTTCGACATCTTGCGTATCTATTTTTTCTTTTGCTTCTTTATAAGATATGGTACTGAAGGAAGAAAACATCTGTTTAAAAATAAATGTTGGGAGTACATTACCGAACATAGATACCATACGCCATGTATATTTTTCAGTTAAAGGATGAAATAGTATTTTCGCCGCTTTATATTCCTTATCTTTTGGCGTTAGCCATTCTTTCGTAACAGCTGATTGTAAAGTTAATGAACGGACGTATTCCGGATAATGTGCTGCAAAGTAAATTCCTGTTGGACCACCGGCAGAGATTGCTAATACATGAACTTTTTCGAGCTTTAAATGTTTTATTAATTGTATGTAATAATGACAGGCTTCCGACAAACTTAAACCAATTTCTTTAGAAGTATTTCCATAACCAGGTCTAGTAGGGGTTATAATAGAAAATCCATTCTCTATTAATGTTTTATAACCTAATTCTTCTCGACAATTAGAGTGCCCACCATGGAAAACCAAAATTGGATCCCCTTTTCCAATTATAGAATACTCTATTACAACCTCGTCTACAGAAAATAAAACGATTTCTCTTTCCAAATAATCATCTCCTTTCCCTTTATTTTTTAATTTTAAAGAGTAGATACGATAGACATGCGACCGTATCTCAGATTGTCGTCAATTTTTACATCATAAAATTAATTATTTTGTATAATCACAATATACCATTTGCATGAATAGCCCTCTTGAATCCTTTATTGGGGATGCCGGAATAGAGGATAAGCCCCTTGAGTTTCCAAGACAGCCAGTAACAGCCAAGACAAATGCATCAATGATATCTACTTTTGTTTGTCGTAGCTCGGGATGATCGTTTATGTAATGAGTTAATTTTACAGTTTTAGGATAGTGATCAATAAGTATATCAACTCTTTTTTTCATTCCTATATCCGTGTTTTTATTTTCTATTATCGGTTTTTTCTCTTTGTTCAACATTGTAAAACATATTTCTGGATGACTTTCTATTAATTTATTTTTAAATGAAGGATCGGATGCCAAGAAGTTGTCAACCTCTTTTATTTTATTAGTCAGATAGTAAGATTGTTTACTAAGTCCTTTTTGTAAAATTCCTTTATTAAGCTTATTTGCTTCTGTATAGTTGTTCGCATATACGGCTTGTCTACATGGCGTATTGAAAATACAACTTGCTCTTTTCCCAAGTATTTTTCTTCCAGTGGCTTCAGGTCTTCTACTATTTTCGCTACTAGTTTCTGGTAGACCGATTGGTATATCGATGAGTGTAGTTTTACTGTTTTCGAGGATTGTTTTAGCATCGTGTATTTTAGATAAAACTCTAATTTCAAATTTATGTTCTGTTAACGCTACTAAAACCCATCCATCTCTACAGCCATCTATTCCAATTGAACAATATTTATATTTCATTGAAACAACTCCTTATTATCATATAGTATCAGAAAAGCTACGTTTAGGAATTGCCTTTTATTAATTTACTTTGATAAAAATAGTTGATTAGAATCTTTCTTTCCGGGTAAAGAGTTAGAAAATGTGTTAAGAAGGAAAGGGGATATTATAGGTGGATCAATCTTCATCACAAAACCAAAAGAAGACAAATGAAAAACAGGAACAACTGGATAGATACCGTGAAAAAAATACTGGTTCAGATAAACAAATGACGAGTGATGCAGGCGTAAAAATCTCTAATGACGAACGATCATTAAGGGCCGGAAAACGAGGTCCCACTTTACTTCAGGATGCTCATTTTTATAAAAAACAATCTCATTTTAATCGGGAAAGGATACCCGAAAAGGTAGTCCATGCAAGAGGGTTTGGTTTATACGGAGATTTTGAATTATATAAATCAATGAAACATGTGACAACAGCAGGGTTTTTACAAGAACCTGGTTCAAAAACACCGGCTTTTGTTCGTTTTTCAAATTTTATTGGGAGTAAAGGTTCTAAAGATACAGCGATCGATGTCCGTGGTTTTGCGACTAAGTTTTATACGCAAGAAGGTAATTATGATATGTTGGCCCTTCAATTTCCAGTATTTCTAGTAACAGATGCAATGAAATTTGCAGATATGGTACATTCCATTAAACCGAATCCAAAAACGGATGTTCCTCAAGCAGCAGCAGCACACGATAATTTTTGGGATTATGTTGCAAATAATCAGGAAACAGCACATATGGTTATGTGGCTTATGTCGATGCGGGGACGACCGAGAAGCTGGCGAATGATGGAAGGATATCCGATCAATACATTCCGCTTTATTAATAATAAAGGAAAGTCTACATTTGTCCGTTTTGCTTGGAAACCTTTATTAGGCGTACATGGCTTGTTGTTAGATGAAGCGAATATTATCGGTGGTGTAGATCCGGATTTTCATCGTCATGATATTATTGAAGCTGTTGAAAGAGAGGCGTATCCAGAATACGAACTCGGAGTGCAACTAATCGATGAAGAAGATGAATTTAAGTATGACTTTGATATTTTAGATGATACAAAGATGTGGCCTGAAGAGGAAATTCCATTTGAAATGATTGGTAAATTGACATTAAATCGCTTGGTAGATAATTTCTTTACGGAAGAAGAACAGTCTTCCTTTGATCCTTCCAATTTAATTCCAGGGATTGACTTTTCGAATGATCCGGTTTTACAAGGCAGATCGTTTGCTTATCGTGATACCGATTATCATCGTTTAGGGTCTGCAAATATTGAAGAAATTCCAGTTAATAAACCAATAGCAGAGACAAATATTAATCATCGAAACGGCTATATGAGACACCGAATTGATGTGGACACCGTTCATTATCATAATAATTCTACGAGCGATAATACACCGGCAACGGTCCCGCCAGAAGAGGGAGGTTTTTACGATTATCCTGAAGAAGTAGAAGGATATAAAACGAGAGAGTTTCCGAGTGAATCATTCGATGATCATTTTTCACAAGCAAGAATGTTTTGGAACAGTATGTCCGGTATTGAAAAGCAAGATATTATCCAGTCGTTCAGTTACCATCTCGGAAAAGTGAAAAATAAATCAATTAGACAACAAAATATTGATATGTGGGAAAATGTGGATAAAGAAATGGCAACTAAGATTGCTGAAAATGTTGGAGTAAATCCTCCGGAAGGACATCATGTGCCGGTAGATAAAAAGTCACCTTCTTTAAGTATCGCGAATACAACTTATGCAGCATATACACAAAAGGTTGGCGTTTTAATCGGAAATGATTTTAACGATAAAGAAGTAACGGAATTGATTGATACCTTACAAGAATCCGATGTAATTATAGAATTGATCAGTGAGAAATTAGGCACTGTATCTGGAAAGGATGGTACGGAATTAGAGGTAGATCAAACGTTTATTACAGCTCATCCTGTCCTCTTTGACTCGTTATTTGTCGCTGGAGGAAAAGCAAAAAATCAGGAAATGTTCGTGGAAGAAATCAAGAAGTTTGTCAATGATACCTATATCCATTATAAACCGCTTGGAATTGCAACAGGGGAAAAAACATATTTTGAAGATGCTGAAAATCATAATTTATCTGGAGTTATTTTCGCTGAGGATAATTCCAACTTTGCAGACGACTTTGTTTCAGCTGTCACAAAACAGCGCTTCTGGGACAGAAAATAATTACACTATAAAAATTTGATAGTCTATCGGAACTGCTGTTTATTTTAATTAGCGCGTTCAAACTTGGGAGTTTTATGGATATACTTCGCAAGTTTGTACGCGCTATTTTTGTTATAAAACTACATAAAAAACGTATTTGTATTATTTTTAAATTCTTCTAGGGTTTCTAAGACTTTCTATAAAGAAAGGAATTATCTTTTTGAAAAAGAATAAACATAGAAAGAGTTGGTTGGAATTATTCATTTTAAAAAATAAGAGTGATTTTCTTTTTATTCTAATACTCAAGCAATTTTATTGGTGTTCATAAAATAGATACATTATGCTAATAGTAAGAGAGATAATCTCATTAATATAAGGGAAGATGTTTTTAATCGGAGATGAGGGATTAGGAATGAAAATAGCAGATAAACAATTAATAAATCATAAACTTGATGATTTATATAAAAAATATGATCTTAATACAGCAGAGAAACAACAGAAGTCGGAGAGGTTCATGGAAGCATTAAAAGACCTGATCGAAGTATGTGGGGATAATCCGGATCGCCAAGGTCTTGAAGAAACGCCATTTAGAGTATTGAAGGCTCATTTAGAATATACAGAAGGGTATCGAGAAGATCCTAAAGAACATTTACGGAAGTTTTTTGATGTTGAACATAATGAAATTGTCATTGTGAAAGATATTGAGTTTTATTCCCTTTGTGAACATCATTTCGCACCGTTTTTTGGAAGTGTTCATGTAGGGTATATTCCGAATGGAAAAATCACCGGCTTATCAAAAATCGGCAGGATGGTTGATGGATATGCGAAAAGATTTCAAGTTCAGGAAAGATTATCAAATCAGATTGCAAATGCAATGGAAGAGGTACTTAACCCTCAAGGTGTGATGGTTGTAGTAGAAGGTAAGCATATGTGTATGTGTGGAAGAGGAGTTAAGAAAAAGGACTCTACTACCACTACAACTGCTTCAAAAGGCGTTTTTGCAAACGAACCTGAACTGCGAAAAGAATTTTTATCACTTCTAGACAGATAATTTTAGATGGGTATTTATTTGAATTCAGGTCAATGTAGGGTAGGTGAATAGCGTGAAACATGCCATTATTACTGCAGGTTCTAAAGGACTTGGCAAAAAAGTGACAGAACATTTTTTAGAAAAAGGGTGTACCGTAACAGTTAATTATTTTCGGGATGTTGAGCGGATAAAAGTTTTGAAAGATGAATGGAAAATGTACGAAGATCAAGTCCAGTTCGTACAGGGAGATGTGACGAAAAAAGAAGATATTGTAAAGATTGTCCAACAAGCAAAAGATAGATTTGGCAGGATTGATTATTTAATTAATAATGCCGGACCATATGTGTTTGAACGAAAAAAACTCATCGACTATACGGATGAAGAATGGTATGAAATGATCGAAGGAAATCTAAGTTCAATCTTTCATTTTGCAAAGCTTGTGATTCCGGTAATGCGAGCTCAGCGATTTGGCCGGATTATTACTTATGGGTTCCAAGATGCAGAGCATTCACCCGGATGGATATATCGATCGGCATTTAGCGCAGCAAAAGTAGGATTGGTTTCATTAACAAGAACTATTGCAAGAGAAGAAGCGGAATATGGAATTACTGCAAATATGGTTTCTCCTGGTGATATAAAAGGAGAAATGAAAGAAGCAGACATTGAAACAGCAAAAGCAATAAAAGATGATGATACACCGATAGGAAGATCAGGTACAGGGGAAGATATTGCCCGAACGATCGGCTTTTTATGTGAAGAAAAGTCAGAGATGATTACAGGCAGTGTTGTATCTGTTGCTGGAGGCGTTCATCTTACTAATAGGGTTTATGAAGAGGAGTCAACGACAGTACACCTTTCATAATCCCTTTTTTTCTACTTTTTTATGTTTAATATTAAAACATCGGTTTATACATAGAATGAAAACCGTAAAAAAGGAGTGATCAGTATGAAGAAAAGTCAGTATGAAAAAATAAAAAACGAAAAAGGTTTTATTGCTGCCCTTGATCAAAGTGGTGGGAGTACACCTAAAGCACTGGCAGCTTATGGTGTTTCGGAAGATGAATATTCCAATGAAGATGAAATGTTTTATTTAGTACATGAGATGCGAACGAGAATTATAACGTCACCCGCTTTTAATTCCAATTATATTTTAGGCGCGATTTTATTTGAACAAACAATGGACCGCGAAATTGAAGGAAAATATACAGGTGATTATTTGACGGAAAAAGGGATTGTTCCTTTTCTGAAAGTAGATAAAGGACTTGCTGAAGAAGCAAATGGAGTTCAACTTATGAAACCAATTCCGGGTTTAGACGATCTCCTTAAGAGGGCGAAGGAAAGAAAAATTTTCGGCACCAAAATGCGTTCTGTTATAAAAGAAGCGAATGTAGAAAGTATTAAGGAAATTGTTGACCAGCAATTTCAGATCGGCAAGCAAATTCTCACTGCAGGGCTTGTTCCAATTATTGAACCTGAGGTTGATATTAATAGTCCGAATAAGGAAGCGTGCGAACAAATACTTAAAACAGAAATTCTTCATCACCTTGATCAGTTAAAGGAAAATGAAGAAGTAATGTTAAAGTTAACAATACCTACAAAAAATAATTTTTACAAATCACTTATCGAACATCCGAAAGTAATTCGTGTTGTAGCTCTTTCAGGAGGTTATAAGCGAGAAGAAGCGAATGAAAAACTGAAGGAGAACGATGGATTAATTGCTAGTTTTTCAAGGGCGCTTGCGGAAGGCTTATATGCCGATCAGTCAGAAGAAGAATTTAATACAACGCTTAAGAATTCCGTCATATCGATTTATGATGCGAGCTTATAAAAGAAAGGAACTGCCAAACAGGTCTGTGATCAAGACCTTTGTTTGGTAGTTTTTTTCTAATAGCCCTTGTCCAAATCACTTTCCCTAGTTTATATTCTATAACCTGAAGTCATATAGAACATATGAATTGGCGTAATGAGCGGTTGTCTGATACGATTTGTATAGGTTAATATAAACGTATTAACATACAATGTAAGGAGGAGTCTGTATGAAAATAGTTTCGATGGAACCGACACCAAGTCCTTATTCAATGAAGATTAATCTAGACGAACAGTTGCCCAACGGCAAATCTGAAAACTATAAACAAGATGACGATCTTGGTAAGGCACCTAAATATGTGCAACAATTATTTTCAATCCATGGAGTGAAAGGACTTTATCGGGTAATTGATTTTATAACGTTAGAGCGCAATCCAAGGGTTGCCTGGGAAGAAATTTTGCCTCAAGTGAGAGAAGTACTTGGCTCAGAACAAGATACAACGGAGCTTTTTTCTAAAGCAGTAGAAAACACAGAAGATAGTTTCGGTGAGATCCATGTTTTTATCCAAATGTTTCGTACCATTCCTCTCCAAGTTAAATTACAGGAGGGAGAAAAGGAACAACGATTTGCTCTTCCGGAAAGGTTTATGAAAGCAGGGATGGAAGCAGCAGTTGCCTCAGAACATTTTTTAGTAGAGCGGAAATGGGTCGAGCAAAGTCCACGCTACGGGGAAATCGAAGAAGCAGGTAACGCCATTGTAGAAGAAATTTCTGCAACATATAGTGAGGAGCGGTTGGATGAACTGGTTAAACGTGCATTAAATAATGAAACTTTAACTGAACTTCCAAAGAAAAAAGTGACATTGGATATGTTAGACCAGCCAAATTGGCGAGATCGTTATGCAGCACTTGCTCAAATGGACCCGACTGAAGCTGACTTTCCTGTTCTTAATAAAGCATTAGATGATAATAATTCTTCTATTCGTAGGCTTGCAACAGCTTATTTAGGAATGATTGAAGAACCTGAAACCCTCCCATATTTATATAAAGCATTAAAAGATAAATCAGTAAATGTGCGCAGAACAGCAGGAGATTGCTTGTCTGATCTAGGCTTTAAAGAAGCCATCCCGGAAATGATTCAAGCTCTATCGGATCGGAGCCGAATCGTTCGCTGGCGAGCTGCAATGTTTTTATATGAAATAGGGGATGAAACAGCTATTACAGTTCTTGAAAAGGTTCTTGATGACCCAGAATTTGAGGTGCGGATGCAGGCGAAAATGGCGTTAGCACGAATACAGAGTGGTCAAAAAGCAGAAGGTTCGATTTGGAAGCAGATGGAACAAGCGACTAAAGAGTGAACTTTATACTGTTAAGGATGGAGGGAGCAAGCAAATGCAGAGGGTATATGACTTTACGGTGCAGTTGCCTGATGGGAAAGCTAAATCATTACTCGAATATGCAGGGAAAACATTGCTTATTGTCAATACAGCGAGTAAATGCGGTTTTACTCCACAATTTCAAGGATTGCAAAATCTATATGATACTTATAAAGTGCGTGACTTTGTCATCTTAGGATTTCCGTGTAATCAGTTTAAACAGGAATATGAAAATATGGAGGACACGATACATTTTTGTCAGAATAATTATGGTGTAAGCTTTCCGATGTTTGCTAAGATTGATGTGAACGGAGAAAATGAGCATCCTCTCTATGCATTTTTAAAGCAACAAAAAGGTGGAGTGTTTTCAAGAACGATTAAATGGAATTTTACAAAGTTTCTTGTTAATTCGGAAGGACAAGTGGTCAAGCGATATTCTCCTATTATAAAGCCAGAACAGATAAAAGAGGATATTGAAAAATATATTGGAAAGAAATAAGCTTCATTTTGTATTTTAGCCCTAGCGCAAAGAAGATGGGCAAGCAACGCTCTTTGTGTCAGGGCTTTTTTTATTTGCATGAATAAAACGAATCTGATTATGTTGCTCGCCTATATTTTAAAACCAGTGAGCATACAACACTTTTATTGGCAGACAACTGTTATAATAGACTAAAAAGAAAATGAGGATGAATAAATGAAATGGAGCAAATAAAGCGACTGTCCGATCGAGTTGCGGATGATATTTTATCAATGATTACGATCGAAAAAAGATTTAAGTCGGGAGATAAGCTACCGAATGAAATTGAGCTTTCAGACGAATTAAATATTAGCAGGACGACTCTAAGAGAAGCGATTAGAATATTAGTGACAAATGGAGTTCTTGAAATAAAAAGAGGAAGAGGAACGTTTGTTAAAAAAAATCTTGACCTGAGTAATACGATGGAAATTTTTCATGACCTTTCGATAGCACGGATCAATGCAAAAGATTTATACGAAATGCGCTTAATTTTCGAACCTGAAGCGGCGTATTATGCAACTCAAAGAGCAAGTGACGCTGAATTGAAGCGTATTTTAGAATATGGCAAACAAATTGAAGAAAAAATTAAGGTAAATGAGGACAGAACAGATGTTGAGCAGAAATTCCATAAAGCAATTGCCAAAGCAACTCATAATGAATTTATGGATAAGCTTATGCCGGTTATCTTTCAAGCGATTGATAAAGGAGTAATTTTATCACAAACAAATGAACTGGTTATAAGGGATACAATTAATGACCATAAAATGATCATGGAATTTATGAAAGCACGAAATCCCGAGGGAGCAAGAAGTGCAATGAAAATTCATATTTTACATGCAATGAAAGATTTAGGGATTGAATAATCGATAGAAAAGACTTTTTATAATGTCCTACAACCATATTGACAGCAGACAACTTACAATTTAAAATAGAAGTACTAATTTTAACAAAAAGGCGTGAGTTTAAATGAGAAGTAATATGATTAAAATCGGAGTTGACCGTGCCCCTCACCGTAGTCTTTTGTATGCAACAGGAAAAGTAAAACCGAGAGATTTAGAAAAACCTTTTATTGGTGTCTGTAACTCTTACATCGATATTATCCCAGGACATGTGCATTTACGTGAGTTTGCAGATGTTGTAAAAGAAGCGATTATTGAAGCTGGTGGTATCCCGTTTGAATTTAATACGATCGGTGTAGACGATGGTATTGCTATGGGACATATTGGTATGCGTTATTCGTTACCGAGTCGTGAACTGATTGCTGACTCTGCGGAAACGGTTATTAACGCACATTGGTTTGACGGAGTATTTTACATTCCAAACTGTGACAAAATTACACCAGGTATGCTGATGGCAGCTGCTCGTACGAATGTGCCTTCTGTTTTTGTATCGGGTGGACCGATGGAAGCAGGAGTTAGTTCAACAGGAAAACAAATTTCCTTAACATCTGTATTTGAAGGTGTTGGAGCGCATAAGTCAGGACAAATGTCTGCAGAAGAATTATTGGATATTGAAATGAATGCTTGTCCGACATGTGGTTCTTGTTCAGGAATGTTTACTGCAAATTCTATGAATTGTCTCATGGAAATGTTAGGTGTTACTCTTCCTGGAAATGGAACGATTGTTGCAACAAGCGACAAGCGTAAAGAGTTAGTCAAAGAAGCAGCAAAACATTTAGTTCGTATGGTTAAGGAAGATGTAAAACCACGCGACATTATTACAAAAGAAGCAATTGATGATGCATTTGCGCTTGATATGGCAATGGGTGGCTCAACAAATACAGTATTACACACATTAGCCATTGCAAATGAAGCGGGAATTGATTATGACTTAGCGGATATTAATAAGGTTGCCGCAAAAGTTCCATATTTGGCAAAAATTATGCCAGCATCTGATATTTCAATGGATGATATTAATAAAGCCGGGGGAGTAGAAGCGATTATTAATGAATTAACAAAAATTCCTGGTGCAATTCATCCAGAACGTATAACAGTGTCTGGTAAAACGATGGGTGATCTTGTAAAAGACCATCATATTACGAATCCAGAAGTAATTCGTACAAAAGATAATCCATACAGCCCAGTTGGAGGACTTTCTGTTCTTTACGGAAACATCGCACCAGAAGGTTCTGTTATTAAAGTTGGAGCAGTTGATCCATCGATCAAAACTTTTACTGGAGAAGCAATCGTTTTTGATTCCCAAGATGAAGCACAAGAAGCAATTGACGATGGAACAGTAGAAGCTGGTCATGTTGTCGTTATTCGTTATGAAGGACCAAAAGGCGGTCCTGGCATGCCGGAAATGTTAGCACCTACTTCTGCAATCATGGGGCGTGGACTTGGTAAAGAAGTTGCACTTATTACAGATGGCCGTTTTAGTGGAGCATCTCGTGGAATTTCAATCGGCCATATTTCACCAGAAGCAGCAGAAGGCGGCCCGATTGCATTAGTCGAAAATGGTGATGTGATCGAAATAGACTTACCAAGCCGAACTATGAACTTAAAAGTTTCTGACGAAGAATTGGAAGAACGCCGTAAAAACTTAAAAGAATTTGAACCGAAGATTAAAACAGGCTGGTTAGCAAGATATTCTAAACTCGTTACGAACGCTTCTAAAGGCGGTATTATGAGTATCTAATATTTATAGAGAAGAAGATTCATAGTTGACTAGAAATGCTCAAATGAGCTATAGGATTCTTAGGATTAAACCCGACCATTATTGGCGGGTTTTTCTTTTTTTAATAAATTGTTGGGATGAAAAGGCATCGTAGAGATTTATATAGCGGTCCGTTATTTGGCTGAATCTGTTTAGGATATACAGAATTGGGAATAGATAAATTTAAGCAAAAATTTCACGTCGTTCTCAGTTGGATGGAGGGATAAAATGCCATATCGTGAAGAATTGCCTTACGATGAAGGACCAGACAATACCATAGCTTTTTTAAATGAAGGTTACTTATACATCACTAATCGCAGAATTCGTTTTAACCGAGATATGTTTAAAACCCGTCTATTGGGTGGAAAGCAGGTTGTCTGCATGGCAGGAAAAGAAGCTGCTGAAGTGTTTTATGATAACGAAAAGTTCAAACGTCATGGTGCCGCGCCCAGTCGTGTACTTAATACTTTATTCGGTCAAAAGGGTGTTCAGACACTTGATGGTAAAGCACATGAACAACGTAAAACAATGTTCATGAATTTTATGTCTAAAGCCCGTTTACAGGAGATTTCTGAACTGGTAAAAGAAGAATGGATGAAACAGCTCCCTAAATGGGAACAACAAGATAGCGTTGTACTTTATGAAGAAGTGAAAAGAGTACTTAGCATCGCAATTTGTCGTTGGACAGGTGTTCCAATTAATAGTCAAGATATAGGGATACTAAGTGAGCAATTCGGAGATTTGTTTGAATCAGCTGGAAAAATCGGTATAAAACATATAAAGGGTAAGAGTTCACGTAAGAGCTTAGAGAGCTGGATGGAAGAACTGATCAAAACCATTCGAACAGGAGAAAGTGTTGTATCTGAAACGACACCTTTATACCAGATTGCGATGCATCGTGACTTGGATGGAAGTCTTTTAAGTAAACATACCGCAGCTGTTGAGGTACTAAATCTATTACGTCCAACCGTTGCTATTTCAGTTTATATTGTGTTAAGCGCATTGGCTCTTCATGATTTCCCAGATGAAAAAGATAAACTAAAAGCATCTGATGAGAAAAATTACAAAATGTTCGTTCAAGAGGTTCGGAGGTATTATCCATTTTTTCCGCTTGTTCCCGCCATTGTAAAAAAAGATTTTCTATGGGGAGGACATGATTTCAAGGAAGGAACGCTTGTGTTATTAGATGTGTATGGTAATAATCATCATCCAGACTTATGGGAAAATCCAAGTAACTTTAATTCCGACCGTTTTAAAGACTGGGATAAAAGTCCATTTGATTTCATCCCCCAAGGTGGAGGCGATTATATTACAGGGCATCGGTGCGCAGGTGAATGGTTAACAATCGAAGTGATGAAAACATGCTTGGATATCATGGTCAATAAAATGGATTATACGGTGCCTAAACAGAATCTCAATATGAGCGTCAGGCGAATGCCTAGTGTACCAAAAAGCGGATTTATAATACAGGATGTTCAACGTATTTAAAAAAAGTGTGTACAAGTTTAAATGTAAGCTGCAAAAAAAAGTGCTAGGATAACTTCTATCCTAGCTCCTATGCTTTATCTGCTCTTTTATCATATAAAGTATAAAAAAATTTGTTTTCTTCGTAACAAATTTCAACCTTTATTAACTTCTATTTTCACAAAAAAGAAGCTATTCTATTACAAATAGCTTCCCAACTGAGTTAACTATTTTGCTTTCACAACCTTATGTTCGTAAGGTAAAACAGTTTTTGTTGATGGTACGTAGATAATTGTTGCTATAAATAAACACAGAAGAATCGAGAAGAGGAATATCCCAAGCAATCCATATTCGTATATAACATGAAATTTTAATACTAAAGCAATTAAAACTAATAAACCGGAGAATAATGCATAGTGCCCTTTTCTCGACTTTGATGAAAGGAAATTGAATTCCAAGTTAGCTGCCTGTTGGATCAATGTAATAAGAGCTAAAACACTTATATTCGCTGACATTCCAATCCAAACCGGATGAATATTTAAATAGAATTCATTTGGAGCCCAGCCACCAAGATGGTACCATGTGATGCCAGATAGAAATCCAAAAATCATTGAACCAATCACGGCTTCTTTCGTTGCTACTCTCCAAAACAATACCGCAACAACAGGAGCAAAGGTAGCAGAGTTTCTCATTGTCCATGCTAAAATATTCCACCATGCAGCTTGTTCTGTTCTTAACATACCAAATATAATCATCAATCCTGTCAGCACCAATAGGGAACGTTGAGTATACGTAATAAGCTGTTCTGATGTTGCTTTAGGATAAAGTGCTCCACCAACATCTTTACCTAAACTGGTCGCTCCAGAAAATTGGCAAGGTGCTCCCCAACTTAATGCACAAGCCCAGATACCAAGGAAAAATAATCCAACAAGTGGAGCAGGAAGAACTTCCATTAAATATTGTGGTAAAGCTACTAATCCAAGCGTTGTTTCTGGAACGACGATCGCTGCTGAGATTCCGAATAAAATACCAAAAAAGATAAAAGGAATACCAAAGACGGCAGCTAACTTTAATCCTTTTTGTCCTTCTTCAGGTGTACGGCAGGATAAAGCCATTTGAAAAGCAGCTTGCGCTAAAATGACATTGACCAAAAATGTACCAAACCAAGCCACAATTACTTGAATTCCGGCACTATCTAATTGAAACATTGCTGGGTTTGAGACTGCAAATGAGCGTAGACCATCAATTCCAGGATTGATAAAAAATGCTAGTATGCCGATGATGAACATAATAATAAAAACAAAAAAGTTCATTGTTTGAGTGAGGGCGATTGACCACATGCCTCCAGCTTTCAAATAAAGATATAATAGAAACGCAGTAAAGGCGACTGATAATGTTAATGAAATTCCAGTAAACACATGGACGGCTGAAGCGAAAGCGATTGCGGTAGCAACTGACCACATTGGAAAAGCAAAGGCGGTAATAGCGCCACCAATCCCAAGTGCTGCTCTTCCATAACGGTCTCCAATTAAACCTGAAACAGTGACAACTAATTTTTCGCGAAATGGCCCAATAATGATAAAAGCGATGATCAATACTTGGACAGTCTCCGCAACCCCATACCAGATAGCTGATACTCCTGTTAGGTAAGATAACTCTAGAATGGAAATAAAAGTAGAGCCCGAGAATAAGCCTGTAATGCAAAAAGCAACGATCCATTTATTAAATGAACGACCTCCGACAAAGTATCCAGTCTTATTAGCTTTTTTTCTTGAAATTTGTCCTGCTAAAATTAATCCAAATGTGTAAACAATCGCAAATATTATTAACCACCATCCATATGAAGTCATTATTGCTCACCGCCTTTTTCGAGATAAATCCAATCCAATGTTATGTTAATCCCTGCGTCCAAGAATAAATTATAGGCCGGGCATCTTTTTTGAACGAGTTTTTTTAGTTCTGGAATTCGATGTACACTTTCAGTTGTTTCAAACCATATAGTATTTGTTACATTTTGAAAATGAGGGCTAATATTATCAACCCCTTGCATGCCTCGTCGATCGATTGTTCCAACTGATTCTGATCGCAAGCTTTTAAATGTAAATCCAATTTCTTTAGCGATTGTTTCCACAACAATTAAGATACATCCATTAAATGAACCTAAAATATATTCCATAGGAGTTGGTGCTTCATCACTTCCGCCTAATTTAATTGGTTCGTCAATAGGAAAGGAAAAATTTCGAACGGTATTTATACTCTTCATTTCACCAGTTCTTTTACAACTTGCTATAATTTTCCTATGATTTTTGTTTGATGAGTTAGTTTTTTCTGTGTTCAAGTCTAATTCCTCCTATAAGTATTCGTATAAATTTAGTGGTATTTAAAGGTGTAAATTTCCTGTTTTCATTTAATCAATAAGAAAAGCCCTCCTCTCGAAATGATGAGAGAAGGGCATGTATATAAAACCACGAACATTTCATCTCATCTTCAGAATACAAAGTATTCTTCTGAAATTAGCACCATACAAAAAATTGCTGGTTGCTGAGGCTTCGCAGGGTCAGTCCCTCCGCCTCTCTTAATAAGATTTCTTAATTATTTAATTAATAGGATTATAAACTTACCATTTTAAAAAGTCAATAATTTTGTTAACACGTTTCTTATGAGTAAAAACAAATGCTGATTATTAAATAAGCACACCAATATGTGATATGGAGCAATAACAGCATGTGAGCCTTTACCTTTAGACTCGAATGTAACTTGAATGTTTAGAGAACTACTAGAAGAAAACATAACACTCACAACAGCAGAGTGTCAAAGCAATATCTACTAAATCTAAACCTGCCTAAGAAAGCATGACGCATTACTCTAAAATTGCTTGTGATTATAATACTTAAGTAATGAATGGTACATTGTTTTCAATTCTATACCTCATGCGATCCAAACTATTTTTCATATCAGAACTCATTTTATTAGATGGAAATGAATTTATAAAAAATAAATATGAATATAGCAACCTATACTCGAGAAAGAACGGAATAAGCTTAAATTGATCAATTGAGAAGTTAGACGTTTCACAATATCCTTCAAAGAAATATTTCGTAAATCGTTCATAAAATTTAATATTATCCGTCTTATTCTTCCTGTTTTTTTCTAACGCATGAAAAACTGGTATGGAAGCATCATAGGCATACCAACTTTTTCGAACATCTCCAAAATCCAATACGTACATTTTATTATCACTTATTATTATATTTTGATTATGTAAATCGTGATGGACAATACCATACATATCTTGGTTACACGACATTGAAGATAACTTCTTCATATATGTTCTCCATTTTTTTTCTATTAATTGCCCCTTTCCTTTGGAAAATTTCTCGAAATTTATATCATAATTCCAATCCACAAAAAAATTATCGAGTTTAAAAGCAAAATTTTTTGATATATTATGCATTTTACCTAACGTCTTACCCCATTGTTTAATAAGTTGATTGTCTTCCTCGTAATCTAGTAGAATCTTTCCCTTAACATAGGAAAATGCAACAAGATAAAAATCTTTTTTCATACCCTTTATCAATTCAATTACCATCCCATTTTTCGAAGGTATTGGGGCTGGAGTATGAATACCGTGTGTCATCATTAAGTTTATAACCTCTAGCTCATTTAACAAATACTCTTTTTTGTGAGTCACCTTGTCTAGAAATTTAATCACAATGTTTTTATCACGGCAAAGATAAACATTATTATCAAAACCACCTAAAAGTTCAAGAGTGCTTGAATTATCTATATCATATATTTTTTTTACTTGTTCTATAGCCCTCTCTTGCATATTAATCTCCTTTTTAAGTTATATGTATTTATAATAAATTGTGATACTAAAGGTCGAAAGTAACATATCATAATCATTATACTGGGTGTTTTCTTAAAATTCACACAATAATTTAATATAGTTAATTGATCACAAATAATAACTAAAACTTGACATTTTTCCATTTACTATATAAGATATAGGTTCATTAAAAATTGAAAGGTGATTGAATTACATGATTTTATAATCCTATTTTGTGAAAAATTTACGTTATTGGTTTTAAGATTTTTTAAGATAATGTGTATTAATATATACGGCAAAGTTAAGAAAATCTAGCCAATATAACGACCCTTTTCTAAATAGGATTAGTATGTAATTTATCATAGATAATTGTATTTAAACCTTTTACTTTTTTGACGTTTTTTTGGTTATCTATCGATTATAATTATTGCCTCCTATTCAGAATTGGATAGGAGGTTTATTTATGGAATATGCTTTATTTGTATATACTTCGAAAATATAATAAATACAATGGGGGATTATTATGACAACAAAGGACTTTCCAAAATATGAATATTTGGCTGAAGACCCTAATGTTAAAACATTACCGATTATGATCTCATTAATCATAGGGGCTTTTTTCGCTGTATTAAACGAAACGTTACTTAATATTGCTTTAATAACGTTAATGAATGAGTTTGATATTACGTTGCCAACAGTGCAATGGATGGCAACGGGATTTATGCTTGTGATGGGAATGGTCATCCCGATATCTGCTTTATTAGTGCAATGGTTTACTACGAGACAATTATTTATAGGAGTTATGACTGTCTTTACAATTGGTACCACAATTAGTGCAATGGCACCTACCTTTACGATATTATTAGTTGGCCGATTAATACAGGCAATCGGAACTGGATTGCTTATGCCAATTATATTTAATGTATTTCTACTCCTTTATCCTCCTGAGCGACGAGGGAAAATAATGGGTCTTGTTGGGTTAGTTTTTATGTTTGCTCCTGCTATTGGACCAACATTATCCGGGATTATTGTTGAATATTTAGGTTGGCGCTATCTGTTTATTACTGTTATTCCTTTTGCTTTATTTTCAATATTGTTCGCATCTAAATATTTAGTTAATGTAGGTGAAGTTACAAAGCCGAAAATTGATGTTCTTTCTATTTTATTCTCTTCAGTTGGTTTTGGAGCGATTATTTATGGGTTCAGTTCTGCAGGGGAGAGTAAAGAAGGATTTCTAAGTCCAAGTGTATATTTGACTATAATTATAGGTACAATTAGTGTTATTTTATTTGCAATGAGGCAATTTAAATTAAAAGAGCCTGTAATGGATTTAAGGGTATTCAAATATCCAATGTACACCCATGCTGTTTTTATGTTTTTAATTATAATTATGGCAATGTTTTCTTCTGAATTGATATTACCAATCTTTATGCAAGGTCCATTAGCGTTGACTGCAGCAGCAGCTGGATTGGTATTATTACCAGGGAGTATTTTAAACGGAATTATGTCACCATTTATGGGACATATGTTTGATAAATTTGGACCACGAGTACTCATGATTCCAGCAACCTTTGTGTTATGCGGGACAATGTTCATGATGAGCAGACTGACAACTGAAACGCCTGTTTGGGTTATTATAGTTGGGTACATCTTACTAATGCTAAGTGTCTCTGCAATCATGATGCCTGCGCAAACAAATGGATTAAATCAACTTCCAAAGTCTATGTACCCACACGGAACTGCGGTTATGACAACTTTGCAGCCTGTTGCGGGAGCCATCGGTGTTTCTGTTTTTATTAGTATTATGAATGCGAGACAACTACATTTCTTACAAGGTTCCAGTAATCCACAAGATGCAGAGACAATTAAACAGGCAATGGTTGCAGGTGTCGAACTCGTATATTTCATAGCTTTCACCATGTCTGTGATTGCAGTCATTTTGGCATTTACTGTTTATCGTGCACGTCCCAATGAGGAAGATGAAGCAACTGAAAGTAAATAAAATGCAAAGCGGCAGAACGTTACATGTTCTGTCGTTTTTTTATTAAGGTGGATTATAATCTAGTGGAAAAAGTCTACTTAAGTCTTGATATTTTCACTATGGTCGTTTATCCCACGGCTCCAATGTTCCTATAATTTTTGAATGTTTATTTTCTATAATTGCTTGAATAGTACCAGAAGAAATCTCTTGATGTGTTAGCCATCTTGACGAATTTCCATCGTATATAAACCCTAATTTTACTTCTTTTATTATACAGTTTTCTCGTGTACTTAATATAGGAGTTGTAATACTTGATAGATTATCACTACTACCTTTAATCAAAATAAGATTCCACTGCAAATTTTCTTGAAGTTGATCTATTTGTTCTATAATTGTCGGAATTGCTGAGGGGGCTGTACCGTGAATCCAAGCGACAACCATATGGATCGGTCCGTTTGTAATAAAAGCACGTTTTAGTTCATTTTCTAATGATATGATATCAGTATAATCTAGTTCTCGAACTTCTAATTGTTCATTGCCAAAATTCTCTTTTATGCTGGCTAAGTGATCCCTATTTCTTCCAAAAATAATTGTATGTTCAGCATGAGTTGAAATCCATCTAGAAGCTTCCTTAAGCATTCCAGTTCCGCCAAAAATCAATACATGACCAAGATTCAAGATTACTCTCTCCTCGTAAAGTTTATATTTTTACTTTAGCATGGAGAATCAATAAATGGTAACATTATTTAGACATCTTTATATAATAAAGAAAGAAAAACGTTTATTGTACAGAAGGAGTGAAGCGGGCCAATCTCATATAATTATCCATCTTATAATTGTGTTTAATGTAAACTCTTGCTCTTAATATGCTTATATGATAATGTATTCATATAAGGAGGCATTTATAGTTATGAAAGAAAAAAACACTGAAAATACGCCATATGATATTGAAGGGGACTTGGATGAAGAAACTTTATTTGTGGTTTCTCAAACATTTAAAGCACTTGGAGACCCAACAAGAATTCGCATACTACATCTTCTTCATCAAAAAGAGTGTGCAGTAAATGAAATAGCAGATACATTGAACTTAAGTCAATCAACTGTTTCACATCAGCTGCGTTTTTTAAAAAATTTACGGTTAGTAAAAAACCGTCGTGCCGGAACAACGATATTTTATTCCCATGATGATGAGCACGTAATACAAATATTAGAACAAGTGATTGCACACGCACGGCATAGTTAAGTCATATTTTAATCATTATATGATTATATGATCATATATAAAAATTTAAAATGGAGGTTTTTAAAATGGGACATAGTCACGATCATAATCATGCACATGGTGCAAATAAAAAAGTTTTATTAATTAGCTTTTTCATTATTTCAGCTTATATGATTGTTGAATTATTTGGTGGTATTATTACAAATAGTCTTGCGTTATTGTCAGATGCAGGACATATGCTAAGTGATGCTATCTCTTTGGGAGTAGGTGTTCTCGCTTTTTCTTTAGGTGAGAGGGCTGCGAATTATAGTAAAACATATGGGTATAAACGATTTGAAATTTTAGCGGCAACCTTTAATGGTATTACACTTATCGTCATTGCTTTATATATCTTTTATGAAGCGTATAATCGTTTCACAAATCCCCCAGTCGTTGCTTCAAATGGAATGTTAATCATTGCAACTATCGGTCTGCTCGTAAATATCTTTGTTGCTTGGTTACTAATGCGTAGAGGTGATACAAAAGACAATCTTAATATGCGTGCAGCTTTTTTACATGTCATAGGGGATATGCTAGGATCAGTGGGGGCAATTATTGCAGCTCTACTCATTATGTTTTTTAATTGGGGTTGGGCTGACCCGCTTGCAAGTGTAATCGTTGCTGTATTAGTATTAATAAGTGGCTGGCGCGTAACAAAAGATTCCATCCATGTATTAATGGAGGGGACACCAAGAAATATTGAATTAAAAGAAATAATATCTAAAATGAAGCAAATAGACGGCATTATTAATATTCACGACTTACATGTATGGAGTATTACAAGCGGACACCATGCATTATCTTGCCATGCAGTAGTCGATGAACGTTTGACTGTGAAGGAAAGCCAAATATTAATTAAAAGAATTGAAGATGAATTGCACCATATGGGGATCGGGCATGTTACCACTCAAATTGAAAGTATAGATCAACTGCATGAAAATTCAATTTTGTGTAAAACTAATGCTGGCATAATTGAACATTATCATGCACATAGCCATTAAGTAATTTCTGCAAGATAATGAGTGAAAATATATTTCTTGAAATACACTACTGGGGTATGGTATTATATGTTTAAATTTGAAAATTAGGAGGTTTAAATATGGAAAAAATCACATTACAAGTTCAAGGTATGTCTTGTGGACATTGTGTTAATTCAATTGAAGGAAGTGTTGGTAACTTAAACGGTGTAAAGTCTGTTAAAGTTAATTTAAATGCGGGTACTGTAGATGTCGAGTTTGACGCAGACACCGTTAGTTTGGACGATATAAAAAATGAAATCGAAGAACAAGGTTATGATGTAGCTGCTTAATAAACACTTATAAACCATTTATAATAATCATAGTAGGAGCCATGCACATACGATTGCATGGCTTTTGTATTCAATAGAAAGGAATGAGGTTGATGAAGAACGTACAATTAGAGCTATATACACGACCAACTTGCTCAGATTGCCAGGAAGGAAAGGCTTTTTTATCCAAACATCATATTCCCTATATCGATCACGATTTATCAAAATATCCGGAAAAAGAAAAGCAATTGCTTAAGTTAACGAATACCAGAATGGTCCCTACCTTTGTATTTAAGGAAAGATCTTTACAAGGTTTTTTAAAGAAACCAAAAATACTAATCGGTTTTGAAAACAATATTGAAGATATTAAAAAAATATTAATGATTCACTGCTAAATAGGTATGAAGGTCTGAGAAGAGAATAAATTTTATTGTTGACATACTATAGGGGGGTATAGTATTATGTAATTAAGAAAGATTATTAGGAGGTCTTTAAAAATGAAAGAGACATTTAAAGTAGAAGGAATGACATGTAGTTGTTGTGTAGGTAAAGTCGAGAAAAGCATTAATCAATTTGATGGTATTTCTTCTGTTGAAATAAATAGTGATAACGAAGAAGTTAAAGTAATATTTAATGAGGACTCAGTTACTTTAGACCAAATTAAAGAAAAAATTGAAGCAGAAGGATATAAAGTCGTCTGAGCGATCCATAATTTATTTAAGTAAATGAATTACAGGAGATTATACCCCTAGTGTGTATAATCTCTCTTTTAGGGGAATATACGACTACCATATATTGGAGGGAAGAAAAATGGCAACAAAAGAAAGTACTTTACAAATTAGTGGCATGACCTGTACTGCGTGTGCTTCCCGAATAGAAAAAGGGATCAGTAAAATGCCTGGGGTTGATAAAGCTAATGTCAACTTTGCTTTAGAGCAACTCACTGTTCACTATGATTCTGAGGAAACAAATGAGAATGAATTTAAAAATAAAATTGAAAAAATAGGCTATAGTGTAGTTGAAGAAAAAGCAGAATTTGATATTTCTGGAATGACGTGTGCTGCATGTGCTACAAAAATTGAAAAAGCCATTAATAAAATGCCTGGAGTTTCGAGCGCAAATGTTAATTTTGCATTAGAAACCATTTCAGTCACATATAATGATAGAGAAGTACAACCTAGTGATATGATTGCAAAGGTGAACAAGCTTGGTTACGAATTAAGACCAAAAGAAGACGGACAAGAAAAAATCGATCATAAACAAACTGAGATTCGCAAACAAACACAAAAATTCATATTTTCAGCAATTTTAACTTTGCCTTTATTATGGACAATGGTGGCACACTTTAAGTTCTTGTCCTTTATTTATTTACCAGCTATGTTTATGAATCCTTGGTTTCAATTGGCACTTGCTACTCCAGTTCAATTTATAATTGGAGCGCAATTTTATAAAGGGGCATATACGTCGCTAAAAAATAAAAGTGCTAATATGGATGTTCTCGTGGCACTCGGAACTAGTGCAGCATATTTTTATAGTCTATATTTGTCCTTTGAATGGATGAATGCTGGACGTGTTGGGGAACCTGAATTATACTTTGAAGCTTCTGCCGTGATTATCACATTAATTTTATTAGGTAAGTTATTTGAAGTGCGTGCTAAAGGGAAAACGAGCCAAGCAATTCAAAAATTGCTTAATTTACAAGCTAAAACCGCTCGTGTTGTAAGAAATGGGAAAGAACAAGAAATACCGGTTGAAGAAGTAATAGAAGGTGATATTATTATCGTCCGTCCAGGAGAGAAAATTCCTGTTGATGGAGAGATAATGGAAGGACAATCAGCAATTGATGAATCCATGTTAACGGGAGAAAGTATTCCTATTGATAAGGTATCTGGTGATTCTGTAATTGGTGCAACTATTAATAAAAATGGATCTTTGCAAATTAAAGCAACAAAAGTCGGAAAAGATACGGCACTTGCACAAATTGTAAAAGTTGTAGAAGATGCCCAAGGATCAAAAGCTGATATTCAACGGTTAGCTGATAAAATTTCTGGGGTATTTGTTCCAATTGTTGTTCTAATTGCACTTACTACATTCTTTATTTGGTTCTTTATTGTTACACCTGGAGATTTCCGCTCAAGTTTAATTCCGACGATTTCTATATTAGTCATTGCATGTCCTTGTGCGCTCGGGTTAGCAACACCAACATCGATCATGGCTGGTTCAGGCCGATCAGCAGAAATGGGAATGTTATTTAAAGGTGGAGAACATTTAGAGCATACACAGTCAATTGACACAGTTGTATTAGACAAAACAGGTACAGTGACAAAAGGAGAACCAACTTTAACAGATATTGTTACAACGGATGGTTTTAAAAAAGAAGATGTATTACAATTAGTAGGAACTGCTGAAAACCAATCAGAACATCCATTAGCTCAAGCAATTGTCAAAGGTGTAATGGACATGGATATCTCTTTACTTGAAGCAGATAGCTTTGAAGCTTTACCCGGTTACGGGATACGTGCAGAAATTAATGGCAAAGAAGTTTTTGTTGGTACAAGAAAGCTAATGCGTGAACAAAATATTTCTCTATCAAATGAAACTGAAACAATGATGGTGAAATTAGAGCAAGATGGTAAAACTGCTATGTTAATAGCAATTTCTAGAAAACTTGCAGGTATAATTGCAGTAGCAGATACTGTTAAAGAAACATCAAAAGAAGCAATTGCTAGAATGCATAAACTTGGACTTGAAGTTATAATGCTTACTGGTGATAATGAGAGGACAGCAGATGCAATTGCTAAGCAAGTTGAGATAGACCGTGTTATCGCTGAAGTATTACCAGATCAAAAAAGTGATGAAATTAAAAGGCTTCAGGCACAGGGGAAAAAAGTAGCTATGGTTGGCGATGGAATCAATGATGCACCGGCACTGGCAATGGCAGATGTAGGTATGGCAGTTGGAACAGGAACAGATATTGCAATTGAGGCAGCGGACATAACGCTTATGCGTGGTGATTTAAATAGTGTTGTTGATGCTATCATAATGAGCAAGAAGACAATGCGTAATATTAAAGAAAATTTATTTTTTGCGTTTATTTATAACACCATAGGTATTCCTATAGCGGCTATTGGTTTACTCGCTCCATGGGTGGCAGGAGCAGCAATGGCATTTAGTTCTGTATCTGTTGTATTAAATGCCCTACGTCTGCAACGTGTTTCTATAAAAAATGAGTAGTAAATAATATTATCAATAGCATATATATGAGTAATATAAAGTAAACCTTATTATTTTATTTAGGGAAGGAGTGGTTCTATTGGATAACTTTCTCCATGAGGAGCCGATTGTACCGAGAACGAATGAAGAAAAACAATCTGTAATTAATCGTTTGAAACGGATTGAAGGACAAGTCCGTGGGATACAACGAATGGTAGAAGAAGATCGATATTGTGTTGATATTTTAGTACAAATTAGTGCTATTAATGCAGCTCTTAAAAAGGTGGGATTTACAGTTACAGAAAGACATATGAAACATTGTATTAGCCATGCAGTTAATGATGGTGAAGGTGATCAAGCAATTGAAGAATTATTAGAGGTTATGAAGCATATTTCTAAATAGAATTCATTTTCCCTTTAGAATAATAAGATAAAAGATCCTTACTCGTGAAAGAACTATTATAAAAAAATAGTTCAAAAGCATAATGCTAAATGAGAAGGATCTTTTTTTATCCCTTGTCATACGTTTTACGATGCCTTTAATCATTCAGGGTTATGCTTAACCACTTTTATAATTAGCCTCTTAAATAATTTTCATTACTTAAATATATTTGGTTTTGTTGAGTATACTACCGTTTAGACGGATTTTTTTACAATTAAAAATTAAATTAAATATATTTAAATCAAATATCTTGAATTCGAGATAAATATCATTTATTGTTAATATAACATATATGAAAAAGGAGAGTTTATAAAATGACTAAATGGAATATTGATGTAACGCATACAAATGTAGGTTTTGCAGTCAGACATATGATGGTTTCAAACGTAAGAGGTAATTTCACTGGAATAGAAGGTACAGTTGATGGGGATCCAAATAATCTAACAGATGCAAAAATTCATTTTAATATTGATACAAGTACAATCAACACAAGTAATGAAGACCGTGATAATCACCTTCGTTCAGATGATTTCTTCGATGTAGAAAAATATCCAAATATCACGTTCGATTCTACAGACATTGTTGAAACTGGAGAAGATGAATATGATGTTACAGGCGACCTTACTATTAAAGGTGTAAATAAAAAGATTACATTTAAAGTAACCCGTACGGGATCAGGGAAAAATCCATGGGGAGTAGAAGTAGTTGGCTTTGAAGCGGAAGGAAAAGTTTCAAGAAAAGAATTTGGTTTAACATGGAATCAAACGTTAGAAACAGGTGGCGTATTAGTAGGCGATGATATTAAAATTACGATTGAACTTCAAGTTAATCCAGCGTAAAAAAATGAATGATGGCGATTTTTCTACATCTTAGAAACAATCGCCTCATTTCAGATGAGCTATCGAATTAATAAAACTCTGATTAGATAATATTTTTTTATATTAATATCTCGAATTCGAGATATTAATGAGTGGTAAACATAGTTAATGAAACAATAGATACAAGAACTAGATCTCGGATAATATGAAAATTTTTCAAGAATTTCACATGATTTAAATGGATATACAAGCCAAAAAAGGGTACAACAGATAGTAGGTAGAACTTCTAATATAATAGTACTTACATTTTAAGTTATCAGAGATGATGAAATTGGTTAAGTTTGGACACCGTCAATGAGGCATTTTAATCGATTGTGAGAATTGGTCGAGAGATACAATAAATATATCCTGAATCATTTGTTAAGAATAAATTTCACGGTTTGATGATGATAGTAAGAATGGAAATAGAAAAGATCACGATATGTCCGGTAGAAAAGCATAGTATAAATATAAATAGGAGTGAATTTCAATGATTAAAAAAACAAGTGGAATCCACCATATTACAGCGATCGTAGGTCATCCCCAAGAAAATGTCGATTTCTATGCAGGAGTTTTAGGCTTACGCTTGGTGAAAAAAACGATAAACTTTGATGATCCTGGTACGTACCATTTGTATTTCGGTGATGAAGCCGGAAAACCAGGAACGATTATTACTTTTTTTCCATGGGCTAATGCATACCAGGGAAAAATAGGGGATGGTCAAGTAGGTGTAACTTCTTATGTAGTTCCTGTAGGGGCACTAACATTTTGGGAACAAAGGTTGGAAAAGTTTAAAGTAGCCTTCACTAAAACGAAGCGATTTGGTGAAGAGTATATACAATTTAATGATCCACATGGTCTTCAATTGGAAATTGTGGAGCGAGAAGAAGGCGAAAGCAATACATGGACGTTTGGAGGAGTAACTCCGGAAGTAGCTATTAAAGGTTTTGGGGGAGCAACATTATACTCTTCACAACCGGACAAAACAGCTGAACTGCTAGAAAAGGTAATGGGCTTAGAACTGATAGAAAAAGAAGGGGAATTTATTCGTTTCCGTTCCTCAGCCGAAATTGGAAATGTAATTGATTTAAAAGCTACATCGACTGGAAAAGGCCAAATGGGGGTTGGAACTGTTCACCATATTGCTTGGAGAGCAATTGATGATAAAGATCAATTAGAGTGGCAAGACTTTGTTGCGAACAATGGGTATGATGTGACTGAGGTCCGGGATAGAAATTATTTTAAAGCGATCTATTTTAGGGAAGATGGAGAAATATTATTCGAAATTGCAACAGATCCTCCGGGATTTGCTCATGACGAGTCAAAGGAAACGATGGGAAAACAATTGAAATTACCAACACAATATGAGCATTATAGAGAAAAACTTGAAAGTAACTTAATTCCTATTGAGGTTAGAGAATTAGATTAAATTCGTGAAGGAATGATATGTATGCTGTCAATTGACCCTACGTCCATTACGGAAAGAGAAAATTATAAGTTTTTAACCGGGAGCATTATACCGAGACCAATTGCTTTCGTTACCTCACTAACGGAAAATGGTGTTATCAATGGGGCTCCATTTAGCTATTTTAATATTGTATCTTCCAATCCGCCTATGATTTCTTTATCTGTACAGCGTGCAGGGGGAAAACAGAAAGATACAGCTAAAAACATCTTGTTGAATAAAGAGTTTGTTGTTCACATTGTTGATGATCAAAACGTAGAAAAGATTAATCAAACAGCTGCAAGTTTACCACATCATGAAAGCGAGATTGAACTGGCAAAGTTAACCCCTGTAGAAAGCGTGAAAATTTCTGTTCCAGGAGTGAAACAAGCAAAAATTCGCATGGAATGTATTTTAGAACATTCGTTAGAACTTGGGGGTAAGGATGGTTCACCAGGGTGTGACTTGATTATTGGTAGAGTGATTCAGTTTCATATAGAAAAAGATATTTATGAAAAAGGAAGAATTGATCCTCAAGGCTTAGCTGCTGTCAGCCGGTTAGCAGGCGCAAATTATGCGAAAATTGGAGATATCTTTGAGATAGAGCGACCAAAATAGGATTGATAGTCTTGAGACCCTACAGCGAACGGCGAGGAGACTCAAGACATGCCAACGGTAAAGGAGACACAGAGAAAGCAAGTGCTAGCGTTGCTTGAACTGAGGTCGCTCTTATGCCTGTGGTGAAAGCGTCCGCCTGTAGTGAAAAGCAACGGAGGTATAACTGTTTGTATATTATAAACATGAATCAACTTTAATAGGCGGAAAATGAATGCCTAAACATACTATACGAGGAGGAAAAAAATGAAACATATTTTTAAAAAAGGAAATGATCCTGATAAACCAACTTTGCTATTACTTCATGGTACAGGAGGAAATGAACAAGACTTATTGCCGATTGCAGGAGAAATCGATGAAGATGCTTCTATTTTAAGTGTTCGTGGGAATGTTTTGGAAAATGGAATGCCTCGCTTTTTTAGAAGAGTAGCAGAAGGAGTTTTCGATGAAGAAGACCTTGTATTCCGCACAAACGAATTAAATGAATTTCTCGATGAAGCTGCCGAAGAATATGACTTTGATAGAAGTAATATTGTTGCGATAGGCTACTCAAATGGTGCTAATATAGCTGCTAGTTTATTATTTCACTTTAAAAATTCTCTAAAAGGTGCTATTCTTCATCATCCAATGGTGCCAAGAAGGGGAATTGATCTTCCCGATTTATCCGGAAAATCCGTCTTTATTGCTAGTGGAACGAATGATCCAATTTGTCCACCAGAAGAATCGCGTGAACTGCTATCGTTATTAGAAAAAGCGAACGCAAACGTGCAAATCCATTGGGAAGATAAAGGTCATCAACTAACGTTTCAGGAAGTTAAAGAAGCTAGTGCATGGTACTCGACCTTATTTTAACAGTTGTTAATATAGGAGAGTTGCTACGAAGTAGGAAAGAAGAACATAAAGCCAAATGTATTATGGTAGGGTATATGATCCCTGTTTAATTCATCTCAACTATCTCTAATTAAAGAAATATGAAACCAAGTTATTTATATTTTTTAAAAAAGAGGTATGTGTACTATATTTGGAGGTGATTTTTAAGGGGAAGTAAAGAATATAGAGAAGGTGTTTAACTTATGGGACTATTAGATAAATTATTTGGAAAAAAATCAAAGGAGATGGAAAGTATGTCAAAAGTTAAATTAGCAGTAGTTTTTTATAGTATGGGTGGAACTAACTATCAATTAGCAAAATGGGCTGAAGACGGAGCCAAAGAAGCTGGCGCAGAGGTAAGAGTGTTAAAAGTGCAGGAATTAGCACCTGAATCTGTTATTGAAGGAAATGAAGCATGGAAAGCAACTGTTGATGCAACAAAAGAAGTTCCGGTAGTTACTTCAGATGATATTGAATGGGCAGATGCAATCATCTTTAGTGTTCCAACTAGATTTGGAGTAATGGCATCTCAAATGAAACAGTTTATTGATACACAAGGTGGCCTATGGGCAAGTGGTAAAACAGTCAATAAAGTTGTTAGTGGGATGACTTCTGCACAAAACCCTCATGGTGGGCAGGAAGCTACATTGTTATCATTATATACATCTATGATGCACTGGGGTGCTATTATTGCTACGCCTGGATACTCTGACCCTGTATTATTTGGTGCAGGTGGAAACCCTTATGGAACTAGTGTTACTGTCGATCAGGAAGGTAAGATGGTAGAAGATGTTGAAGATGCAGTTAAATATCAGGCGAAGCGTACGGTTACAGTTGCAGAATGGGTAAAAAAAGGTAATCAGTAAGCGGTGGATGGAATAGCTATTTCGCTATAAAGCGCCTGTTGTTCATTGATTATGAAAGACAACAGGAATAGTTGAAAGTTACTTACAAGTAGCATTGAAGCAGTTAATCCTTACAGCTATGGTTCCTGAATAATAAGAAAAGGGCTATGCCTCAGAATTTAAATAAGCCGATATGATCTGAAGTTTAATAAATCTTCAAAGGTCATATCGGCTATTATTATTGCTCGTGGCTAAGCATAAATTTGCAATAAAAAGTTGGTGAGCACCTATACGTTAACCACAACTAGAATTTATTTATGCATGTCCATTGGAATATAAATCATGTGCAAAACCCTTCGTATACACGGAAAGAGTCAAATACATGAGCTTGTGATTCCATTCTTAATTCTCTTCTATTGGTTTTAATTTCGCTTCAATTTCATCTCGACGCTCTTCTAAAAATGGAGGCAAGTCTAATTGTTCTCCAAGTGTTTCAACATCTCCATCAATCGTAAATCCAGGTCCATCTGTTGCAATTTCAAATAAAATACCATTGGATTCTCTGAAATATAAGCTTTTAAAATAGTAGCGGTCAATAATACCTGTGGAATAAAATTTCTTTTTTCGTACTTGTTCATCCCAATAAGCTAATTCTTTATCATCTCTAACCCGAATAGCTAAATGATGGATGCTACCGCGACCTGGCTTTTCAAGAGGGCCATCTAAAGATTTTGCTACAATTTCACCGAACACTTCTCCGTTTATCGATTGAAGAATCGCCTCATCTTCTGTTCGTGAAACTTCTATATATCCAAATATTTCTTTTAGTGTATGAGTCAGTTTATCTAAATGACGTACTGTTATTTCTACAGAACCCATGCCTTGAATTTGATGTGCTTTGGGAACGGATGAATGCTCCCATGTTTCCCAATGAGCTACCTTTTTACCATCCGAAACAAGAAGAACCATCCGCAAACCTTCTTTGTCTTCAAAGTGTAAGGCAGGACGGTTGGCATATGTTGTAATCTCCCCATGATTAACTTTAAAGTGTTCAAATCGGTTTTTCCAATAAGATAAGCTCTCTATGGATGGTACAAGTAAACCAATTTGTGTAATCGCATTTGTCCCTCGATATGTGTGCCCAATTAACGGCATTTCAAAGAATGATAATTCGGTTCCAGGACTACCTGTTCGATCTCCATAAAACAAGTGATACATGGATGGATCATCTTGGTTAACAGTCATTTTAACTCTACGTAATCCTAAAATAGTACGATAAAATAAATTATTTTCTTTAGCGTTTTTTGTCATCATCGAAATATGATGATGCCCTGAAATAGTATACATTTTTTAGCCTCCATTTATCAGTTGATTAATCAAGTAATAGAGAAAATTATTCTTTTATCGACAACTTTTTTTCACTATACTTTTGGATACGAGACATAAGTGACAATAAAGTTTTTTGTTCCTCTTTTGACAAACACTCTTCAAAGAAAGAAGATTGAAATCTAAGTTGGGCATCAAATGCATTTTCTAGTTTTTGCCGACCCTTATCGGTTAAAGATATCGTTTTTGTTTTCCATTCTTGTTCACGCACAATTAATTGATCCTTTTCCAGACGTGCAAGCATCCTTGAAATTCCACCTTGAGTTACGGTCACTTTTTCTGCAAGTTCACTCTGAGTCAATGGTTCATGTGCCGAAATTTGAACTAAAACGTCAAATTGAGCTGTAGTTAAATCATACTGTTTTAAAAAATCGTTTGAAAGCAAGTTACTCTGATGTGCAAATCGCGAAATACGGAGCCAAGTAAGCGATCCAATAGTATTCTTACGCATGGTTGATCAATCCCCCTAACATCAATTTACCACTCAAGTGATAGGAGAGCAAGTAGAAAGATTCATCTTTATTATTCTACTTACCAAATGCTTTTCATGAAAATAAAGAAAGGGGTTAGGATATCATACTAATGGCGATTTAAAAGTTTTCATCCAGTCAATTTATAATGGCAAGTTAAAATATTCCTAGATAGCAAAACATACTTAGAGTGAGCGTGTGATAACTAAATTATCTTTTACTTTTTTAATAATTTCGCATTGATTGCTACAATTATAGTACTTAAACTCATTAATACAGCACCGACTGCTGGGCTTAAAACGATACCGATTGGTGCTAAAATTCCCGCAGCTAAGGGAATAGCAAAAATATTATATCCTGTTGCCCACCATAAATTTTGAACCATTTTTCGATATGTCTTTTTCGATAAATCCATTAAATCGATAACATCTTTCGGGTCGCTTTTAACAAGTACAACATCTGCCGTTTCCATTGCTACATCGGTTCCTGCACCAATTGCAATTCCAAGATCTGCCGTTGCAAGTGCTGGTGCATCGTTTACCCCATCCCCTGTCATTGCAACCTTCCAACCTTTAGATTGGATTTCTTTTACCTGATTTGCTTTATCATCTGGTAACACTTCTGCATACACTTCATCTATATCCAATTGTTTCGCTACCCAATGGGCCACTTTTTTGTTGTCTCCTGTTAGCATGATGGAATGGACTCCCTTTTCCTTTAACTTGGAAATTGCTTCTTTTGCTGACTCACGAATGATATCTGCAAGTGCAATCATGCCAATTAGTTCATCATCTAATAATACAAATATAACTGTTTTACCTACTTCAGACATTTCATTGAATTTTTGTTTATCATAATTCATATTTTGACTATTAACAAAACCAGGACTTACAGCATTCACTTTTTTACCCTCTATGATCCCTTCGATCCCTTTCCCAGTTATTGAGTTAAATTCAGTTATAGACTTAAGGGCAATACCTTGGTCAACTGCTGACTTTACTATACCGGAAGCTATTGGGTGTTCTGAATTTTGTTCCAAGCTTGCACCCCAGACAAGAACTTCTTCTTCACTATAGCCTTCACTTGGTATAATGTCAGTTACACCAAATTTACCTTCTGTTAGAGTGCCTGTTTTATCAAAAACAACTGCATTTAGATTACGTGCATTTTCAAAATTAGCACGGTTACGTATTAATAATCCTTTATTCGCGGATAAAGCAGTAGAAACTGCTACAACAAGAGGAGCTGCTAAACCTAATGCATGTGGACAAGTAATAACCATTACGGTAACCATCCGTTCTAATGCAATATAAAATGGATAGCCTAGAGCTAGCCATATAAACAATGTTGCAAATCCCGCCAGTAAAGCGAGATAGAATAGCCATTTAGCTGCTCGATTCGTTAAATCTTGTGTTTTTGATTTGGATTCCTGTGCTTCTTTTACCAACGTAATAACTTGAGATAAATAGGAAGCTTCTCCTGTTTTTTCAACTTGGATAATTAGCGACCCTTCATTATTCACTGAACCGCCAATAACTTCATCGTTTTTTTCTTTTTCGACAGGTACCGATTCACCTGTTAACATCGATTCATCCACGGTTGATTTACCATCAAGGATTGTACCGTCTACTGGGATTTTCTCGCCTGGTTTAACAAGTACCCTATCCTTATTCTTAAGTTCAGATATTGGGACTTCATGAACTTCATCATTTTCATCCAATTTATGTGCTTCATTCGGCATTAGCTTAACCAGTTTCTCTAATGCATTAGAAGCTCCCATAACAGATCGCATTTCGACCCAATGCCCGAGCAACATAATGTCTACTAATGTTGCTAGTTCCCAAAATAAGTTATGGCCTTCCCATCCGAATACGACCAGGGTACTATATACATATGCAATAGTAATTGCCATTCCGATAAGCGTCATCATTCCAGGATTTTTGTCTTTTATTTCATTAATACCGCCGAAGATAAATGGCCAGCCTCCATAAAAGAATACAAATGTAGAAAGGACAAATAAAATATATTGATCATTCATAAATCGCCAATCTACACCCATAAAGTCTTGAATCATGGGAGATAAAATAAGGATTGGAAATGTAACAATTAAGGAGATATAAAATCGCTTTTTAAAATCTTCCACCATATCACCGTGGTTATGGTGGCCATGTCCTCCCTGGGTGTCATGATCTTGATGCTTATGTTTGTTCAAATCATCTTGTTCTTTATGAGTAGGATGTTCGTGGTGGTGAATATGATCTGGTTTATTGTTCATAATCTCTTCGCTCCAATCATCTTAGCAAAAAATATCCACTTACCATATTCTTTACTATTCCTCTTTATGTATTAGTATTAAACGTATAAACACGGATCATTTACAATATATTCCTGGAACATCGAGTAGAGCTACATGATGTATTCTGTATTAATTTGGTAATAATTTGCTTTACGAACTAAAGTAGGATAGAATATTTTTCATACATCACAAAACTAGGTAGGTGATTTCATGTTTGACCGTGAACTTCTGAAAGGCAGTACATCACTGATTATTTTGCAATTGTTAAATGACCAAGATATGTATGGATATCAAATTGTAAAAGAAATGGAAAGGCAAAGTGACAATACCTTGCAAATAAAGGAAGGAACCCTCTATCCGGCCCTTCATAAACTTGAAAATAAAGGGTGCATATCTTCCTACTGGGTGGAGCAAGAAAAAGGTCCAGCAAGAAAGTATTATTCACTAACCAATGAAGGCAAGGTTATCCTTAAAGACAAAACAAAAGAGTGGAATGTTTTTACGAAAATGATGAACCGCTTGTTGGAGAAACCATTATGAATAAATTGTATGATAATTTTATATTCGTTCTCAGGAATGAATTAGCGACACATCCAAAGAAGGATGAAATTATAGCCGAATATTGTGACCATGTTCATTTAAAGATAAATGATCTACTCATTGCCGGCTATAATGAGGAACAGGCATTTGAATTAGTTATACATGAACTAGGGGACCCAAAGAAAATAGCCTTGCAATTTAATCGAAACATTGAGAGCCGAAAAGGATCTCCTTTGCGTTCCGTTATTGTTGTTAATTATTTCTTCTTCCTACTAGGATTATTTATAACGATTGGGTATTTAGTCAAAATACCAGCACTCGATTTTATTTGGACCCAATTGGTGGAGAAAAAACATTTAGTTTTACTGGGTTATCTTGCTTTCTGGTTAGGTAACAGTTATTTGGCAGGTATTAAATATGGTTTAAACGAAGAAAAACAAGTTAACCAAGCTTTACTATTATCTTTAATCCCAAATATTATCTTAATGACTCTCGTTTTATTTCTGGATAAATTTCAAGAATGGTTTCATCCATTTATACATCCTGCTTTTATTGTTCCTTGTGTCGTATTAACATTTTTATTTTTCCCTGCAAGTAAATGGTGTTTTAAGGCTGGGATGTTACGAGGGTTTTAAGCTTTTTTTCACATATATACATAGGTTCACTAGGTACGATGCAACTGAAGAGGAGGAGAGGTAACTTTGGGTTTATTATTAGCAATCTTTTTATTACTATTTGTTCTTCCCATTGCCAGTGGAATTGTCTTATTGATTAACTCTAAGAGAGAGTTAGGGATTCTTATTTTAAGTATTCCGCTTTTAATCATTTTGTGTATCGTTGGCTGGTGGACATATGAGACGAATCATCATTTTGTAAAAAGCACATCTCTGGAGAATGAAAAACTGGATCAGATATCATTAAATCAACCTTTTACTAGTGAATTCATAGAAAAGTATGGGGATTATAAAAATATTGATAATGTTTTTTATGATAAAATACGGGAATTTCAACAACTTATGATTGGAACGAATGAAGAAAACGAAATAATTTTCATTAGTACAGACAATCCTCAAATCAAAACTACTAACAATGTTACTGTTGGTGACCCAATTGAAGAAGTGATTGGACAATACGGAAAAAATTATTATAAATACAGAGATATGGGGATGGACGACTCCATTATATATATTGATAGAAAATCAAAAATACATATTCAAATTTATTTTCGAGATGAACAAGTAACAGAAATTGTACTACAAGAAATGTGAATATATGAGAAATTTTGATTTCATGTGTGTATTTTAACCTAAGAATAGATTTCTATTTTTATGTTCGTAATCAATTGATAGTTAAAATAATTCCTACTAAGAATATTGACATTACTAGTATGTTTGCAATAGCTATCTTGGTGTTATGATCAATAAAGCTTTTTATACTCCTGATTAGAAAAATAATGCCTGCGGCTATGAACATTACAGGAAAAAAACTTTCATAAAAAAAGCTTATACAAACAAAAATTAATCCAATCATTAACAGAGAAATCTCAATTTTATTTATCAATTGGCACTCTCCTTTAAAGAAGTAACTTTTATCATTAATACAATATTATATCTTACTTTAGACTTTTTGTAAGACTTTGGGGAAAAGTAATAATGTAATAAATAAGATTTAAATGGTCCAAATAATTCCCATCTTAAAATAAGCGCTTTTCTCCATCAATATTTCTAGAAAATACAAAGAGCCATGATAGGTAGCTAGAGAACCATTAGGTTACTAAATAATAAAAAAGAGTGTTAAAACCCACTATAATCAATTATTAGCAAAGAAATTTTAGTTTGTTATTAAACAATTCAAGAAATCATTTTATACTTTTGGATATAAATAGAGAGGCATCTTGATTCATAAAAATGCGATTACCATGATAAAATGTCTTAATTTTAACTGATTTAAATCCAATTTGGGATAAAATTTTATTCAGTTCTTCCTGTGAAAAACCGTTATGAACTTTCGGATGATTAATATTATCGTTTTTATCAAAATCAATAATGATTAGCTTGCCTCCAGGATTTAAAAGGGTGAACAATTCTTGCAAAATTTTTTCAGTGTCTGGAATATGAAGAAGGACTAGGGACATTAAAATTATGTCTGCCTTAAGCTCAGGAGTATTTTCAGTAAAATCCGCCCAAAGTGCATTCGTGTTCGTAATTCCTTTATCAGAAATTTTAGCTTTCGCAACCTCAACCATTTGTTTGGATGAGTCTACCAGCAAAATAGTATCTACTAAGTCGCACAATTCTAGACTAATTAGCCCAGTACCGCCCCCGTAGTCTAGTAACGATTTTGATTTACTATTTTTTAATTCCTTTCTTACTTTCTCAACTATAATATTGGCCAACTCAATTCTTGCTTCTGTATCATATTTTTTTGCCATCTGTTCAAAGACGTTTTTTTCCATATTCCGCTCTCCTATTTTAAAGAAATAGCTACATAGTGGTCATTATAGCAAAAATCGGAACCTTAAGGTACAATTCTTTCTTAGCCCTTCCATTTGGAAAGTGCTTTTATAGAACAGTTGTTTTAAAAAATTAGAAACTATCAAGAAGAATATACAGAAGCGAATAAAATGTCTTTTAATATATTTATAAATTGAAATTTATTAGAAGTTAAAAATGCCATATTAATATAAAATTAATAGCACATTTTTGTTGTTATAAAATTCTGTTCCAAATGATAATATACTTCATCTATTATACCTAGCCCCCCCATACTGTTTTAAAGTGATCATCAATTGGAAAGCTAGTTTGTCGAATTTTTTCTCCTATTTCCGTATATGAGAATCGACTGTCCACCATGTGACTCAACAATTTCTTTTGTAATTGCCAAACCCAAACCACTCCACCACTTTGTCTTGAGCGTGATTTTTCAATACGATATAATCGGTCAAATATGTATGGCAAGTCTTGGTCAGGTATTCCTTCACCCTCATCGATAATTGTAATAATAATATTTTGAGGTTTGAACCGCATCAAGTAAAATGTTCGTTCCTTCTTCCGAATGATTTTTTACATTATCTAAAATATTTACGAGTACTTGTTGGAGCCGTTTGGACAATTAATTTTAAGCATAATCTTTTTTCATATAGTACTTGTTGTATTCGCTCACCTACAATATTGATAATATCGCATAATGCAATATACTTCCGTCTGATTAGAAAATTGTTTTGATCTATTTGGGCTAAATCCAATACATTAATAAATTCTTAATTAATACGGTTAGTCGTTCAGTCTCTTCATGAATATTATTTTTTGATGTTTCTTGACGATTAATGATATCTGCATATCCTTATTTATAAGCTAATGGAGTCCATAGCTCGTGTGATATACTTGATTGTGGTGAAACTATGCAGATACCGTAAAATTCAACTTAGTTCATAATAAAATCAAAAAACATTGTTTTGTATATAAGAAAAACTGATTTATTAGATTGTACCAATAGTGATAAAATATAAATTCCTATTTCTGATATCTTTATAGATATGGTTGTCTTAAGCAAGTGGTGTAGTTTATTTAGAAGAGTTGTGTTTCTTATGTTTTTTACCAAATGAGATCTTATGTTAAAAAATAAAAGAAATAAAAGAAAATGAATAGGGCTTGATATATAGCTGTATGTTAACTCTACTTAGGAGTGATAAGATGAGAGATATTTCGATATTAATTGCTGATGATGATGTAGAAATTGCCGATCTGATTGTTATCCATTTAGAAAAAGAAGGGTACCATGTTATTAAAGTATCGAATGGACAAGAGGCTGTCCGTGTTGTAGAGACTCAATCAATTGATTTAATGATTTTGGATATTATGATGCCGAAAATGGATGGATATGAAGTAACCTTACGCATTCGCGAACAGTATAATATGCCTATCGTATTTTTGAGCGCTAAAACATCTGATTTCGATAAAGTACAGGGACTTATAATTGGAGCAGATGATTATATGACTAAGCCGTTCACCCCAATAGAATTGGTTGCTCGTGTCAATGCTCAGCTCCGACGTTTTATAAAGCTAAATAAACCTAAAGTAGGTACAGATAATAAAAACCGTCTGGAATATGGTGGATTAGTAATTTCTCCTGATCAACATAAAGTTACTCTATATGGAGAAAGCATCGAACTAACACCGAAAGAGTTTGATATTTTGTATTTACTAGCGAGTCATCCAAAGAAAGTTTTTAGTGTGGAAAATATTTTTCAACAGGTGTGGGGTGAAGCATACTTTGAAGGTGGTAATACCGTTATGGTTCATATACGTACGCTTCGAAAAAAGCTTGAGGAAGATAAACGGAAAAATAAATGGATTAAGACAGTGTGGGGAGTAGGGTATACATTCAATGGTTAAAATGATGCACAGTTTTCGTTCAAAAATGGTGTTGTTATTTGGGTTAAGCATGTTTCTATCTGGTACTATTACTTATATAATCTTTAAAATACTTCAATATTATTATCATACTTGGGTTGATTATGACGATCCATTGACCAATTTTCGTTCATTTATGTACAAAGTTGGAGACATTAATTTTTTTTTACTAATATTTATTCCACTTTCAATCTTGTTTTTCTTTCTCCTGACGAAACGTTATTCTACCTATTTTAATGAGATTTCAAATGGAATTCACCACCTCGCTCTTGGTGATTTTAAACGTAAGGTACAAATTCAATCAAATGACGAGTTTAGTACTATTGCGCAAGGCATTAATTTGGCAAGCGAAAAATTGGAAGAAGCGATTCAACGGGGTGATTTTTCAGAAAGTAGTAAGGATCAATTGGTCGTAAATTTAGCTCATGATTTGCGGACTCCTCTTACATCTGTTTTAGGATATTTGGATTTGATACTTAAGGATGAGAGCTTAACTAAAGAACAAGTCAAACATTTTTTAACAATTGCTTTTACTAAATCTCAACGTTTAGAAAGACTAATTGATGAATTATTTGAGATAACTAGAATGAACTACGGCATGATGCCAGTTGACAAAAAAAGAATAAATTTAACTGACCTACTTAATCAATTAAAGGAAGAATTGTATCCTGTATTCGAAAAGAACCATTTGATAGCACGGATGAATAGTACGTCCCATTTACCTATTTTTGGTGATGGGGATTTGATAGCACGTGTGTTTGAAAACCTTATGACTAATGCAATTCGTTATGGATATGAAGGTCAGTTTGTCGATATTAACGGTTTTATTGATGCAGATGAAGTAGTAGTTCAAGTTGTGAATTATGGAGATATCATTCCTTCGGATGAACTCCCGCACCTCTTTGATATGTTCTATACCGAAGACAAAGCAAGAACGCATCAAGAGGATAGCACTGGTCTTGGCTTGTTTATTGCGAAGAATATTGTCGAGCAACATAAAGGATCGATTACTGCCGAAAGTAGCTTAATACAGACAATTTTTGAAGTTCGTTTACCAATGGAAACTGAACTAATAACGAAGATAGATTAACTCAAGTGCATAATTTAAGAAAAATTTAAAGTTTTCCCCACTCTTTTTTTAAACAGTTTTCCCTATTCTTTTAAGTATAGAAGAATAAGGAGGAATATGAATGAAGAAGTGGGGATTATTATTGATATTATTATTTTGCTTTAGTTTTTTTGCATTTAATAATAAAGCATTGTTTTTTGATAATGTAGTGATTCAAAAATATGATCAAAATCACAAAAAAAATTTAGAGACTTCTGGACGTTTCCAAAAAAAAGAGGTTGCAAAAGAACAGATTTACCAAGGAAATCTGCTCTTAATTAACAGTAAATATCCTATTCGTAAAGAAAGTGTGAGATCAGATATTGTAAATTTATATAAACATAATGATTTGATAGATGGATACGGTTTGCTTGATACGGAAATTTATCTGTCAAAAAGTATAGCACAAAAATTTTCAGAGATGATCGAGAATGCTAAAAAGGAAGGGATTAGTCATTTTTTAATTAGTAGTGGCTTTAGAGACTTTGATGAGCAAAGTGTGCTTTACGAAGAAATGGGAGCTGATTATGCATTGCCAGCAGGTTATAGCGAACATAATTCAGGTTTATCACTCGATGTGGGATCTAGCTTAATGACTATGGATCGAGCACCTGAAGGAAAGTGGCTAAAAGAAAATGCTTGGAAATACGGCTTTATTTTACGCTATCCAAAGGATAAAACAGATGTTACTGGAATTCAATATGAACCATGGCATATCCGTTATGTTGGTTTGCCTCACAGTGCAATTATGAGAGAAAAGAATTTTGCTTTAGAAGAATATGTAGATTACCTAAGAGACGAAAAAAACATTTCCGCTAGTGTAAATGAAGAAAATTATGAAATATTTTATTATACTGTTTCTAAAAATACTACCATTCAGGTGCCGACCAATCTTCGTTACGAGATATCAGGCAATAATATGAACGGTGTGATTGTGACAGTATTTCTTGATCAGCCAGCCGACACTCATGAAGGAGACGATGTGGAATGAAACTAACGCAATTAATGGTATTATAGTACAGGCACTATTTGCCTTTTACGTGTATGCTTTATTCAAAAGTATTCGGTTCAAGTTTGAACCGATAGTATTCAGAGCCTGTTTATCTACAATATAATCAATTAGGTTGGTAATATAGTAATATTCTTCCCATTTGGGGTTTTCATGCTATTACCTTAAGATTGAATTAGAAAACAGGCTAGAAACTAGATTATGTGAAATTATAAATTATTTATCATTTTGAAATTGGTTACCTTCTAATTCAGATAAAGGTATCAAGTCAAGCTATTCTTCTAATTATTGGAGAGAGAATCCAAAGATAACTAACGCAATCTAAGATAGAGTTCTACATCACGCAATTGTAGTAAATATACTAGGTGATTCCCACAAATAAAAAGACTATATTCAAACAGAGTTAAAGAACCGTGAGTAAATTAAGTTGAATTGTATATTCTTATCATGATATTTATACTTTTGCTCACTTGGGAAAAACACCCTTGCTCCACTACCACAATAATAAACAGACAACTGTCCAGTGTAATCCTGTTATTTTTATGTAAGTCAAACCAAAAATTAAGAGGAGTGATCATCATCCTTATTAATCTTATTACTATAAATATTTTCTGCCTCCGGAACTATTCCTTTGTCCTACAATCCGCCATATTGCGGAAATGGCTACTAAATAGTAATTGTCGATATGTGTAGGAACTCTTTTACTTGTTAATTCAGTAAGGCCTTTCCACAAAGAAAAATTTAAGATATATCATTCTCTGTGTTAATCTGAATAGACTGTAGTATATTATCTTCTCCTCCGTGCGTTCCCTCTGCCAAATTTAATCCAATCACACCAGCGATAATCATAAAAATGGATAGAACTTTTACAATTGAGACCGATTCCTTAAATAATAAAATACCAATGGTTGCAATAAAAGCTGTACCTAATCCTGACCATATTGCATAAGCCACACTTACATCAATCTTTTTTAGCGATAAGGTCAACAAAGTGAGGCTTAAGCCATAGAAAACAAAAATCATGATTGAGGGTAAAAGCTTAGAAAATCCTTGTGACAATTTCATGAAAGTTGTACCAACTACTTCAGCAAGTATAGCAATAATTAAATATATCCAACTCATTTTTTTCATCCCCATTATTTTTTTAAAACTACTCCTGTTCGTTATACTGTTCTCCGCCACTTTATAGAAAAATGTTTGAGGCTGGTCGGAACATGATCTAGCATAACAGGCGAAGCTATGATTCTGCGAATGGTACAAGGGTACCGGCGAATCAATACGTTGTTGTCTACAAGTTAAATATTCTAAGAACAAAAGGATTTAGAAAATGCCTATATTAGTTATTTTTATTGGGCATTCTGTTCCTAGATTTAACACAACTTAGACAATTTTTCTGCTAGCCTGTACACAACGTTGACAATGATCATATTGATGTTTTTCACATTCTTTTCCACAGGCTTTCGCAAATAGTTGCACACACTGCTGCTAATTCAGCAATAAATGGAGTATTCCTTGTAATGGCTTGTTCTAAAAAACACAGATATCTGCACATTCTCTATTCAATCAAATATATTCAGACATTATTTGCATCCTTCTATAATAAACATTGGTTACATGCTGTCATACATTTACGTGAAATTTGAAACAGTTCTCGATGTTGTTCATGTGCTATATTAAAATTCTCCTTATTAAACTGTTATTTCCATATATATTTTCCCAGCATTTTTTTATATAAACAAAAAATGAGAAACTAGATAGAAAATGCATAAAGTTTGAATAATGAACAATTCAACTAAAATAAATGTTGTAAATAGGGGATCAAGGTTGCTTCGCTGTTTTCCATTTTATTAATAGTTGGAGCAGTTTTTTAATAATCTATCGACGTAGAATAGAATGAGTAAATAATAGGATTAAGAGTGTTTTTTAAAGAATATATTTAACTCGTCCTTTACGAAATTTCTTATAATAAAGTAGTTTTGTATGCATTTTCTTATTAAGGATAACTAATCTAAGCGAATTCATACTGTATTGAATTATAATATGAAAGATTTATCGAAAGTGATGGTATTTACTCCACATGTTTATAATTACTGAGTAAAACATGTCATTAATTAGAGAATAGGACCTAATTGTTCAAATACAACAAAGAACAATCCAAAAATAATTACTGTGATCAAAAGACTACTATAAAAATTCATCTCATTATTTATTTCTTGATTAATAATTTTAATCAGAATGGATACTGTACCAAGGAATATAAAGAACATAGTTTTAACGATTGCATCATGATATTCTGGTGTGATCATTTCTCCAAGCATAGCTCCCATCATTCCGCCCATAAGCCCTGAGAGTAACCCATCCAATGTTGCGATAAGACTAATGGATAATCCCGTTAAAAATCCTACAAACATTCCTGCCAACATCCCAAACATAGTTGCAATAAAAAAGTTATCTGAAATCAATATGCCTAATATAACCCCTACAGTAATACCAACACCCATACCTAAAGTCATAGCAATCATCATCCCAGCCATATGGGTAATTTTCATTCTGTAGTATACTGTTTTGCTAATGATGAAAATTGATAGAATTATGATGCTGAGGAATATCAAATATATTAAAGTCTCCAAAATTTATCTTCCTTTCTGCCTGTCCATTATTTAACTATATGTATGAACAAACGAAGGATATGTTTAATCTGCTCCTTTGTAAGCGTGAATATTATTACAACAATATTACCTATTTATTACATTTGGATAAACTGCATAATTTCTGCAAAAATAATAGTTAATGTAAGTATGGAATTTATGATACTAATAGACTGCACATATTAAGGTAAATAACTCTTTTGAAATAGATGAAAACATGAGAAATTCTATTTTATAATTTATAATCGTCATCAATCCGATATTTTCTAACCACACATTTGGACATACCAATACATCTCAATTGTTACAGATTCGAAAACAGGAAAAGTACTTAATGCAATAGCCCCGTTTACTAAAATGTACCTAGCAAGTTTAAACAAAATGTAATAGCTATCTACGCGATAGTATAGAAGAAATGGGTAGTAAAAAGGCAAGTAATACGGAAGGAGTAGCGATTTAATTAGAAGTATGAGAAGGACTTACTTTAAAGAAGCTTATTGAAGAATTGTTAATAACTCCTAGTAATGACTAAGAAGTTGCAATTGCTGAACACCTGCTAGAAGTAACAACCAGTTCATACGGACATAAATAATTATTTAATAAACATGATAGAAGACATTATTAATCAAAATGATAAAGTTGTTGGTTCAATTTCTTTAGATAGAATTAAAGCCTTAGTTAGTAATACGAATCCCTAGACAATGTACACAAAGAAATAAATAAACAAATAAAAAGAATTTGCTATTTAAAATTTTAAAAGCATCTATATTTGTCTTTCTATTTAATTTTTTAGATTTTAAAATTTTATCGTCAAACAAAAAATATATTAATTAAGAAGGGGAAGGTTGATGATACCAATTAGAAAAACGGTTAGAATTTCCAATCGTATGTCATTTAGAATTCCTTTACCATGGAGAGAAGAATTAAATTTGACACAAGGAAGATTCGTAAAAATACGCATCCAAAATAATTCTATTTTAATAAATGTATTTAATCAATATACTACTGAAATTACAAGTACAATCGGAGAGGGAGGTCAGATTTACATCCCTACTGAAGTGCGTAATTATTTTATTTTACAAGAAATAGAACGATTTAAGGTATTTATTGATAAGACAAACAAATATATAATTTTAAAACCATTTGAATAAATGAATTTTCCAATTAAATCATAATTGTAGTGTTAAATCTCAAGATGGCTTAGATTTTTTCGGATAATGCTCCATAAAAGTACATTAAAAAAGGTATAAATTTTCTCTTTTTTGAGAGGAATTATACCTTTTTTGTGTTTAATTGGAACTTCTTTGGCTTTACGTTAATTGCATAGTGGTAATACACGTTCCATCTTTTTTAAATGTAGAAATTTCTGATTCTACCTGTTTTCCGTCGTGAGAAATCTTTACATTATATGTCTTATCTCGTGGAAGCCATAAGTCAATAAATCCATTTGATTCTGAATTCATCGTTTCATCAAGTATAACATTACCATCCATGTCTTCAATATAAAGATCAAAATCCTGATTAACCAATTCTCCTTGACATCCGGTTAAACTATGATTTTCGCAGGGGTGAGTTTCATTAATGAAAGGTGCGATAGAAACAAAAAATTCCTCTTCAGGCAAATCAAAGGTTACCTTCTTATCATCGCTGTCAGAAATAATAAGTTGGGTTGATGTGATTGAAGCTGATTGATCTGTTATTTCTCCAACACTGTAATCATGTACTAATTCCTTAATATTTTTCGCTTCATTATTTTTAGCACCTAATTTTTCATTGGCACTTTTGTCGTTACAAGCAGCTAATAAAACTAACAACAATATGACGATTAAAATGAATTTCTTCCCCATTAAACTCAACTCCATCTTTTGTTTATTATCATATAACATTATACTATTTCTCTTGCATTAAAATATGTTTTTCCTAAAAAGACATAATATATTCATTTTTAAAAGTAGATTACTGCATGAAATTCCTATTCGGGACTAATTATGTTAGGCGTATTCTTAAGATGTATCGGCTAACATTTGATAAAAGGAATTGATGATATTTAATATCTTCTAATGATATGGAATTAACATATGCCCTGTATCAGTTAAGAGTGTGAGGCTATAGGTAATGAATCCTTCTATAGCCTTGATAATTATAAAGATAGCTTTAATATTATCTAACTATATTTAAAATGGAGTTTTGCTGTTTACATTGATTCATGAAGATTAATACTAATATCGAGGAGTTAAAGTAGTTCCTAATACAAATAAAAGTAAATTATCTGGTAAAAACATCATTTATTAAAATTATTCTAAATAATCCAACTAGCAACTTTTTTACCGTTCATTCACACCCGCTTGTTTTATAGATGAATAACATTAATTAAGGATTAACTTCATGCCTTCATGACTAGAGATAAAGCCCAATTTATCATAAAAGCGGTGAGCATCTATACGATCTTTATCAGTAGTCAATTGTACTAGACCGCAGCCCTCGGATTTTGATAATGTAATTGCTTCTCGAAATAAAGCTTCACCAATCTTTTTCCCTCTGTAATTTTTATCAACACGCACCCCTTCAATTTGTGCCCGTTTCATTCCAAGCCTAGCTAACCCGGGTATAAATGTTAATTGCATACACCCTATTACATTTTCACCATCAATAGCTAACAAAATTTGATTACCATCTTGATTTTCAATTGCTGTGAAAGCATTATAATAAGCTTCTGGTAAAGGGTCTTCATATTTCTCCCGTTTGGAACCTAGTTCATCATCCGCTAATAAGCGCACAATCTCCTTTACATCACTTTTTCTTGCCATTCTAAACTCCATTTAAATTTACCTCCTTTATTAACACTCTCATATCTGATTATAAAGAAAAGGATTGATTTTGAATAATAGAGTTTAGTATTCAACACTGATTAAGGAAAGTTATTACTGCATAGATAATAGTTGGGATATTTGACTGCCTTGTGATGAATGATTAACAGACTTAGTTGACAAATAACAGACCAAATTACAAGCATTTGGTCTGTTATTAAGTTAACGACACAATATTAAAAAGGGAAGAGGTAATAAGAGGTCAATTATTTTTGTGTTTTAAGACGATGAAATGATTTTGTTTGAGCATATGATTCAAACCCAATAGACTTGTAAAACGCATGTGTTTTAGGGGAGGTACAAACAACAATGGCTGTGTTTGCCCCCTTATCATACAAAGCATTGAGAGCAAGCTTACAAACGGAACTGCCTAACCTCATCCCCCTATATCCCGGTGCCGTTCCTACAGGTTCAAGTAATCCGACTTTGTTAACTTCATCAAACCAAATTAAACAGAATGCTACTAACTCACCAGATGAGGACTCTATTATCCAATCAAGAGAAGAATCGTAAGGATAGGCATTCATAACATTCCAGTAGCTTTCTTCCGTGACTCTTGAATGTGGGAATGCAGCCCTCTGTACTGCCACTCTATTTGTTACATCTTCATCTCCCTTGAGATGGCGTGCTTTAAATCCATCTGGCAAATTAACAGGAAAAGGACAACTATCCAATGAAATTTTTGAAAGGACTTCAGGAGTTTCTTCTATAAAGAATCCTCTAAGGCTGAAATAAGATGAGACTCGGTTTCAAGAACGGTGACCTTTTGTTCATTGGTTTCAATTATTTTATCAAACCAATCAACGATATCATTAGATAATTCAGAATAATTAGGGTCTACTTGAAACATTAAACTACCAGGTAGTTTTATCCATCCCCAGGCTACTGGTTTATTTTCCACTTCCCAAATTGTAGTCATCCATTCATCCTCACGCCCAGCGTGTCGATAACGTTGCCAAGCCAAATCGCCAATATGGTAATTAGATTCCAGTGACCATATAGCTTGTGTAAGTTTCTGCATGCGTTTTAAATCACTTGAATCTTTATAAGTTCGAATTACAGATTTACTCATTTATCTAATCTCCTCGATTCTTTTCGGTATTTGAAATTAGCTTTTTGATAATCTTTTTATGGCTTCCTTTTAAAAATTATATTTAATCCTATTAAAACTTAACGCATATGATCCAAAAAGATTTCTTCCCGATTGTGATTTAAACGGCCTTAATGTCACTCCATCTTTCTTTGTGTCATACGTAAAGTTCATTCTCTCAACCTTAATAGTTATTTTAAAATATACTATAAATAAATAATTTGACAAGGAAGCTAAAGCATATTTTAAAAATAAACCTATATTGAAGAGAAGGGCATTAAAATTACAGTTAACTAAATAACGCTCACACGAACGTTAATATTATATGGAAACATTTCCCTGTCTGTCGTGAAATAACCTTGGAGGGGAAATTATGTTTAAGAAAAAATGTAATTTTTGCAAAAAGAAAACAACTAAAAAATCAAGAAGAAACAATTTAGATGATCAAGGTAAACAAGTAATTGTTTGTTTACAATGTGCCGAATATGCAGAAAGACGCGCTTATCGTAAGGCTTGATAATGTTTTTATGCTTTCAGTATTTATTCCTTGAATTCAGACTGGGATTCTTTATATGTCTCACATAGTTAGACTTGCAGGTGGGTTGACTGTTATGGTCGATCCACAAGGAAAGCTTTTGATTGATGAAGAAGATAATAAATAATAGATGACAGTACTTTATTTTCCAACAATCACAAATGTGGGGGTTTTTTAGTCTAAATATGAATAAAGACCTTGAAATAAAAAGGAGGATTATTCTTTTAGCATAGTGGTATTATGATAGTAAAATAACTAGGTAGTGTGTTTTGTGAATATGGTCACATGGATTGCAATAGCTATTGCGATAGGACTTGTAGGCGAAAATAAAAAGTCAGATAAGAAATAATTTATTAAAGTAAGCATTAAAGCATCTCATTTGAGGTGCTTTATCTTTTTCATGTTGAAGGAATATCTTTTTTCTTCCCGCATCTTACGCATGAGCTGCTAAAGTAGCTATATTTATGTTTTTTGAGGATTATACAAATTATTCTTTTCATTTCGATTGCTCCTTCTTAGGTGTTACTTAAAGGATAACAAATGAGAATTAACAGCCGATTACAACCAAATTAAAAAGTATTATTTTTTTAGTTCTTATGAAATATAATTTTAATTTTCGTGGTTAATATTTCCTTTGTTATATGATTGGGACGAGGAGGGGAGCGTAAAAAACATAAATATTGATAATAGTTACTTAAATCACGAATTTGAATCATTCCAATTATAAAGATGGTTTGTTTAATTTTGTCGAAGATGTAGAAATTCTAGCCAAATATATAATCGGCAACATTAATGAAGAAGATATTAAAATAGTGAAGCAAAAATATTGGAAGAACAAAAAACGAAAATGTCTGTAATTGTTCCGTTTGTGTGTACAACGGTAATATGCTCCGCTATGGGAGCACTCAAGAAGAATCTGCTGGATCGTTTTCTTTTTTCTCTTCCGTTCCTTTTTGTTCTTTATCTTGCTTCTCTTTCTCTGCTTCTTGATCCTTTTCGTCGTCATTCGGCTCTTTTTTCTTTTCCTCGTCTTTGTTTTGATCGTTCTCCTCTTTATTTTCCTCTTCGTTGTCTTGATCTTTTCCATCGCCTTCTTTATCATCCGGTTCTTCTTCCACTATTTCATCCTCTTCATTTTTTTCTAGATCTTCTTCAGGTTCTTCCTGATCTTCTTCTTCAATCTCCCTTGGCTGCTCGGGTTGTGGTTCAGGTCTTTTTTGTTGTTCCATTCCCCGCACATATAATTCAGTTCCGTTAGAGACAACGGAATCGGGTTGTTCAAAATCAAGAGTATTTTCATCACTTAATTCGGTCATTATTTCTTTAAATAAAATTTTCGGGATATGTTGCGTGCCATCCGATTGAATATACTGGATTTCATCACTGTTTTTTGCTTTTAAAGAAGGATAACCCGACCAAACGGCTAAGGAATATTCCGTTGTATAGCCGACAAACCATGAGTCTAGTAAACCGCTGTTTATACCGTATTGTTCCCGGATTTCTTTCGGGATATTTGTTGATCCCGTTTTTCCCGCAATGGGAATGCCGGGAATGTTTGCATCAGCCCCAGTTCCACTCGTAATGACTGTTTTTAACATATCTGTAATCATGTATGCGGTGTAATCTTGCATCGCTTGATGTGGCTTTTGTTCCGGCTCCCATTCCTTTCCATTAGGGAAAACAATTTTTCTCACAGTAGAAGGTTCATTGTACATGCCACCATTACCAAATGCGGCATAAGCAGAAGCTAAATCCAGTGGTGAGGCACCGTCAAAACCACCGAGCGCAGCGGCTTCATAAATCGGATCAATCTCTATCCCCAGACCCTCGGCAAATATTTGGGCTTGCTCACTGCCTACCTCTTGAAAAGCCTTTAATGCCGGAATATTACGCGACCACTCCAAAGCACGTCGGATCGTCATACTTCCCCAATATTTGTTATCCCAATTATTGATCGGTGTGCCATCGCTGTATTGATACGGCTCATCTGTGATGGGTTGAGCTGTTGACCATTTCAGATGCTCAATCGCCGGTCCATAATCTAAAATGGGCTTAATCGTAGATCCCGGTTGACTTTTAACAAAGGCACCGTAATTTATATCCTGAATGGAAGTGAAATTTCGCCCACCCCCGATAGCTTTCATGACACCTGTTTGCGTATCTACTAAAGAAATTCCTGTTTCAAAATGTTCATCTGGATAAGGAATATCATCCGAATGCAGCAAATCATCAATCATTTGCTGTGCATCTTTATCAAGATGCGTATAAATTTCCAAACCTCCTTGATAAAAGTCTTGCTCGGAAACTACCTCTTCTTTTTTTACTAATTCATGATAAACAGCATCTAAGTAAGCATTAAACGGATCCTTATCTTTTTTCTCGGGTTCCTGTAAAATATCTTCGAGTTCCGTCCCGCTTGCTTCTTTTGCTTCTGCTTCAGAAATGACTTCATTTTTAACCATGGCATCCAACACTTGATTCATGCGCTTTTTTGCTTGAACAGGATTGTTAAAAGGATTCCCCGCACTCGGAGCATTAGGCAGACCGGCAAGTAAAGCTATTTGCGCCAAGTTCAATTCCGACAAATCTTCTTCATTGAAATAGTGCACAGAAGCCATTTGAATTCCATAAGCCCCGTGGCCAAAATAAACGTTATTTAAATACATTTCTAAAATTTCATCTTTGGAATAATTTTGCTCCAACCTTAAGGCTAGCCATGCCTCTTGGATTTTTCGTTTCAGCGTTTTATCTGGAGTGAGAATCGTTCGTTTAATCAGCTGCTGTGAAAGAGTCGAACCACCCTCCACCCCCCAACCGTGCTTCAAATTGGCTGTTGCCGCGCCAGCAATTCTGAAAACATCTATTCCATGATGATTATGAAACCGTTTATCTTCGATAGATATAAAGGCATCTTGCAGTTGTTCCGGAATATCATCAATCGAAACTTTTATACGATTTTCCTCTCGAAATAAGGTGCTGACCAGTTCGTCATCCTGATCATAAACTCTTGTTGACAGGGGGCTTTCTAAATCACTAGCACTAAATGTTGGCGCATCTTTAATCACACTAATAACAAAAAAAGCAGAAATGATCACAAGAAATAAGACGATGATACTTAAGGCCAATAGGAATTTTGTAAGTAAGCTTCTTTTTGGTTTATGACTTTTTTTCATTTGTTTTCTACTTATTCTAGATATCTTTTCTCTAGACATAAATATTTCACCTACTTCCAAAAAACTATTTAAAAGGTGTGTAAATAACATAGTTATAGTATATTACTCACTTTTAAATAAATGAATGATGTTCATCATCGTGTAGCAATAATCTTTAATTTGAGTAAGTTTTTCATGAAATACTTTAATGTCTTGGAATTCAAAGGCTTGAAATGTGATCTTTCCATACATAGTTTTTGGAGCTACATTCAAATAAGTTCTTGTATCTTGATTCGACACAATCTATGAAAAGTCCTGTTAACTGATTTTTTGGGGAGTCAATTGATAGACGAGTTTTTATTGAGCATATTGAAATAAAAATTGAGTATATAATAAAGGTGGAGATTTTATAGCTCCGTAAAGTGGTTATTTTTTATGAAAATATATATGTTAAAGAACATCTTTAACCATAGTAAAGGTGGTTAAAAAACACTTGAAAACAGCACAAATGTCGGCATTTTAATAAAAAAAGAAAATAGAGCAATTCCTAGTTTTGTAAGGAATCGCTCTATTTCAATGTTTGTAAGCTATGATTCCGATTGGGCTCGAACCAACGACCTCTACCCTGTCAAGGTAGCGCTCTCCCAGCTGAGCTACGGAATCGTATGTAATTTCAACAATTATTACTATACCTTAACTGTCCAGGCTTGTCAATTTATTTATCTACTGTCTGAAAGAAGGGGAGAAGCAGGAGTTTCGGTATTGACTGGACGATCCTGCTTCTTCTCTATCAAACTATTATTCTCGCACTTGTCCTGAACCTTCAATTACAAATTTACTTGATGTGAGGGCCTGTAATCCCATTGGTCCTCTTGCATGTAATTTCTGTGTACTAATTCCGATTTCTGCGCCATATCCAAATTCAAATCCATCTGTAAAACGAGTGGATGCATTATGATATACAGCGGCGGAATCCACTGTTTGTAAGAAAAGATTTTTATTTTGTACATCCTCAGTAATAATCGTATCTGAATGATGGGTTCCGTATTTATTAATATGTTCAATTGCTTCTTCACAGCTGCTGACAAGTTTTACACTAACTGTTAGCTCTAAATATTCTGTTGCCCAATCTGTTGCTTCAGCAAGCATTGTAGCAGGGAACTGTTCATGAACTTTTTTATCTGCAATAATTTGAACATTAGCTTCCTGTAATTTTTGAAGTAACGAAACTCCGTATTGATCAAACCATTTTTCATGGATCAGAATTGATTCGATTGCATTACAGACAGAAGGGCGTTGAGTCTTTGCGTTTAAAACAATTTGTTCGGCCATTTCCTGTTGTGCGGATTCGTCGATAAATGCGTGACAGTTTCCAGCACCTGTTTCAATAACTGGTACAGTTGATTCTCTGATGACCGTATCAATCAGATTTTTCCCTCCACGAGGGATGAGTACATCCAAATAGTCATTTAACTGGAACAGTTCCTTTGCAGTTTCTCTTGATGTATCTTCAATTAGTTGGACAGCGTCAATTGGTAATGCGCTTTTTTCTAATGCACGGTGAATGGATTGTACGAGTGCTTTATTCGAGTGAATGGCTGATGAACTGCCTCGCAAAATCACAGCATTACTTGTTTTTAATGATAACGTTGCTGCATCAATTGTTACATTAGGTCGAGCTTCATAGATCATGCCGATAACACCGATTGGAACGCGAATTTTTTCTACACTTAATCCATTGTCCAATGTACTGTTTTCTAAAACTTCGCCAATTGGATCATTCAGATCAACTAGTAATTTGATGCCATGTGCCATTGTTGCAATTCGTTCTTCATTTAACATGATTCGGTCGATGACACTTTTATCAAGTCCATTTTCTTCTCCGCTTCGAAGATCTTTTTTATTTGCGGCAATGATTTCCGCTTGGTCTGAAACAATTTGTTCAGCAATTAAGAGCAGTCCTTCGTTTTTTTGTTCTGTTGTTGCCTGAACAAGCTTATAACTTGCTGCTTTAGCAGCTTTTCCTCTTGTAATTACTTCACTCATTTTAATTTTCCTCCTAATAAAAAGTTATTTTACTTCTACCCAATGATCTCGATGAATGACTTCAATCGATGGTTTCACTTGTTTTTGCTCTAATCTTTTTTTCATTTCCTCTTTTACTTCACTCGACGAATAATTTACTTCGCCTTTACCTAGCAATCCTCTTTTACCGTATACTTCAACAACATCGCCTTTATCGAAAGTTCCTTCTACTTCAATAATGCCTGCGGGTAATAAACTTCGTCCTTTATATAAAATGGCTTCCTCAGCACCTTGGTCAACATAAATTTTCCCAAATGATTCTGAATGAAAGGCAATCCACTGTCGGCTCGTGTTGATTGCTTCTTTTGATTTATTGGTAATATAGGTTCCATCACCAGTTCCTTGCAGGATTTGTAACAGGCTGTCTTTATCTTCACCTTTTCCAATAAACACAGATACTCCAAGAGAAAGGGCGGTTTTTGCTGCTTCAATTTTCGATTTCATTCCACCTGTACCAACTTTTGAGCCCTCACTGCTCGCCGCTTCTAAAATATCATCGGTAATTTCTTCTAAGAAATTATACTTTTTGGCATGGGGGTTTTTCATCGGATTAGCGGTATAAAGTCCATTAATATCTGTCAAAATAATAAGCTGATCCGCATGAATGAATCCGCTGACGAGCGCAGATAACATATCATTATCCCCGAAAGTTAATTCATCAATAGAAACAGTATCGTTTTCGTTAATGATTGGGATGATTCCTCTGTCCAACAATTCCATAATCGTCGAAAAAGCATTGCGGTAACGCTCGCGATTTGAAAAATCACTACGAGTCAGCAATATTTGCGCAGGCACTAGCTGATGTTCTTGAAATTTTTTAATATAAGATTGGATTAATAAACTTTGTCCGACTGCAGCAGCGGCTTGACGGCCTTTAATCGTAATTGGCCGAAAGGGGTAGCCAAGCTGTTTAAAACCAGCCGCTACAGCTCCAGATGATACTAAAACAACGGTATGGTTTGCGTTTTTTAATGCTGCAATTGCTGCTACATAGCCAGTCAGTTTTTCATCATCAATTTCACCTTTATCATTTGTTAATGAACTGCTCCCAATTTTAATGACAATCGTTTGTTTTCTCATTTCTTTCTTCTCCTACTCCCTGAATCAATAGAAAAAGCCCTCTCGTCCATACAAATAAGGACGGAAGGGCTTTGTTCCGCGGTACCACCTAAAATTGAATATCAGCTGACATTCCTCTCTTCTCTCCGTAACGTGAAGAAGACGCCAGGTTTTAAGACTGGACTAAGAGGCAGGTTCTACAGGGGCCGATGATGAAATCTTTCAGCTAATAAATTTCACTCTCTGACAACGGGCAGACTGTATACTATCCCTCTATAATCGTTCATCTATTGTTACTTACAATAGTATGAATAATCATAATAAAAGTCAAATAATTATGCGGCAGAAGCCAAATAAAAAGACACCCACTTTATTAAAGAAGAGTGTCTATTAAACCTTTAGCTATTTTTCTGTTGAAATTCTTTCATGAACTCGCTTAATGCTAAACAAGCCTCTTGTGGAACTGCATTATACGTTGATGCGCGACAACCGCCGACAGAACGATGTCCATTTAATCCGACAAAACCTTTATCTACAGCTTCAGCTAGGAATTTCTTTTCTAATTCTTCATTTTGAACACGGAATGTAATGTTCATAAGGGAACGACTATTTTTTTCTGCATGACCGGTATAAAAACCATCACTATTGTCAATTGCATCATAAATATATGACGCTTTCTCTTCATTCAGTTTCGCAATTGCAGAAAGACCGCCTTGCAATTCAATCCATTTGAGCACTTCGCCTAACATATAAATACCAAATGTCGGAGGAGTGTTGTAAAGAGAATTTTTGTCTACGTAAGTTTGATAAGAAAGCATAGATGGTATATTTTTATTAGCTTTTTCTAGCAAATCTTTTCGAATAATTGCAACTGTTACTCCAGATGGACCAAGGTTTTTCTGAGCACCAGCGTAAATCATAGCAAATTTATTAACATCAATAGGCTTTGACATAATATCGCTTGACATGTCTACGATTAATGGAACTTCAGCTGTATCAGGGAATGATTGCCATTGTGTTCCATAAATTGTATTGTTTGAAGTTAAATGGATATATGCGTCATTATCATTAAAGGTATTTGCTGAAATTTCGGGAATAGAACGGTATTGATCTTCTTTTGAACTTGCTACATGATACGCTTCCCCGAAAAATTTCGTTTCAGTGAAGGCTTTTTCAGACCAAGAACCAGTCATAATATAACCAGCTTTTTGTTCTTCCGTTAAAAAATTCATCGGAATCATTGAAAACTGTAAACTTGCGCCGCCCTGTAAAAAGACAACCTCATACTCATCTGAAATATTGTAAAGCTTTTTTAAGCGGGAAATAGCTCCATTATGTACGTCTTCATACGTTTTGCTTCGATGGCTTAATTCCATTACTGACATTCCAGTACCTTGGAAGTTTGTAAGTTCTTGCTGAGCTTTTTCTAATACAGCCGTTGGAAGTGCTGATGGCCCAGCATTAAAGTTGTATACATTTTGATTGCGGTTTGTCACTTTTTTTCACTTCCTATTTTTTAGTACTTACAATTATACTTGGTTTTATTCAATTTGTTAATTAAGAACAATGGCGATAGTTTTAAACAAAATTGATTTTAAGCTATTAATGGAGAAGAAGCAGCTAATATTTTTGTGTAATATTATCAAAATAATATTTGAAATAAAAAAAGTGGAGAATGTATTGTTTATTTTTCTCCACTTGTCCATTTTTAAGGAGTATTAAGCCTATGATTCAAGGTAGCTTAAAATAAGAATGAACCCTTTATTTTGCTGCTACTTTTGTTCTATTTAGAGCATGTTTAACAGCTCCAACATACTCATTAATCGCTCGTTGACTAATACTTGCTGTTGGGACAATTCCTTCAAATCCGTGATAGGCGCCCGGATAAAGATGAAATTCAACATCTACACCAGCACGGCTTAAACGAGTGACATAATCAAGTGTTTCATCACGAAATGGATCTAATTGTCCTATACATGTATATGTATATGGGAGATTAGATAAGTCTGTTGCACGTGCCGGAGCAGCATACTGTGAAACTTCGTCAGTTCCATTCTTACCATTCAAATACATAGTCCATCCTTTTTCATTTAAATCGTAATTCCATATCATATTCCCTGTTATTTCAAGATTAGATGGAGTGTTATTTCGATCATCTATCATTGGATACAATGGCATTTGGAAACATAATTCGGGACCTTTCTTATCTCTCGTGAATAAAGCTAGTGCAGCCGTTAATCCTCCACCTGCACTTTGACCAGCAACTCCAATTCTTGATCGATCAACGTCTAATTCATCTGCTTGATCTGAAAACCATTTAAGTGCTGCGTAGCAATCTTCTAGTGCTGCGGGATATGGATGTTCAGGTGCCAAACGGTAATCGACAGAAACAACAACGCAATTTGCTTCCAACACAAACTGTTGACCGAGAGCATCTCCTTCATCGGCTGTTCCAAGAACATACCCACCTCCATGAATCCATAATAGACCAGGGAGCGTTTCAGTTCTCTCTTTAGGTTCATAGATTTTTACTCTTACGGAAGGGTTATTTTCTAGTCCCGGAATCATTTTTTCCGAAATAACAACCGATTCATCTATGGTTATTTCATTCATTTGTGCTGCTGCAGCCATTCCTTGTCTAGTCGCTTCGATGTTATCTATATCAAGAGGTGGGAATAATTCGAGTGTTTCTCGCAATTCTGGATCAATTCTATTTTTCATTTTACATCCTCCTTGAATTTTAATATACAAATCTTCATTGCTATAAAATTAACATTTTCTATTTCTAGATTTGTCCATAAGATCTCCTCGTATAGGCAGTTAACTTTATTAATATCATCTTATTTCTTCTTTTCATAAATATTCTCAATTTACCTGTTTTATAGAGGAAAGTGTAAACCCTTTGTATCCTGATGAGGCGACTTCATTACACTTTTGTGTGTAAACATCAAATCCTCCTAGATAGATAAGAAAACTTCGTGGTTTACCTACGATATTCGCGCCAGTGTACCAAGAATCAGTTTTGACATAAAGAGTGTGGTTGGCAACTTCTTGACAATGCTTGCTCCATTCTTCCTCTGCCTCCACAGATGCTTCTATTGTTTCAATCCCGTTGTCACGGAGGTGCTTTAAACAATCTGTAATCCATTCGACATGTTGTTCGATAGCAGGTGGCATGTTGGTTAGTACCGATGGGCTTTCCGGTCCCGTAATCATGAAAAAGTTTGGAAAACCTGCAGTTGCAAGGCCGAGATGGGTTCTTACACTTGCTCCACCTTCCCATTTTTCTTTTAATGACACACCATTTTTTCCGAGGATATCGATTTTAAATAAAGAGCCTGTCATGCCATCATATCCAGTTGCAAAAACGATTATATCTAGATCATGCTCAGATTGAGTTGTCCGAATACCATTTGCTGTGATTTCTACTATAGGAGCTTTTTTGACATCTACTAAAGAAACGTTTTCTCTATTATAAGTTTCATAATAATCGGTATCCAAAATTGGGCGTTTCGTCCCGTAATAATAGTTTGGTAATAATTTTTCTGCAACATCTGGATTTTTTACAACCTCTTTTATTTTTGATCGAATAAAGTCGGCTGCTGTGCTATTAGATTGCTCATTGATAAGAAAGTCATTATAAGCGCTTGTAAAGGCGAAACCTCCTTCTCCCCAAGCTTGTTCAAAAACCTTCTGTCGTACTTCTGGTGAATCGGATAGTGCAGATTTATTACTAAAGTGAAAGCCGTTTCCTGATGGAGTATTACGCAATATGTTTCTAATTTCAGTGAAGTTTTCTTTTGTTTCTTTAATAAATTCTGGGGCATACGGGTAGTTTCGAGCTGGTACTGTATACTGAGGTGTTCGTTGAAAAACAGTAAGATGTTCTGCATCCTTAGCAATCACTGGAATTGATTGTATCCCACTTGATCCAGTACCGATGACACCAACACGTTTTCCTTTGAAATTTACTTTTTCTTGTGGCCAGTGACCAGTATGATACCAATCACCCTCAAAGGTATTTAGGCCTTTAAAATCTGGCAGATTGGCGGATGAAATACATCCTACTCCTGAGATAAAATATTTAGCAAGCACCATAGTGCCATCATCCATATGAATATTCCATTTATTTGTTGTTTCGTCATACTGTGCAGATGTAACCTTAGTGTTAAACTGAATATCCTTACGTAAATCAAATTTATCTGCAACATAGTTTAAATACGCTAGAATTTCAGGCTGGGCAGGGAATTTAGAAGTCCAAGTCCATTCTTCAAAGAGCTCTTTGGAAAAAGTATAATTATAGTAAATACTTTCTACATCACAACGTGCACCTGGATAGCGGTTCCAATACCAAACACCACCAACCCCATCACCTGTTTCATAGACACGTGTAGAGAAACCAGCTTCTCTTAATCGATGTAGCATATATAGTCCAGAAAATCCTGCCCCTATCAAAATTGCATCGAAATCTTCTTCTTGGGTTGTTGTCATATTGTTCTCACTCCTATCATTCTAGTAAATGCAAAATTATATTCCTGCGTAACTAAAAACGTATTCCTCCTTTTCCTTTTATGTTTGTCATGTTCAAAATATAAGTTGTTAATAAAAAGATACAACACTTATAGATATTTGAAAATTCCCTAATTTTAGACTATTATATATACTAAAATAGAGGTGATTGGATGGTATCACATTCTACTATCGAACAATCTATTCAGAAAATAGAGTTTGCTTTCAACCATGAGGAGCAGCTTTTTAAAGTATTAGAGATATATTTGCAAAACTTTCCTGTGTTAGATGCGTACTTACTTAGATACTCTCCACTTGGTTTTCTTGCAGAAGGACTGATTTACCTTAATTTAGAAGGTGGAGTTCACATAGGAGAGATTCGAGATGATGTTAGAAACTTTCCGATTATATACTCTGCCATTAAGGACAAAGAAGCAAAGTATTGTTCGGGTATTGAATATTTGAAACTGATGAATAGCAAGTATACTATAACCTCTACTATTTCAAACACTTTCGTAGTTATTCCAATTTTTGATGGTCCTGTCGTCTTTGGGTATATTTGTAGTTCGGAATTTAAAGAAGGTACTAACATGGATGAAAAGATGCTTTCTTACTTTACTTTTTTCGGAAAACTAGTTGGAAAAGTTATGAATCGTTCAGAAAATGGTGTAAATGCCAATTTATTAAGTAGAAGGGAAATGGAAGTAATGAAACGAATCGCATTAGGTGAAAGCACAAAAGAAATGGCTGATTCAATGGGGATAAGTGCAGTTACCGTTAATCAATATGTTAAAACTGCTATTAAAAAACTTGGTGTTAAAAATCGCTCGCACGCTATTGGTGAATTATATAGAAGAGGTGTTATTTTTTGAACTGAAGATTATCTCTTTTTATATCTATTCTAGCTAAACATTTTCTAAATACTTTCCCCGTTTACCAACTATTAAATGCTCTTATCATGGATCCGTACTCGGTAAGATGGATTTCTCCATTAGATTAAACCATTTACAAATAGTCATAAAATAAGAGACTATCTAGATTTAGAACCAATCAGAATGGATTGGATAAATATTGAAATTATTTCATTTAATATATATCAAACCGTCAAAATAAAGAAGAAATATTCATACAATTTGTCTGATGCTTTCTTAAATATATATATCGTATGATAAGTACATACTCAATCAAAAAAGGGGAAATGCAATCATGACGAGATACATTAAGATAAGTTTGAAAAATCGTGGGGTATCTTGTATCGCTCGATTATTAGAAGAAGAAGCTCCTAAAACATGTGAGGCAGTTTGGAATGCATTGCCACAAAGTGGACAAGTGTATCATGCAAAGTATGCTAGAAATGAAATTTACACAATGGTTCCTCGTTTTTTTGACCAGCCGATTGGGATGGAAAACACTACGATAACACCAATCCCAGGAGATGTCTGTTTTTTTGATTTTGATGGAGGAGTATTAGATCAAAAGTTCAAAGAAGAAAAAGGGATAGACAAGTTGCCTGGAGTAGTCGATTTAGCTGTGTTTTATGGAAGAAATAATTTACTTTTAAATGGAGATATTGGATTTGTGCCGGGCAATGTTTTTGCCACAATTGAAGAAAATTTAGAAGAATTTGCTGAGCAATGTAATGATATTTGGTTTTCGGGTGCGAAAGGGGAAACATTGGTGTATGAACGGTATGAGAAATAATTTATTTTAACGGTAGGTGATTTATATGCAACCTATTACTTTGTCTAATATGTATCAGGCAAGAAAACGTATCCAGCCTTATGTAATGGAAACACCATTAATAAATAGTGATTCGCTCAGTATGTCGTATAATGCATCTGTTTATTTGAAACTTGAGAATTTACAAGAGACAGGATCATTCAAAATGCGTGGAGCAGCAAATAAAATACTTGCGCTTTCAAAGGAAAAAAGAGAACGTGGAGTTACAACATTTTCAACAGGGAATCATGGGTTGGCAGTTGCTTATTTGACAGCAAAACTCGGAATGAGAGCGATCATTTGTATTTCAAATCATGTACCATCTGTAAAAGTAAATAAGCTCACCAGCTTAGGAGCCGAAATTATTAAAGTGGGGGATAATCAAGATGATGCGGAACGCTATGCATATGAATTAGCGGAAAAAGAGGGACTTACGGTTATTCCACCTTTTGATGATATAGACGTCATTACAGGTCAAGGAACGATTGGGATTGAATTAATCGAACAGTTCTCTGAAATGGATATGGCAATTATACCTGTTTCTGGTGGAGGTCTTTTTTCTGGGATAAGTTTTGCCCTGAAAAAATATAATCCTAAGGTGAAACTAATCGGCGTGTCAATGGAAAAAAGTCCGGTGATGTACGAAAGTATCCGAGTTAAAAATCCGGTCGTTTTGCAAGAGGAAGATACGTTGGCAGATAGTCTACTAGGTGGGATTGGATTAAATAATTATTATACATTCCGTATGGTACAAGAATACATAGATGATTTTATTCTAGTAAGTGAAGAGGAAATTGCCCGTGGAATGATGTATATGCTTCATCATCATCAATTCGCAGTGGAAGGGGCTGCTGCTACTACTGTTGCGGCGATATTAAGTGGAAAAGTAGACGTTGCAGGAAAAAACGTTGTTTCAGTTATTTCTGGAAAAAATGTAGATACTTCAGTTGTTTTAAATGTTGGAGCCAAATATCTTGCAACAACGAAGTGAAACATTTATTAGGGTAAGATGAAAACTTACAGCTACAGAAAATACAGATGGTTCCATTATGAGAGATATTCCTATAGGTTTCTAGCAAGACGAGAGAAGATAGGCACTCCACATCGTAATATCTTCTAAATTCTATCTAATTAGTATAGAAAGGAAAATGGTTCATGCAGATCTTTACGGAAAAGGAAATCAGGACAAATGTAACAATCAATCAAACTATTATTCGAGAAATTGAAAGTGCTTTCACAGATTTATTTACGAAAAATGTACGAATGCCTCCGATTATGCGAGTGGATATCCCGGAAAATAATGCGGAAGTTGATGTGAAAACCGCCTATATTCCTGGACATGAAAGTTTCGCGCTAAAGGTCTCATCTGGATTTTTCAATAATTATAAGCTAGGTCTTCCAAGTACAGGTGGGTTAATGTTTTTAATTAGCGCGGTTAATGGTCAGCCCGAGGCATTGTTATATGATAATGGATATTTAACAGATGTTAGAACTGCCGCTGCAGGAGCGGTCGCAGCAGATTATTTAGCAAATGAAAACATTCAAGTTGTCGGTGTTATTGGAGCAGGTGCACAAGCTCGATATCAACTAGAAGCACTCAAAGAAGTACGAAATTTTCAACATGTAGTCGTATTTAGTAAAACGAAAAAGAGAGTAATCGAATTTAAAGAAGAAATCGAAGAAAAATTAGCTGTTTCTGTAACGATTAAAGACAATGCTGAACAAGTTGCAAACGAAAGTCAAATCATTATAACTACGACACCTTCAGAAGAACCTGTTTTACGGAGTGAATGGATTAAGCCAGGCACACATATTACGGCAATGGGAGCAGATGCCCCTTATAAGCAGGAACTAGATTCGAAGATTTTACAAATGGCTGATGTTGTTGTTTGTGATGTTATTACGCAATGTGAAGTATGTGGGGAACTTAGACCTGGGATAGAAGCTGGACTCATTGATAAAACAAAAGTCTTGGAGCTCGGTCAGATAACTTCTAAAAAAATAAAACCGCGACTGTCAAAAGATGCGATTACAGTGGCGGATTTAACAGGAACAGGAGCTCAAGATACAAAAATCGCATTGTATGCATATCAGCAACTTGTAAATGAAGCAAAAATATAATGATTAAAATAAGCCCCTGTAGAATGGATTTTAACATCATTCATAAAGGGGCTAAATATATTATAAAAGCGCTGATGAAATACACGCAAAGAAAACATTGATTTATATAGATTTGAATAATTTCTTCCCTGAAAACCTTCATAGCTCATAATATTTCCTCAATAGGTAAGCGATCCATTCACAGCCCGGATAATTCCGGATATTTTCTATGAGACCTTTCACAATTGCTATAGACAAATTTGTTTCCATAAGATTTTCTTTAAGCAGGAGAATCGATTCTCTTTCCAGTCCGCTTTCAATTTCTTTTATTGTCTCATCCAGTAGATGAATCAACTCTTCTTTTGAAAGATCTTTAACTTTTTTAAAATTCAAAAGTTCATATTGTTGTTTTGTAATAAAAGGGATCGTTATATTTTCAGCGATTATATTCGTTTTTTCTACTAAGGATTGTGCAAGGACGTTAAAGTCTAAGTAAATATCATTTAATAAAAAGACTTCCGCATACATATTCAATAATTTTTTTATACAATAAAGCAAATCATATTTCACATCTCTAACCTTTTTGCCATATAGCCGATCAATCATTGTTAAAATAATTTTTTCATGCAATTGATTATAATATCTCATTCTGTCAATCAGTTCTTCATTTAAGGACTGCGTTTCTTTAATGAAAATTTTAGCGATATTCGCATGCTTATTAAAAAAATGATAGTATTCACGATAAAAATCGTATAATAGGTCTTCTTTATCCGAATGACTGACTATATAGTCAAAGTTTGCTGTTACTTGACTCATATAGTGGTCAATAATGGATGAAATGAGTTCGTCTTTCGAATTGAAAGACAGGTAGAGTGCGCCTTTTGAGATGCCACAATGCTCAGTGATCTGTTGAACAGATGTTGCTTTAAATCCTTGTTTTGCAAATAATTCAGACGCTTTTTCCATAATTAATTGTTTTTTAACCATGTTTTCCTCTCCTATGACTCTTTGAATTGACAATTGACTTATCAGTCATTAGTATAGATAACTAGGTGAAGAAAATCAATATTAGGCAGGTGTAATGGTGAAAGGATTAGTTAATTTTGTTATAAAAAATAAGCTAGCTGTATGGCTGCTTACGATTATTATTGTTGTGTTTGGTCTTTTTTCAGGAACACGTATGAAAACAGAAATGATTCCAAATGTTTCCGTTCCTTTTTTAATGGTTTCCGATGTGTATCCGGGTGCAACTCCTGAAACGGTCATGGAAGAAGTTTCTATTCCATTGGAAAAAACCATTGAAAATTTGAAACACGTAAAAGCTGTTTATTCTAACTCTTATTCTAATATGTCAAGTATCCAAATTGAATATGAGTATGGAATTGATATGGATGAGGCGAATCGAGAACTTAAATCAGCCATTGATGGGGTAACTTTGCCGGATGGTGCTGAGGAGCCGACTGTTACAGAGATTAATATGGATATGATGCCAGTTGTAGCTCTTAGTGTAAGTAGTACAACAGAAGATATTGTTGAATTGACTTCAACTGTGGAAGAAATATTACTTCCTGCGATTGAAAAAGTTGATGGGGTCGCTTCAGCTACGATTACCGGTCAACATATTGAGGAAGTAGATCTTGTATATAATGAAGAGAAGATGGAGGAACTAGGCTTAACAGAAGATACTGTTAAAGATATGATTCAAGCTAGCAATCTTGCAGTTTCTCTCGGACTCTATGAGTTTGAAGAAGGAGAACAAGCTGTTGCAGTTGACGGCAAATTTACAACCGTTGATGAACTAAAGAATATGTTAATACCGGTTGAACCTTCAGCAGCAAATCCATCTCCTTTTGTAAAACTAAAAGATATTGCGGATCTTGAACTCGTAGGTAAAGTCGAGTCTGTTTCGCGAACAAATGGAAAGGATTCTATCGGTATTCAAATTGTTAAAGGACAGGAAGCAAATACCGTAGATGTAGTAAATAATGTAAAAGAGTTAATTAAAAAAGAAGAAAGTAAAGTGGATGGTCTTGTGATTGATGTTTCTCTTGATCAAGGAGAACCGATTGAAGATTCAATCAAGACGATGATCGAAAAAGCTTTATTTGGTGGTTTAATAGCAGTATTAATCATTCTTCTTTTCTTACGTGATATTAAGTCAACTATTATTTCCGTCATTTCGATCCCAGTATCGATTTTAATGGCTGTTTTATTATTAAATTGGATGGATATTACGTTAAATATTATGACGCTTGGTGCGATTACGGTTGCGATTGGACGGGTAATTGATGACTCGATCGTTGTCGTTGAAAATATTTATCGACGGCTTCATTTGAAAGATGAAAAATTGTCTGGTCGTGCGCTTGTACGAGAAGCAACGATTGAAATGTTTCGTCCGATCTGTTCTTCTACTATTGTAACTGTGGCTGTATTTGCTCCATTAATTTTTGTTGGTGGAATGGTTGGAGAGCTTTTCATGCCATTTGCTTTAACAATGTCATTTGCATTAGGCGCATCTTTACTTGTAGCAATTACGATTGTGCCGGCACTTTCTCACTTTTTATTTAGAAAAAAATTATACGGTGAAAAAGGGGAAGCGAAGCATAAAGAGACTTGGAAACTGGCAAACTGGTATAAAGGTGCATTAAAGTGGACGTTAAATCATAAAATTATTACTTCTTTAACAGCGATTATATTACTTGTCGGTAGTTTATTGCTGACTCCATTAATCGGCTTTAGCTTTTTAGGTAGTGACGAAGAAAAAGTAATGTATTTAACTTATACACCTGCTACGGGTGATTTAAAAGAAGATACATTAAAAAATGTTGAAAAAGTGGAAGAAGAATTATTGAAGCGTGATGATATCGATATTATCCAGTTATCTATTAATGATAATGGTGATCCATCTGCGATGATGATGGGCGGCGGCTCTGATGGCGCGCTTATGTATTTAATCTTTGACCCTGATATGGAAGATTTCCCTGAAGCGCGTGAGGAAGTCGAAGAATATGTTTTCAATATCGATCAGTCTGGAGAATGGAAAAGTCAAGATTTTTCAGCAATGTCTTTCTCATCGAATGAACTCAGTTATACGTTTTACAGTGAAAATTTAAATAGATTAAATGAAGCTGTGGAGCAAGTAGAAGACATGATGAAGGAAAATGACAAGTTGGAGGATGTTTCATCAAGTACGGAAGACGCTTATGTAGAATATACCTTTAATGTAGATCAGGAGGAATTGTTGCAATATGGCTTAACAGCAGGCCAAATTGTCGGGATGTTACGAGCAGATACTACAAAAGATGTATTAACAACGATCGAAAAAGATGGTAATTCGATTGATGTGGTTATTCAGCAGGAGGAAGAAGAAGAGCCCGATTCAATTGATGAAATGTTAGATACAGAAGTGTCAACTGCTCTAGGTACAACGATACCTCTTTCTGAGCTAGTAACTGTGAAGGAAGGGAAGACCCTTAATACATTAGCTCGTAGTGAAGGGGAGTATTATGCAACAGTTTCAGGAACGATTACAGATAAAGATATTTCAAAAGTCACTTCTGAAGTCGATAAAGCGATCGATAAATTAGAGTTACCAAAAGGAGTTACAGTCGACGTTGCCGGGGTTGCTGCGGATATGGATGAGACCTTTACCCAATTAGGTGCATCGATGCTTGCAGCCATAGCAATTGTATACTTTATCCTTGTTGTAACGTTCGGTGAAGGGGTTGCGCCGTTTTCGATCCTATTTTCATTACCATTTGCAGTCATTGGTTCATTTGTCGGCTTATATCTCGCCGGTGAAACCATTTCCGTTACAGTGATGATGGGGCTGTTAATGTTGATCGGGATTATCGTAACGAACGCGATTGTACTAGTCGACCGAATCGTCCGTATGGAACGTGGTGGAATGGTGATGCGAGATGCTGTCTTAGAGGCGGGTGCAACTCGTTTACGACCAATCTTAATGACAGCTATTGCAACGATTGGTGCGTTAATTCCGCTAGCAATTGGTGCAGAAGGTGGAGGCGGGTTAATTTCAAGAGACCTTGCTATTACCGTTATTGGTGGGCTTGCAAGTTCAACTTTATTGACGTTATTTATTGTTCCAATTGTATATGAGATTTTATCAAAAATGTTTAAGAAAAATCGGAAAGAAATAAAAGAAGACTAATGGGGAATCCCTACAAGATAATCTTGTAGGGATTTTTTGTATATGTGCATAGATCAGGCTTCATTGAATATAAATACAAATAGTAATAAGTAACATTTTTATGAGATTAACAATTTGATCAGTTTATTTTCGCGAAAAATTTCTCACGAACTACAAAGTATTTCACTTCAGGAGTTATTTTTATCTTTTTCTAACAGTTCAATAATTTTATCAAGTTTTCTTTCGATCTCTACCGACTGATTATTTTGAATGGTAGAATTTGTTAGGCGACGTTTGATAAAAGAATATAATGAGATGAAAAAGGTACAAATGAGTACAATGATTAGTAACGTGAAAAATATAGAAATAATATAATCTATCATCAATTCTAACACCTCTGGTTTTGAGTTCGGTTTCCTACATTAGGAGAAATATTATCATAATTTGTTTAACTTGTAGAGATAAGGAACGTAAGTCCCACTAAAATAGATTACTTTTATCTATCATATCACAACTTCATTATCATAATATCCACCTATATTAAGAAGTATTATCTTGGCCCAGTCGCAAACACTTATTTTATATTCTTTTATAAACGCTATATTATTGTCATTACAATAAAGCGAATTATTCTTCAAGCGGTTTTAATACAACCAATTGATCACCTTCCTCAAATTCCAATTTTGTTCGGTGGTTTATAAACACGATGTCATTATTTGTTTTCCTAACAAAAAGCGGTGTAGTTCTTGTGGGCAAAGTTTCTTTCGTTATGTTTTTTTCTTCAGTGATCGTAATCGTATCTAAAGAGTAGTTCGTATTAATTTTTCGGTTAAGTTCTGTAAATATTGCATCTTCATCGAATAATAAATGTGCTTTTACAGCAGATGAACTATCCTGACTAAGACTTGAATCAGCTGATGCAGGTAAGGAAAATGTATTTTGATAGCCGAATTCAGGTGCAAATGATTGGGTCACAAGCATGTTATAAGAAGCGTCAATCGTCATGGCAAGTATCGTATTATAAGGTGTTAAATCTGCTTCGAATTGCGCATGTTCGGATAAAATTTCACCTTCGTAAGTGGGGATATCATGATATTTTGCAGGTCTTAATCTCCCTCTTGAGGAATCAACAATCAGAACTTCTACCTGCATTTCTTTCAGTTTTTTTGCAAGAACAATAGAAAAACTACTAGCTCCGACGATTACAACACCCTGAGAATCTTGATTTGAAAGCCCAAGCTTTTTGGCTAATGGTCCCAGTGTAAAGCCATGTACACAAACTGTTATAAAAACGAGTGCAAAGGTGAGTGCGGTTAAGGTTGCGGCATCACGGTAGCCATCTTCTTCTAAAATAGTTGCAAAATAACCGGCTACAGTAAGGGCTACAATCCCTCTTGGTGCAATCCAGCCGATTAATGTTTTTTCCTTATTCGTTAACTCTGTTCCAATTGTTGGTAACCATATTGAAATTGGTCGCACAATAAATAGCATGACGAGAACAAATGCAATAATTGGCCAAGTGAATATTTGAGAAATTGTTTCCCGATCTAAAGACGCAGTTAATAAAATAAATACAGTTGATGTTAAGAGTACAGAAATCCCTTCTATAAAGTGATGGATGTTTCCAATGGAGGAAACATGTTTTCTTGCACGACCAACAGTTAATCCCATTACGGTCACTGCAAGCATTCCAGTCTCGTGCATAATCATTTCTGCAATAGTGAAGCAAATTAAGACAAAAGCAAGCAGAATTGGAGATTTTAAATATTCGGGAAACATGCCTTTATTTGCCATAATGCTAATGAATGTGCCAATAATAAAGCCAAGTATCGCAGCTAGTAGGGCGGAACCAAGAAAAAATAATAAATAATTCGGACCGAGTTGTGCATGTTTTAGTACTTTTATAATTTCATAAGCAAAAAGTGCAAGCAGCGGTCCAGCGGGATCAACAATGATTCCTTCCCATTTTAAAACCGCAGCTGTTCGAGGTTGCAACTTTGCATTGCGTAGTAAGGGAATAATTACGGTCGGACCTGTGACGACAAATAATCCACCGATAATAAAGGAAACCTCAAGACTTAAGCCGGCGATATAATGAGCGGATAAGGAGCCAAGAATCCAGGCGATAAACGCACCGCCAGTAATAATGCGGAATACTGATTTAGAGACATCTTTAATTTCGCGAAGATCTAAGCTAGAGCTACCTTCAAATAAAATAATTGCGACAGCTAAAGAAATAAGCGGACTATATAAATCTCCTAGTGCTGTCTTAGGATCAATAAATCCAATAACTGGTCCAATTAGTAGTCCAACGATAGACATGATCACAATCGACGGCCATTGAATCCGCCAAGCAAACCATTGTGAAAATATACCGAGTCCTAAAATTGTTACGATGAAAATTAGTTCAATATTATCCATTTAAGCTCACCTTTAAAACTGTCCATAAAAAGATTATGTCCAATTTAATGTTCGTTTCACTCCGGAAAAGAATGGTGTATTTATGTTTTCCTTAATAACCATGTTCATTCAAAAACATATTTCCTAATTAAAAAGGAGATTATTTTTTGAATAATTATTTTTTATATGTGATTCTAATTTGGTGTTCAATACCAAAAAGTGTATAATAATCGAAAAAGAGATTGGAGAGGATTTTTTATGATTAAAACAGTCTATCCTTATTTATCATTTGTAGATGAAGGTCAAGCAGCAATTAAATTTTATGAAATTGCTTTGGAAGCTAAAGTTATTAATATAAAAACTTTCGGGGATATGCCGCCAAATCCGGAGCGCCCATTACCAGAAGAAATAAAAGACCGTATATTAAATGCTCATTTAAAGATTGGTAATACAAATTTGATGATTTCTGATTCATTCCCAGGTTCAGACAATGCTCCTACGAAAGGGAACTCACAAATTTCAATTGTGCTCATTACGAATGACCCAGAAAAAACAGAAGAAGTTTTTAACAGGTTAAAGGAAAATGGAACGGTCACAATGCCCTTGCAGAAAACGTTTTGGAGTCCAGCGTATGGACATGTTACGGATAAGTTTGGCGTGACCTGGCAAATATCGACCGAGCTAGACGAAGAAAATTAAAGAGGGAGGAAAGGAGCTAAATGTATAAAAGTTTATCTCTACTTTTGTCACTCTGTATAGTGGTTGTGTTATCTGCATGTTCATCCAATAAAGCAGTTTCTTTAGAGCTTCCATCAGAGATCCCAGATTTTGTACAACAGACAGATTTTGAAAATGTTGATTGGGAGAAGAAGGCAGAAGAATTTGGTGACTGGGGAGTAGTTGGCAATGATAATATGTCTGGAGTTATCGGAGCAGACGTGTCTGGACTTGGCCCTCACAAATGGATGTGGCATCTTTGGGGCATTGAAAATACAGAATTAACCATTGTAGGGCATCATCGAGAGTCACAATTAGTGGAAAAGATTCTTACAGATGGATGGACGGTTCACGCTCAAGGAGAAAACAATGGAGCTGATGCACATGCGCCATCCAATGTGGAATTTTCCAAGCCAGGAGAATGGGCAATTCTCCTTTATACAGATGGAAAATTATTTGATACTTTAGTTTTCGATTTGAAGGAATAGGAAGTGTTTGTCATGGAATAAGGAAGATCAGTATGTTATCAGGACCATGTAAAGTAGCGATCGATTGTATATTTATCGATTGACGTATGAAGAAGAAAAAGCGTTTTGGCAAGAGGTCACTACTTTATTTTTAAATCTGGTATTATTGAAAATAGAGAAGTGACATAAGATGATTAATGGGGGTGAGGAAAATGTCTGGTAGAGTTTGGGTTGGATCGTTTTTTATATTGTTCGGAGTTGGATTTCTTATGCAAGTGCTTGGCATGGTAGATTTTGTGCAAGTATTATCTACGTGGTGGCCAATTGCATTAATTATTGTTGGTATTATCCAATTAATAACTCGTACATATTCTTCAATCGTATCTGGTCTTTTATTCTTATTAATTGGGACAGTATTTTTAGCTAATAATCTAACAGATGTTAATATGACTACTTATTTATGGCCACTGTTACTAATCTTTATTGGGTTGGTATTTCTCTTTACTCGAACAAAAAGAGGTAGAAGAGCTAATACGGATGAGAACATCCATACATTTTCGTTGTTTGCTGGAACAGATGTGAGAAGTCAGTCGAAAGATTTTCAAGGTGGTAATATTACAACCATCTTTGGGGGTGCTGAGATTGATCTAAGAGAGGCAATCATATCAGATGGAGCGAAGTTAGATTTAACGACAGTGTTTGGTGGGATTAGTATAACTGTTCCAGAAAATGTCCAAGTAGAAGTAAAAGGCATTCCTATTTTTGGTGGATGGGAAGATAAAACAAGACATTATAGCAATGAAGAAAAAGCAACAGTATTAACACTTAACTGCTTAACAGTAGCTGGCGGTATAGAAATTAAAAATTAATTCCATAAAATTACCACTTATCCCTTGCGATAGAATTTCTATGTGAGGGATCTTTTATGTGATTTTTTAGTATCGAGGTGGAGTTGATGGGAATAATTCATACTAGCTAAAAGAAATGATTTGTTACCAATAAATTAGCTAGAATAGAAGGAGATATAAGAACAACGGTCGAAGAAGGACCAAAAATTAATATAGGTACTTGCTTCATGACATTATATTAGGTGTAAAAAGTTTAAGGTCATCTCACTTTACTAAAAGAAAGAACTATATGTAAAATATGTATAGCATGAATTTTTTTATCAGTAGAGAGGACCAGGTTTCTTATGGAATCATACCAGATACAACTTAAACAGTTTAAAAATGAAATAACTCGTTTTATGATGCAATATAAATTTGCATTAAATGAAGTAGAGACGAAAATAGCAATTTTACAAGAGGAATTCAGACTTTTACATGACTATAATCCGATTGAACATACGAAATCTAGATTGAAATCACCTGAAAGTATTTTGAAAAAGATTAAGCGAAAAATGGGACAAGATAATATTAACCTATTGCACATACGTGAGCATATAAAAGATATTGCGGGAATCCGAATAACATGTTCTTTTATTGAAGACATTTACCGGATAAGTGATATGTTAAAACTGCAAAGGGATTTAACTGTGCTTGAAGTGAAAGATTATATTAAAAAACCGAAGCCAAATGGGTACCGCAGCTTACATTTATTGGTTGAGGTTCCGATCTTTATGTCTGATCGAGAGGAACAGATTATTGTTGAAATACAAATTCGGACAATTGCAATGGATTTTTGGGCAAGCTTGGAACATAAAATATTCTATAAATACAATCAAGCTGTTCCTATGCAACTAATAGAGGAATTAAAAACAGCCGCCGATACTGCAGCTGAATTGGATCAAAAGATGGAGAACTTGCATAAGGAAATTGGGCAAATTAAAGAAAAGAACGAAAAGGAAGAGGCACAGCTTGTAATCAACAATCAACAATTTTCACTACCAAAAGAGTTTTTGCAACTAATAGATAGTCAGCAAAGTCATTTGGACAACGAATAAGGTACATCGTTAATAAGTTCTTAAGTATAAGTTTAGTGACTAAATAAATATATTTTCAGAGAAAAATCTCCTTATCTACACGCTTCCATTCGTATTTAATTTAAAACATTAAAGAAATTATATTTTGGCAAGAAAAGTATGTGTGAAGATGTAGTCTAGCGCACAAATAAATGGTATAATGAAAGAAAGAGAGGCCGTTCCACGTTTGACATGGAACGGAACAGAAGACCAACCCCACCCAAAGGGTAGGCAACGCGATCACGAATCCCTCATTGCTCCGCTAAGCACATGAGGGATTATTTTTTATTTTGACCCGACATTATTAAAACCATTAATGTCCCAAATGCAATCATAAGACTTAACGTCTCTGCAGTGTCAATAGGCATCACCTCCCTTCACAATTAACCGCGAAGGTAAAAATGTGTACCCGATAATCCCCCATGTGAAGCTAGTCTACTGTTAGTAATTATTATAGCATAACAGAACATAAGTTCCTATAAAAAACTTAAAAATAATTCAAGATTACAAAAAAATGTATAAGTATGAAGTCTTCTATGTGTGTAAGCGAGCTTTAGAAGCAATATATTTGGGTACCAATTGGTATTCCATATAAAAGGTGGTGCCGATGATAAAAGGTATAAATCATTTATTGTTTTCTGTTTCAAATTTAGAGCGTTCGATCCGGTTTTACCATAATGTATTTAAAGCAAAACTGATAGTACAAGGTAGAACTACGGCTTATTTTGATTTAAACGGATTGTGGCTTGCACTTAATGAGGAAAAAAATATCCCGCGAACAGAAATAAAAGATTCATACACACATATTGCATTTACAGTTGATGAACAGGAATTTGATTTGATATATGAACGGTTAGAATATTTCAACGTGAATATTTTACCGGGCCGTCAACGAGATAAGCGGGATAAAAGGTCGGTATATTTTACTGATCCGGATGGTCATAAATTTGAATTTCATACAGGGACTTTACAGGACAGGTTAGATTATTATAGAGAAGACAAACCACATATGAATTTTTTTGAGTGAAAATTATATAATAGATTGTAAAATAGTTGGAATGTAAGATTAAATGATTACTCGATGGTAAAAAATCATTCTATATTGGAAAAATCTTCATTTAATTGAATGAACATGGTACGATATTGGTAGATATATTTTTTGGAGGACTTTTTATGATTAAAATATTTAGAAAAAACATTGGAATCTTTGTTGCTTTCGTTGTTTTTCTAGCCATTGGCTTATTCATGGTTTTTCAAAATGCAAATCCTGATATTGTTGAAAACGTAGAAGGCATAGAATATACTCATGAAACAACTGAGATGGAAGATTCAGTTGTTTTTGAAAATGGTAGCTTAATTGGTATACATATTGGATTAGGAGAAGTCTTAGGAAAAGCGACTTTGAATAATGGTGGAGTACCATTAAATGTGAAGGAGCAAAAGGAACGATTATTGCAATTAAAACAATTGGATTTATATCCAGAAGAAATGAAGAAAGTGATTGAGTTAATTAACCAAACTGCATTTCAAAAAAATAATAAATAAGGAATTAGGGCATAAAAAATACGAGCAACTAAAAAGGACGAACAATTTGTTAGTTAAGCATAGGAAATATACGTAGACTCTTCGTCGGCGTTGATCACCTCCTAGGAATTTAACTACGCTTTCGTTCTCCCGCAAAGATTCGTGATCAACACGGAGTTCGCCCTACGAACAGTAAATGTTTTGATAGGACGAACGATCGTGCTAATCTCGAGAGTCTGACGAACTGTCGTGACTCGAAACGAGGAGTTACTACTACATAAGCTCTAGGCCGTGTCCGAGGAAAATGAAGTATATTTCCAAAACTGTTATAAAGCTAGTACAGTTCGTCTTTTCGTTGATAAAATACTTTTGAACTAGCTGCTTTAATTATTGATCGTAAATATTATGGATGATGCTCCATTTTTTATGATCAGTTAATTCATCAATAGAAACTTTTAAATCCCCGCCTAAAAATACATTTCGTCCTTTAACAGCAATGACCATTGCCTGTAAAATAGGATCAATATCATTTTTTTGATAAACATCCCCGACTTTTGGTAGGTCATATCCGGGAGAAATTACTTCCTCTAAACTTTCCTCATCAGATTCTGTTCCATCCGGCATGTCAATAATTGCGGCACCTTCCTCTAGTCCTGGAGTCATTACCCAATACTCATTATGTTTAATACCATTCTGTTTATTGCTTATAACCCCATTTTCCTCAATAGAGGAGACCATTTCAATTGCATGGAGATGGTGATGATCAAGTGAATCAGGAAGTGGATTGATGACTAAAATATAGTCGCCAACTTGAGCCTTCATATTTTTATCGAGTGTATAACGTTTATGGTTATATATAAAGCTATCTAAATGTTTTGGTTTATATAACTCAATCTCTTTTGCAGTGGTTAGAATTTGTTCTAAATCTGCAAGTCGAACAAGATGGACAGATTGTTTAAAAAAAGGCTTAACTGAATACACTTTATGCAATTTATTGTTATAGTAAACGAATTGCCCTTTCCTCACGTTAATTAGTTTCATGATGTTTACCTCCTTCATTAAAATACTTTTTTCTTACTTGTTACTATCAGACTCTCTTCTTTCAGTCCTTTATGTAGTGAGAGCATGATACAGATTAAGATAAATACAAATGGAAATGCCGATACAATTGAAGCAGTTTGAAGAGCATTAAGTCCACCTGACCATAGCAATACGGCTGCAGCACCAGCTTGAATGAATCCCCAAGTTAATTTTATTTTTAGTGGAGGATTAAGCATACCGTTTGTTGTTTGCATTCCGATTACAAAAGTAGCTGAATCTGCTGATGTAATGAAAAACGTACTTATTAATATAATGGAAAGAACAGATGCTACGGTACTAAAAGGTAGTTGATCAAGAGTAGCAAATAGGGCAATTTCTGTATAGTTTCCTTGATCCATCGCTTCCCAAATTCCTCCGTTTTGAAACATTTCCATGTGAATACCTGTACCACCAAAAATGGCAAACCATAAAGCACAAAATGTTGTTGGAACTGCTAGTACTCCGATAATAAATTCGCGAATCGTGCGTCCTTTTGATACTCGCGCTATGAACGTTCCCACAAAAGGAGACCAGGCGATCCACCAAGCCCAATAAAATATTGTCCAGTCTTGGATCCAGGCACTACCCGCTTCATTAAAGGGAGCAAGACGAAAACTCATTTTTGGTAAATACTCTGCATAATTTCCTAAAGTTGTTGTAAATAAATTAAGTAAAAATGTTGTTGGTCCCGCAAATAAAAAGAAAAGCATGAGCAAAATAGCGATAAAAATATTAGAATTACTAAGCCATTTAATTCCTTTTCCAATCCCAGAAATAGCCGATAGAATAAATAATATGGTGACTCCTATTATAATTATTAACTGTGTACTAAATCCATTCGGAATATTGCTATTTAAATAAGTAAATCCCCCATTTATCTGAATTGCTCCAAGGCCCAGAGAAGTTGCGACTCCAAAAACAGTAGCAAATACAGCAATAATATCGATTGCTTTTCCGATCGGACCATTAATCTTATCGCCTATTAATGGATAGAAAGTAGCACTAATTGTCCCAGGAGCACCTTTTCTAAATTTGAAATAAGCAAGTGCTAGTGCAATTAACGCATAGATTCCCCATGGATGTAGTCCCCAGTGGAAAAATGCAAATCGTAAAGCATTTTCTGCGGCTTCCGCTGATTGAGCTTCTCCGGTTGGGGGGACATAAAAATGAGAAACGGGCTCAGCAACACCCCAAAATACAAGTCCAATTCCCATTCCAGCACTAAACAACATGGAGAACCAACTGAATGTACTATATTCTGGCTCATCGTCATCTTTTCCAAGCTTAATATGGCCATATTTGGAAAAAGCAAGATAAATCGTAAACAGTAAAATCACACTTGCTGAAATGAGATAGAACCAACCAAAATGTTGTTGTAAAAATTCCTGGGCACTTCCCGAAACAGATTCTAAATTTTCTGGTGCAACTGCACCCCATAAAATAAATATAATCGCTAAACTCACTGAAATCTTAAAGACGGGAGTAAGTTTCTTCATGTAATCCCCTTTCCTGTAACAAAAATATAAAAGCATAATTACTACACTAACAAATGCTATGTAAGATTTAAAGTAGATGATAGCATGATACGTTGTATTAGATTTCCCAAGAAATATAATTCTAACCAAGAGAAAGTTACCAAATGGTATAATTTGACCTCTTATATCTTTGTAAAAAAACACAGGAAAATTTCCTGTGTTTTTTACTTACATATTCTTATATTGTGGCTCTTCTTGTTGAACATACTGCAATCTTGTGTTTAGATTGTCCAGGATAGTTTGTTGTTGTTCAGCTAAATTCTGAAACATTTGCTTAGCGTTTTGATCTTGAGTCTCTAATGCAAAAGTAGTCAAGTTCGATACGAGACTTTGACAGCTAGCGATTGCTTGTTGCATTTGCGTTCCTACAGTCATAGACGTCACCTCCTATAAGTAGTATGTTCTCCATTTCCTTGAATATGAGGTGTTCTTTTAAAATAAGGTACAAAACTAAAAGTCCGATTTTTATAAAAATCAGACTTTATCCATAAAGTAACTTTTTTTATTTTTATTACGCATTTATCCAAAATATTGCCCGCCATTCACATGTAAAACTTGCCCTGTTACGAAACGGGAATCATTGGAAGCCAAATAAACAAAAGTTGGTGCTACTTCAAAGGGTTGCCCTTGACGATCCATCAGGTTTCCAGCAAGAGGAACTTGATCTGCAGAAAAACTGGATGGGATAAGTGGAGTCCAAATCCGGCCTGGAGCAATGGCATTGACTCTAATTCCGTTTTTGACTACATTTCTTGCTAATGCCCGGGTGAATCCTAGGATGGCACCTTTGGTTGCCGTGTAATCAATTAGTTGATCATTTCCGTCAAAGGTAACCACTGAGGCGGTATTAATAATGGAACTCTCGGCTTTTAGATGTTTTAGTGCTTGACGAGTTGTATAAAAATGAGAATATATATTCACTTTAAATGTTTCATCAAATTGCTCGTCTGAAATATCAAGTAAACTTAGTTGTTGAAATTGAATTCCTACATGGTTGCAAAGAATATTTAGTTCCCCAAAAGTGTCTATTGTTTTTTCTACTATGTCGATACATTGTAGTTTCTCACGAAGATCACCTGGAAGTAATAGACAGCGGTGTCCAAGTTCTTCAATTCTTTCTTGAGTACGCTTTGCATCTTCATGTTCATCCAAATAAGCAATTGCAACATCTGCACCTTCCTTAGCAAAGGCGATTGCAGCAGCTGCCCCCATTCCGCTATCACCTCCTGTAATGAGTGCGACTTTATCCTTTAATTTTCCAGTACCTTTGTAGTTAGGATTCTCTACTATTGGACGAGGAACCATTTCACTTTCGACTCCTGGTTGTCGAAATTGACGTTGTTCTGGAACAGTTAATGTAATCTCTTTATATTCAGTAATTTTTCCATAATTAGGGTATAAGGGATATCTATTTTTCTTATCATTGGTCATTAATACTAGTCCTCCTATTGAATTATTTGTCAGTATAAATTATGTTTTCTGGGCAAAAGTGTGACTTTAAGAAAAAAATGCATAATATAATGATGAAATTTAGTTGAAGGAGGACATGACCAATGAATTTGTTTTATTACAGTCCTGAAGTAAAATATTTGCTTATAAATCAATCGAGTGAAAAAGTGGAGGTATTTTATGCTAACAATATAGAGCCTTTCATATTACCGTTAATCGGGCCTAGACCACCATATTATGCGTATCCAGTTTATCAAGAGTACTACCCAATTATTTGAAATTTCTATGGTATAATGATTATGAAATACAATCTAGATCCCTCGTTTGCATATGCATGTGAGGGATTATTAATTGGGAGATGAAAATGTTGAATAACCATCCACGAGTTCCGTTTATCGTGAACAAATGGGTTCATTTTTTAAATGGGATCTCAATTATATGCATTATTGGTTCAATCATTTATCTTTTTTTTGCCTATCAATACCTACCTGAGACGATTCCAATTCATTTTAATGCGCAAGGAGATGCAGATAACTGGGGAAGTAAAAACACTATTTTTATCATGCCCGGAATTGCAATTATTTTATTTGTGGGCTTATTTTTTCTTAGCAAAGTACCACATGTTTATAATTATACAGTAGAAATAACAGAGGAAAATGCATCGCAAATTTATAGAGAAGCTAATTTATTTATGTCGATCTTTAATTTAGAAATGGTACTTATTTTTACGATAGCAGTTGTTGATATTATGGGGGAAACTTTAGGCGTTTGGTTTGTTGGAGTTGTATTTGGCGTTCCGTTGGTAACAGTCGTGTTGTTTGCTATTAGATTGACACGATTAAAATAGGGAGATGATCTCTAGGAAATGGATAAGTTAAGGTCGGAATTAGAGGCTGTTTCGCAAACAAATTATTACGATATTCAAGATAATTTTCGTGAGAAAACTAAAGATCCAGAAACAGTATTAAACTTACTTAAACAAGTTGAGGAGCTATCAGTGAACAAGAGGGGGAACTCTTACCAGTTATACGGAATTATGGGGAATCTATACCGAATATTGGGGCAGCCGACAAGGGCAATAGGTTATTTAGAATGTGCACACAGAATTGCCAATGAAGAACATGATAATATGAAAATTGCAGTAACACTTATTCGTTTGGGCGAGGCATTAAAATATAATGAAAAACATCAGCAAGCGATGGAGTGTTTTGATCAAGCAATAGCACTTATACATAAAAATAAGTTGGAAAACTATTTAGATTTTGCCCTACAACATAAGGGAAAATGCTTACTGGAATTAAAGCGTTATGAAGAAGCGGAGCAATGTCTTCGAAAGGCGTTAAAATTAAGAAAACAGAAAAAGGATGCAATGTTGATTGAGTCAACTGAGCAAGTGTTGAAGTACATAAAGGAAATGGATTATTGATGAATGTCGTGTGAGAGATGATGGATTTTGGGATATCACTTGTTATAGAAGGGATCTAAACGAGTTTCCAATTTTGAGAAGATATTAGAAAGGTCTCCTTACGGATGGAAAGATAGAAGACGCTTAGCAGCAGGAAATAAGCTAAAAAGTTAAATCACTAAAAAGGAAGAGATTTCATGAAATGTGGAGCAAAACGTTACCAAGTTGAAATAGAAATTGATGGAGAAAAACATATCAAGTCTGTCCTTGCCAGAACTCCCGCTGCAGCTAGGAAAAACATTCGAAAAAATTATGGAATAGAAACTCGTATTATTTCGGTTAGAGAAGAGAAGAAGGTATGAGATTCTTAAGAAGGGGTTTAAATGGACTTTTCAGAAGTAAAATCCCTCCTGCTACATCGCAAGAGAGATTTCATTTGTTGTTATGATTTAGACGAAGTTTTAGTTGAACTTACTAAAGTAAATCCTTCGTATCCTTTTTCAGCAATTTCTGTACATATTTTACGATAATTGCCGACGCCTCCCACATAAATTAAAAACCCGCGTGCTTTTCCTTCTATATTCGCTCCCATATACCAAGAGTCCGTTTTTGTATAAAGTGTTTCTTCAGCCAACTCGCTACAATGTTTACTCCATTCATTTTCTGCTTTTTCATTTGCTTCAATCGATTCAATGTTATTTTCTTTCATATAGTTAATGCAATCCGTAATCCATTCAACATGTTGTTCAATTGAGATAGGCATATTACTAAGGACAGATGGACTTTCAGGTCCTGTAATCATGAACATATTCGGAAAACCGTTCGTTGAAAGTCCTAGATACGTTCTTGTATGGGCGCCATTTTCCCATTTGTCTTTCAAGGCAATCCCGTCTTTGCCGCGGATGTCCATTTTGAATAATGGGCCTGTCATTCCATCAAATCCAGTTGCAAAAACAATTGCATCAAGCTCTATCTCTTCGGCAATAGTCTTAATACCGTTCGGGGTAATTTCTTCGATAGGATTACTTTTTACATCAACTAATGACACATTATCACGGTTATATGTTTCATAGTAATTCGTATCTAAAATTTGTCGCTTTGTTCCCCAATGATAATTCGGCATCAGTTTTTGTGCCGCTTCAGGATCTTTTACTATTTCACCGATTTTTGATCGAATGAATTCTCCTGCCGTTTCATTGGATTTTTCATTGATAAGAAGGTCATCATAGATAAATAAATAACCACCTTGTTTCCAACGCTCTTCATATGCTTTCAGACGTTCTTCAGGCGTATCATCTAATGCAGAAGGTTTCCTACTTTTAATGATCTGGCCAGCATGAGATTCACGTAGGTCTTTTCTCAATTGGGCAAAATTTTCTTTTGCATTTATAACAAATTGTGATTCATAAGGATGATTTCTAGCTGGAAAACTGTATTGTGGGGTACGCTGGAAAACTGTTAAATGTTCAGCCTCCTCCGCAATAACTGGGATTGATTGTACACCACTTGATCCTGTTCCAATGACACCGACTCTTTTTCCGGTAAAATCCACACCTTCATGAGGCCAGTGTCCTGTATGGTACCATTCACCTTTGAATGAATCGATCCCTTTAAAATTAGGAATGTTGGAAGCAGAGAGACAACCGATGGCAGTAATGAAATAGGTGGCAGTAACACTTTCACCCTCGTCCGTATAGATTCTCCACATATTTTTTTCTTCATTATAAATTGCATTTGTAATCGTCGTATTGAATTGAATACCATTTCTTAGGTTCAAAGTATCTGCAACATAATTTAAGTAAGCCAATATTTCCTTTTGTTCTGGATAGCGAGAGCTCCACGTCCATCCTTTAAACAGTTCCTCGGAAAACGTGTAATTATAATAAATGCTATCTGAATCACATCTAGCTCCAGGATAACGATTCCAATACCATGTTCCGCCAACATCCTCAGCTTTTTCAAATACTTTTACGGAAAATCCGTTCTCCCGTAGGCTATGCAACATATATAAACCAGAAAAACCTGCCCCAATTACAACGGCATCATAGTCAGGTCTTGTATGAACAGTTTGTTTCGCATCAGCCATAAATATCCTCCTCAAATTTGGATTATATTTACATTAGCAACTTGTATTTAATCGAAATAGGCATATTTCACCGAAATAGCTATACTGCTCGGGGACGGTAGATCCCTCACGTTGATCAACAATTATGCTCTCAAACGGTACATCTCTCAAGAAGATCAGCATATGTTACTTGAAAATGGTGCAGCTTTTTTTAAAGTTCCTCGAGCAAGAACTTCCGATTGACCACTTATAATTATTTACACTTTTTCAACTTGTTCCGTATTTTCACTTAAAAATTGTTCGATTTTTGAAATCGTCCTTTTTATTTGTTCTGGAAAAACAGCCATATTTGTAAAGTACCCATGAATAAGTCCTTTTTCTAAAAAGGTCTCTACTTTTACACCGGATGTTTTTAAACGCTCTGCATATGCGTTTCCTTCATCTCGAAGAACGTCATACTCAGCAGTAATGACAAATGCTGGTGGTAAGTCTCTCAAATCCTTCGCAACTAATGGTGCAGCATATTTGTCTTTTTTATCAGCTTCGTTGCTTATATAATGATCGACGAACCAAACCATCAGATTTTTGTCCAAACCAAATCCTTTTTGGAATTCGTTATAGGAAGGAGTATCATAAGTCATGTCAGTAACTGGATAAATTAAAATTTGGGCGGAAATCTTTGGTCCATTTTCATCACGAGATTTTATTGATACGGCAGCAGATAAATTGCCACCAGCGCTATCACCGCCTACGACAATATTGGAAGCGATTCCATTTAACTCCTCAGCATTATCGTAAACCCATTTTAATGCTTCGTATGAGTCATTGAATGGTACTGGATATTTGTATTCAGGAGATAAACGATAATCTACTGAAACGACGACACTTCCTGTTTTATTTGCAATCATCCGACAACTTGCGTCCGCTGTTTCAAGATCACCAATAACCCAGCCGCCTCCATGATAATAAACGAAAAGAGGAAAAGGACCATTTCCTTCTGGTGTGTAAATTCTGACTTTAATCTCAGCATCTCCAACCGAAATGAGTCTATCTTCCACATTTGCTACAGAGGCTAGTTCAATTTCTACGGGTGGAGCTTGTGCCATCATTTCTCTTACAGCTTGAGGTTCCATTGTTTCAAGTGCAGGCATCTCATTAAAAGCTTCTAAATACGCTTTTGATTCCGGACTTAAATTCGACATTGTTTTCTCCCTTTCTCCTATATAGTATTTGTGTATAATTATATAGTTTTTTGTATAATTAGAATATATCCAATTTTGGATATATTGATTACCCTAAAAGGAGATGGATAAATGACCTCATACTATGTCCTAAAGGAATCGATCAGTAAACTTGAAAAACAATCAATCCATAGTCAGGAAGAGCAATTGTATCAAATGTTACAAGTATACTTAAATCTATTTCCAGTGCTCAACGCGTATTTTTTTCGATATTCTCCGATTGGTTATCTTGCAGAGGGAGTTATTTTAGTAGATTCAAATGGGTTACATAATATTGGGGATATGCGAGATGATATCCGTACGTTACCAGTTGTTTATCCGGCACTTCATGAACGAAGAGCAAAATATTGTTCAGGAATTGAGTATTTCAAACGGACAAGCAGTAAGTATATCATTCCCACATCTGTTAATTCTGTAATTGTTGTTCCTTTTACCTACAAATCAATAGTAATCGGCTATATATGTAGCCATGAAAAGAAAAAAAGAACGGTTATCGATGAAAAATTACTTGACTCATTTACCGAATTTGGAAAGCTCGCCGGGAATTTAATTATCCAATCAAATAGTTCAGTTGAGTCCCCTTTATTAAGTAGAAGAGAATTAGAGGTAATGAAAAGAATCTCATGGGGGTAAAGCATTAAAGAAATGGCTAACAAAATGGATATCACGGAGTCGACAGTTAAACAATATATTAAAACAGCTATCAGAAAGCTAGGTGCAAGAAATCGTACACATGCGATTGGAGAGCTTTTTAGGATGGGTGTGATTTCTTGAAAAAATTTATGGAAATACTACTGCTGTTGCAATATTATAGGAATGGAACCTAGTTTAACTCAAAACGCTGTTACCTTCATTGTTATTCGCTTGGTAACAAACTGTTTATTAAAGACATAGATTATGATATATTGCATGTAATTAATGATGGAAGACTACTTTAGTAAAGAAGAGATGAACATGATTGAATTTTTTGCTACGTTAAGTCCAGTTACCCAAGCCTTAATTGGTACTTTATTTACTTGGGGAATGACTGCACTTGGAGCATCTTTAGTATTTACAACAAAAACAATGAACGAAAAACTGTTGGATGGAATGCTTGGTTTTGCTGGTGGTGTAATGATTGCAGCAAGTTTCTGGTCCTTATTATCACCCGCAATAGCAATGGCAGAGGAAGATGCGTTACCGGCTTGGCTTCCTGCTGCAATAGGATTTTTCCTTGGAGCCTTATTTTTATGGATAATTGATAAGATTATCCCACATTTACATCCTAATCTGAGTATAAAAGATGCGGAAGGAATTAATCCGGAAAAAAGAAGACGAAGTACGCTCTTAGTGCTTGCCATTACATTGCATAATATTCCTGAAGGTCTTGCAATTGGGATTGCCTTTGGGGCTGTTGCAGCGGGTTTTCCTGAAGCTTCACTTGCTGCTGCAGTAACATTAGCAATTGGGATCGGTATTCAAAACTTTCCAGAAGGTACTGCCGTTTCTATGCCGCTCCGTCGAGAAGGAATGTCACGTAGAAAAAGCTTTATGTATGGTCAGTTTTCAGGAATGGTTGAGCCGATTTCAGCTGTAATTGGTGTGCTTGCGGTAACAGTAATGGAACCACTACTTCCATTTGCATTAAGCTTTGCGGCTGGAGCCATGATTTTTGTAGTCGTGGAAGAGGTTATTCCGAGTTCACATGAAAATGGTAATAAGGACCTTGCTTCTATGAGTTTAATCATAGGGTTTATTGTGATGATGATTTTGGATGTTGCACTTGGCTGATAATCCTTAATTTAATAGCTTACAAATATGTAATTAAAGTAGTAGACCAATAATAAAAAGTCTGCTACTTTTAAATTTGACTTAAAAACTTGATTGGGGAAATTTTAATGGTTAACGCACGTGTTAGATATTGGATATTAATTGCGATTGTGGGGATTTCGGGCTTTTCACAAGGAATGCTGCTACCACTTATTGCGATTATATTAGAGCAGGCAGGGGTGAGTTCATCAGTAAATGGGTTACACGCTACTGCACTCTATATTGGTATATTAATTGCTTCACCGTTTATGGAAAAACCGATGCAAAAAGTTGGGTTTAAACCGATTATTTTGATTGGTGGAGTGCTTGTTTTTATTTCGCTTACTCTTTTTCCATTTTGGAAGGCACTCTCGTTCTGGTTTATTTTACGCATGCTGGTTGGAATAGGGGATCAAATGATTCATTTTGGTACACAAACATGGATTACGACAACAGTTTCAGCTGCCTCACGTGGAAGAAGAATTGCATTTTATGGTTTATCATTTGCATTAGGTTTTTCAATTGGGCCTTTAATGACGAGGTTGCTCACTGTTAATGAAGCACTTCCTTTTTTATTATCTGCCTTTTTAAGTTTTCTTGTCTGGGCATTGATGTTCTTCGTTAAAAATGAATGGCCTGATCAAAAAGATACTACGATTCAATCAGTAAGCTCTCTAGGCAGATTTGTAACTACGTTAAAAATTTCGTGGGTGGCAATGTTGCCTGGGTTTGGATATGGATTTTTAGAATCAACATTGAATGGTGTGTTTCCGATTTATGGGTTGAGGATTGGTCATGATGTAGGTATGTTATCATTAATTATTCCTTGTTTTGCATTCGGTAGTGTAATTTTACAGTTCCCTTTAGGAGCGCTAAGTGATCGGTTCGGTAGAAAAAATGTACTCCTTATTTCTCTACTGGCTGGAGTTCTAAGTTTTACTGGAGCAGCTCTTCTTGAGGAATCTGTTTTATCCTTATTTGTATTTTTTACACTTTCGGGCATGTTTGTCGGTTCTCTCTTTTCACTTGGCATGTCTTATATGACGGATCTTTTGCCAACCTCATTACTTCCAGCCGGCAATATCATGTATGGGATTTGTTTCAGTATCGGGAGTATATCCGGACCGTTTCTAGGAGGAATTTTTGTTCAACTGTTCCCAAATGTTTCGTTTTTTTACTTTATTCTCATTGTAATATTTGTGATTTTCGGTGCGCTTTATTTTAAAAAAGATGTTGCATTACAGGAGGGGTAGCACTATTTTCATAGTTGTTATGCAAATTGTGTGGTTAACTCCTCCTCCTTGTAGTTATTTCCGGTTTCTTGTGGTTAATTTAGATTTCTCGAAGTCCGGTATGAACTTTAGTAATAAATGCCTATGTAAATCCTGGAATATATAGTACCTAGCAATCACTTTTCAAAAAGACCTTTATTATCAAGCTTTCTTGTTGTAAAATAAGAGTAATATTTTTGCTGGAAATGCAATAGTTTAAGTAATTTTACATAAGGATTTCTATCCTAAAAGGAGGATACATAGTGAGTATATTAAGAAGATTTAGAGATATAATGGCTAGCAATATTAATGCGTTACTTGACAAAGCGGAAGATCCGGAAAAAATGATTGATCAATATTTACGCAATTTACAACGAGACCTTGGTCAAGTGAAAGCTGAAACAGCATCTATTATGGCAGAAGAACAGCGTGCGAAGCGTGAACTTAATGAATGTAAAGCAGATGTTGAAAAAATGCAAAATTATGCAGTAAAAGCATTAGAAGCAGGAAATGAAGATGATGCGCGTAAATTCTTAGAAAGAAAAGCTACTCTTTCTGAAAAAGAAACGCAGTTGCAAACGTCACTTGATCTTGCTGAAGCAAACAGTGTTCAGATGAGACAGATGCATGACAAACTTGTCGGAGATATAAATGAATTAAATGCAAGAAGAACGATGTTAAAAGGAAAAGCGGCAGTTGCCAAAACGCAAAAACGAATGAATGAAGTTAGTTCAACGGTAACAGGTGCAAATGAATCACTATCTAATTTTGATCGACTAGAAGATAAAATCAACAAATCATTAGACGAAGCAAATGCTTTGCGTGAATTAAACCGTGGCGCCGATGATGATATTAAGGATTTGACGGCAAAATATGAAACGAAAGTCGATGTAGAAGATGAATTAGCAGCTCTTAAAGCGCAAATAAATAACAAAGAAGCAGAATAAGCATAGACATATACCGTAGCTTAGGTTACGGTTTTTTCATTTACAAAAGTATTGCTAATTAAAGGGGTGGATACGTATGTTAATTCAGTATAAATGCCCAAGTTGTGGGGCAGATATGGCGTTTGATAGTGACTCCGGAACGCTTGCTTGTGATAGTTGTGGTCGTCAGGAAAATATCGCAGAGTTTCCTAATGATAATATCGTAAATGAATTTTCAGAAGATGAGGCCCAGGAGTATGAATGTGAGAACTGTGGTGCGGTCGTTATTACAGATCAAGATACAACTGCAACATCCTGTAGTTTTTGTGGTTCGGCAGTCGTTCTTGCAGATCGTCTTAGTGGAAAACTTGCTCCTGGAAAGGTTATTCCTTTTAAAATCAGTAAAGACGAAGCGAGAACAGCGTTTAAAAAATGGTGTAAAAATGGTCGCCTAACCCCAGCTGGATTTATGACTGCAGACCGAATTAAGAATATTACAGGAATGTATATTCCCTTTTGGATTTATGATTTAAATACAAGAGTGAAGGTAGAAGCGAGAGGGAAAAAGGTACGTACATATACTAGGGGTGACTATATCTATACAGAGACAAAACATTATGATGTATACCGTGATATTGATCTCTATCATACCCGGGTTCCGGCGGATGCTTCAGCAAAAATGAATGATGAAATTATGGATAAACTGGAACCATATCATTATCAGGATTTAAAAGAATTTAACCCCCCATATTTAGCCGGTTATCTAGCGGAGAAATATAATTACGATGAGAAAGAATTGTATCCAAGGGTGGAAACGAAAATTTCTCCATTCGTACGGTCATATGTAAATTCAACAATTTCCGGTTATTCATCTGTGGAAGGACGAAATGATCAAATTCAAAATAAAAAGTTAAACAGTACATACGTATTATTTCCGGTTTGGATGGTGTATTATGATTTTGAACGTCAAGAACATACATTTGCGATGAATGGACAGACAGGTAAAGTAGTCGGAAAACCTCCAGTTTCTAAGCAAAAGGCAGCTATTTGGTTCGGTGGAATTGCTGCCTCGTCATTTGTAGTAATGAAACTGGCTTCCTTCCTGATTGGAGGCGTGTTATGGTGAAGAAACAGCTTGGTAAAATATTTATTTTATTTCTAATTGCTTTTATCTTCCTATCCACTTTTTTATCTATGGAAGCACAAGCCGACTCTAGCAAACAACGAGTCTTTGACGAAGCAAATCTATTATCGGATACTGAAATTGAAAAAGTAGAAAAATTAGCTGCAAAATATAGCAATAAACGAAATACAGAGTTTATTATCGTAACAGTTGAAGACTCGGAGAAAGATTTGCAAATCTATATGGATGATTTTTATGATGAGCAATATGGAGAAATGGATGAAAATGTAGTGTTGCTTGGACTAAATATGACGGAACGTGATGTCATACTCTCCAGTTATAGCGACATACGTAGAAAGTTAGATCCCGATCGATTAACAATAATCCGAGAAAAAATTACTCCTTCTCTCTCTAATGGCGATTATTTTAATGCCTTTGAATCATTTATTACGCTTTCCGCAAAATATATGCAGTATCGGGAAGGCGTTAATCCAGCTAATCCACTTTTTAATACATGGGTACAACTGGCTATTGGGGTGGGAATTGCTGCTGCAATTGTGTGGGCGATGGCCAGAAGTGTTGAACCTAGAATGACAACGACATCTACAACATATCGAGATATGGATCGGACAAAAATTCTTGGAAAACGTGACCAATATATCCGTACAACAGTAACAAAGCGTCGTAAACCGAAACAGTCCAGTAGTGGTGGTGGAGGTCGTGGCGGCGGAGGTAGCATCGGTCGCACAAGTGGTGGTACGATGAGAAGTAGCAGTAGAGGGAAATTTTAAAATTCTGAATGAAGCAAGGACATTCAATCTGTGAGATATGTAATTTAATAGATGGAGCGTTTTTTGTCAGAACGTACGAAAAAAGAAGGGAGTATTGCAAATGAGTTTTTTTAGAAGTCAGTTAGCGAATGTCATTGAATGGGATGAGTTCCGAGAAGATATGATTTTTTGGAAATGGCCGAATAATGAAATCAAAAAGGGTAGTAAATTGATTATTCGTCCGGGGCAGGATGCGATATTTTTCAATCATGGAAGAATTGAGGGAATTTTTGAAGAAGCAGGAGATTATGAGGTCGATTCAGATATTATTCCGTTTCTTTCAACATTAAAAGGATATAAATTTGGTTTTGCTAGCGGGATGCGGTGCGAAGTTCTATTTGTAAATACGAAACAATTCACGGTGAAATGGGGAACGAAAGGTGCGATTCATTTGCCGACACCCCAGTTACCTGGTGGGATTCCAGTTCGTGCAAATGGAACATTTAATTTTAAGGTGAATGATTATGTTACTTTGATTGATAGTATTGCTGGAATGCGTGACCGATATTTAGTAGAGGATGTAAAAATTAGAATTACTTCTGTGCTTGATCAGTTATTGATGAAATGGATTGGTAGAGAAGGAAAAGACATGTTCAATTTGCAAAACAATGCGAGTGAAATTGCAGATGGAATTAAAGAAGATTTAGATATGCAAATTATTAATGATGGGATGACGATTACAAATTTCTATATAATGGATTTTAATTATCCGAAAGAAATTAGGGAAATGATTAAAAAATCTGCATCTCATCATATGGTTGGCGATGTAAATAAATATCAGACAATTGAGATGACAGATGGGATTAGTTCTGGAAAAATTAAAGGTGGAAGTACGGCTTCTGATATGACTGGTATGATGATGGGAATGAATGTTGCAAATGAAATGATGCGTAATATGAGAGAGTCCACACAAGCCGGACAACAGCCGTCTAATCAGCAACATACTCAACAAAACCAAACGAATGATGCCTCATCTGAAAATAAAAATATCCCTAATTTTTGTCCGAATTGTGGTACGAAAACTAGTGGAGGAAATTTCTGTAGTAATTGTGGGCATAAATTGGTTTAAAATAAATTTAGAATATAGTGAAGGACGTCAACAAGGTAGGAATTAATTAGATCCCTTGTAAGCGTCCTTTGTTTTTATTAGGTGGATGTTAATCATACTCTACTATATGTTTTTTGTTTTTAGGGGAACGAATAATAGTGAAATATTCCCTGATCTATGAAATGACCTTTCTATAGAGAGTGGGCTACATTTTCCCAGATCGTATGATTGTGTAGATCATAAATAAGAACATTAACGTAGCAATCACAAATCCAAATTCTATGACAGGTAATCTAAATAACAAGGTAGTTTGCCCTAAGATGGAAGCGCCAATAATCAGTCCTCCCATTAAGATGCTAAATGAAAGTAAAATGATACTAAAAGATAATCGATTACTAACTCGATCAAGACGCTTTAAAAAGTTGTGTAGTTCATTCATATTAATATCTAAACGAAGTTTACCTTTTTTAATCGTATTCGTAATCTCTTGTATATCTTTCGGTAATTCAGATAAATATTCAATGTTTTCAATAAGTTGGTCCCATGAATGTTGGGCAATATTTTTAGGGTTGAATCGTTTCAAAAGAAGTCTTTTACCGTAAGGTTCGATAGCCTTCATAATACTGAATGTAGGATCTAATTTTTCTATAATACTTTCGAGGGTTAAAATTACTTTACCAAGTATCGTAATATCCGTTGGTATTTCAATTTTATGTTTGTATGCAATAGTAAACACGTCAATAATCACTTTGCCTAGACTAATTTCTTTAAATGGAACATCATAATATTTTGTCTGTAACATGTCGATGTCCCGTTGAAGCGTGGTCATATTGGTGTCCTCATTCAAAACACCCCATTTTGTAAATGTTTTAATTATTCCATTGGTATCTCCTTTTTGAAGATTTATAATAAGGGAAGTAAAATGATATTTTAAGTCATCACTAAGTCGACCAACCATGCCAAAGTCGAGATAAGCAATTCGATTATTTGGCATTATATAAATATTACCTGAATGAGGATCACCATGGAAGAGCCCTTCCTCAAGTATTTGATGAAGCATTGATTGGGCAATACGTTCAGCAAGAAGGGAGAGATCGTATCCATCTTCCTTAAGCTTATCAAAATGATTTACTTTTATCCCGACAATTCGTTCCATTGTAAGTACTTTATTTGTTGTATAATCCCAATATACGGTAGGAATATGAATGGCTTTTGTTTCTCTAAATTGTTTTGCAATCCTTTCGCTGTTTCGACCTTCCATTCTGTAATTAAGTTCGTTATGTAAGGAGTTTGAAAATTCCTCAATCATCTCTTTTAAGTGGTATGTTTTGGCCCATTCCCATCTAGATTCGATCATATTAGCTAAACTTTGTAAAATGTCCAAGTCGATCTCAATGCTTGGCACAATGTCAGGTCGCTGAACTTTAATTGCTACTTCTTTACCAGATAATAGCTTAGCCACATGTACTTGACCAATTGAAGCGGTGGCTAATGGTGTTGTTTCGAATTCTTTGAATAAATGATCCAAGGAGTCTTTCAATTCGTGTTCAATAATATCTTTTACTATTTCAAAGGGAAATGATTGAACATCATCTTGCAGTTTTTCTAGTTCATCTGCTATCTCATCTGGTATGATGTCGCGACGTGTACTCGCAATTTGTCCAAGTTTAATAAAAGTTGGACCGAGTTTTTGCATAGTCTCTCGGAGTTTTATTCCAATATCTTGTAAGTTCATACTACCTTTTTCAGATGAATTAGTGGAAGAAGGACTATTTATTAATCCAATCCGAAACAAAAAATGACTAAATCCATTTTTTAAAAAAGCATTCATAATTTCTTGATATCGCTGTGTGTGTTTTATCTTTTCTTTCAACATATAAAACAACTCCTCTCATAACCCTGCTAAGCATATTCTTACAGATTCCCTTTTTATCAAAAATCAATCATTACTTATTTCGTTTTTAGGAAATATTAGTATAATGAGAGGAGATATGTACGGGAAATGAGGGAAAAAGAGATGAGATACGGGTATATTGGAATCATATGTTTATTATTAATTTTTTCTTTGGGATGTTCGTCAAAAAATGAAAGAAACGAATATACAGAAAAGATAGGAAAGAATTTAAAAGAACCGCCAAGTTTAACAATTGCTATAGGTGAACAAACAATTCGTACAGTTTCTGGAGGCTTTAGTTGGGAGTATGTTTCTGAAAATGGGGAAACAGTACATACGCAGACTGACATTGCAGCCCCACCTGAATTAGTTGATTTTAATGAAGCAACATCCGTCCATGCTGATGCAGAAGTGGGATTATTATTTGACTATCCACCTAATGAATATTCTGTTAAGGTTTGGGATGATGAAAGAGTGATTGCTACTTACGAAGACATAGATTTGTCATTGTTTAAAGGAAACGTCCTTTATGAACTAGAGGGAAAGTGGGAACAAGGTACAGCAAATTACGTATTTGCTTTATTTATTGATTGACATAATGTTATACATAGAAAAAGTTTTTAGATGGATTGATGGAAGCGATTTAATAATTTAAAGGAGTGTTTTCTTTGAATCATGTTTATCAAGCTGGTACCGTTCCTTCTAGACCGACTTTATTAATGTTACATGGTACTGGTGGGACGGAAAAGGATTTAATCCCATTAACAAAAAAGATTGACCCAGAAGCATCTGTACTAAGTGTGCGCGGCAATGTTTCAGAGAACGGCATGTCTCGTTTTTTTAAGCGCATTTCAGAAGGAGTATTTGATGAAGAAGATCTGATCTTTCGCACAAAAGAACTTTATGAATTTTTAGACCAAGCAGCCGAACAATATCATTTTGAGCGGGATAAGATTGTCGCTATCGGATATTCAAATGGAGCGAACATCGCGGCAAGTTTATTATTTCACTATAAGGATGCATTAAAAGGTGCAATTCTTTATCATCCGATGGTGCCAAGACGAGGGATTGATCTTCCTGATTTAACTAGTAAGCAAGTTTTTATTGGGGCTGGAAAAAATGATCCACTTTGTCCACCTGAGGAATCTACAGAATTATTTTCTTTACTAAAGGCTGCAGGTGCTTCGGTTGAATTGCATTGGGAAAACAGCGGACATTATTTAACAGGCGAAGAATTTGGGGCTTCCCGAAGCTGGTATGAGACTAATTTCTAAATAAACGATCCCTACCTTTGTGTAGGGATTCTTGCTTAACGGTTATCATTCCCTAACTAAGTTCAACGTCTTACTCTCTAGGCCCAGTCCAACTTCTTCATCTATTCTTCAATTCTGATTGAAAGCATGAGTGATTATTTCTCCGTTCAAAAATGAACAGATTTTTCATTACCTATCCTCGTTGCGAGTTTGTGCTGCAATCACGATATCTTCAGCCACTGAATCCAACATTTCAATCATTTTTTCCTCTGTAACATATTCAGGAAGTAAACCGTTTGCTACTTGAACCGCGAGACCTGTATGGAATATATCCATTTTTAATATAATATCTTTTAATTCCTCATCGGTAAATCCGTGTAAATTTGGGTCTTGCTTCATTTGCTTGATGGCAAACTCAAAACTTTCTTCATTGTGCTGCATGTGAGGGTTGTTTTTCATAAATAAATCTCGATATAAAACACTATACTCTCTCGCAAATTTTATCCCGCCGATTCCTATATCGCGGAATGGATGTCCTGAATTTTGTTCTAAAACTAACCGCTTCGCAACCTCATTTGTATGATGAATAACTTCTTGAATAAGTTCATCTACTTCATCAAAATTAACATAGATTGGTGCAATTGAGCTGCCAAGTTGTTTTGCTACTTTTCTTATTGTTATTGCATCTAATCCTTCTTTTCTAGCAATTTCAAAAGCAGCATTTATTATATCTTGTTTAGAAAACTTTTTTCGTGGGGCCATCGCGAATTATTCTCCTTTTTTCTGATATATATCAGTAGATACATATTCTATTTCTAGTTAATACGATTGTCAAATTTGAAAAAAATAGTTTACAAACAAAAGTATACCATTTATAATAAATCTATTGATATATATCAAGTGATATACAAAAGGAGAATATGATGAAAAAATTTAAAAGGTTTTGGTTGTTAGTTGTTTTTGTATTATTTATGAATACGAATTCTACAGTAAGTGCGCTTGAACAGAAGGATATGGAGAAAACGATTGATGAATTTATAGAAGAAAAAGTTAACAAAGGAAACATTCCAAATGCAGCGGTTAGTATTGTTTATGATGGAGAAATAATTTTTGAAAAAGGATATGGGTTTGCAGATATAGAATCGGAGATTCCTGTAGATCCCGAAACTTCTCTTTTTAGAATTGGTTCCATTTCTAAATTAATGACATGGACGGCTGTCATGCAATTAGTGGAACAAGGAAAATTAGATTTGGATACGGATGTAAATGAATACATAGATTTTAATATCCCATTATATGGCTCAACTCCAATAACGCTTCGCCATTTATTAACACATACGCCTGGATTTGAAGATTATTCAACCGAAATATTTACATTAAAAGAAAATAATTTGCCCCCACTTACTGAGTATGTTCGTGAATCATTGCCTGAACGTATATTTCCAGCAGGTGAAGTACTTGCCTATTCGAATTATGGAACGGCGCTTGCTGGGTATATTGTGGAACAAGTAAGTGGAATGCCTTATGCAACATATATAGAAGAGAATATTTATAAAAAGTTAGCAATGAATAATAGTACGTTTGACCAGCCTTTACCACAATCATTATCTGAGTATTCAGTAACTCCTTATCGCTTTGTAGATGGAAAATTTAGAGAAGCTGATTTTGAATTTCTCCCTGTACCAGCTGGGGCAATGAGCAGTTCTGCATCAGATATGGCTCACTTTATGATAGCTTATCTTCAAAATGGATACTTTAAAGATGAAAAGATCCTCGAAGAAAAAACGGTTCAAGAAATGTTCAACCAGCAATTCACTCATCACCCCGCTTTGGATGGAATGGCTTTAGGATTTATAGAAGGAACATTTAACGAAAAAAAGGTCTTGTTTCATCATGGAGGCACAATGATGTTTAACTCCTCTCTTTATTTGTTACCAGAGGAGGGTGTAGGAATTTTTATGTCTTATAGTGGTGGAAACCACTTAGTGCATAATGAAGTTTTTCAAGGGTTTATGGATCAGTATTTTCCTATGGAAGAAGAAGTGTTTGCTCCGTCGGAAGAGGGAACAAATGGTAGTTCCGAAAAATTTGCAGGTGAATACCATCAAAACAGGAGAAGTTTAACAACTGTGGATAAATTTATTAGTTTAGTAACAGGAATCATTCAGGTGGAAACGGATAAAGATGGGTATCTATATGCTACACATGCTGGAGAAACGAATCAGTTTTATGAAATTGAGCCAGGAGTTTTTAAGAATAAACGAACGGAGCGCACTCCGGATGCTTACGGAAATTTTAAAACTATTGTTTTTGAGAAGGATAAAAATGGAAATATGATGTTAATGACAGATGGTCCAATGACTTATGCAAAAGCACCTTGGTATGCTAGTAGTGGGTTTACATTTGTAGCGCTTGCTTTAAGTATATTATTGCTAATTGGAACACTTTTAAGTTGGACAATTGTTGCTGTGATTCGAATTCTTCGGAAAAAACAAAAAGAAAAAGACAAAATTACTAAGTCAGCAAAGTTATTAGCAATTGGATATGGAGCACTTAGCCTTCTCTTTTTTGGAAGTATTGCGATAAATGGTGAGATTGATCCAGTTTATCAAATGCCCAAAGATGCTTTCAGTGAATTACCTGAATGGAGTATAATTTTTGATTTTATTCCATACTTAATCATTGCGTTTAGTATTGCATTAACAGTGTTTACAATTATCATTTGGAAAAGAAGATCGTGGCGAGTTTTTGGTCGAATTCATTACTCACTTTATACGAGTACAACATTGTTTTTTGTTTGGTTATTTAGTTACTGGAATCTTTTCTAAGAAAAACTTCTTTTTCCGTTTGTGCGTATAAAAAGGGTGAAATACGAACGTTGAAAAATTAATAGGAAATTAGACGTCAGTCAATCATACGGGGAATGAATAAAAGAAAGGTGCGTTAGTTACTGCGCTTAAATATACATACTCTGAATGAATACGCTTAAGACGAGTTCTTCGCTAGGAAGAATTCGTCTTTTTTATAGAAATGAAAATGTGATAAGACCCTAATAGAATTACTCCGCTTTTAGTACCCCATACATAATAAGACAAACTCCTAAAAGAATGAAAACAAATTTTTGAATGGAGATCTTATCAGCAATTCCAAACAAACCGACAATTGTCGTGAGAATGAAAATAAATGGACCAATTAAAGCCAAGGAACTATTAATAATAATTGCTTTTTCTAGGTCATTAAAGTGAAACATTAAATAAGCCGCAAAAACTTCAATAGAACCTGACAAAACACGGAAAAAAATCATTACAAAAAGAGCCTTTTCTAAGAAAAATAACATGTGAGGTCCTCCTAGTTATTTCTTCTATATACATATGCGTAAAAATGGACAAGTAAGACTAAACATTATCTTTTATAAAACTAGAAATTGCATGAAATTTATGTGAATAGGCAAACTAATAGTGTTTTGAAGAACGAACGATGAAGGGAGAAAGCGCAATGAAGGCTGTCACATATCAAGGAAAACAAAGATTAATCGTTAAAAAAGTAGATTATCCTAAGATTCAAGATTCAGAGGACATTATTGTGAAAATTACATCGACTGCAATTTGTGGATCAGATTTACATTTATATTTAGGGAACTTTCCACTACCAATTGATTACATTATTGGGCATGAGCCGATGGGGATAGTAGAAGAAGTTGGAAAGGACGTAACCCGTGTTAAAAAAGGAGACCGGGTCGTAATTCCGTTTACTGTCGCATGTGGAAGTTGTTTTTATTGTGACAACCAAATGCAAAGTCAATGTGACAATTCAAACCCACACTACGACACGGGAGGATATTTCGGATACTCTGAGAAGTTTGGGGATTTTCCCGGAGGCCAAGCTGAGTATTTACGTGTTCCATTTGGTAATTATACTCCGTTTGTTGTACCAGATGATTGTGAACTTGATGATGAACATTTATTGTTTTTATCAGATGTTTTACCAACAGCATATTGGAGTGTGGAGCATGCAGAGGTAAAGGCAGGAGATACGGTTATTGTGCTTGGTTGTGGCCCGATAGGTCTAATGGTACAAAAATTTGCTTGGCAAAAAGGGGCGGAACGTGTAATTGCTATTGATTATATTGATTATAGATTGAATCATGCCCGAAAAGTGAATAAAACAGAGGTATTTGATTTTACACAAGATAAAGATATGGGAGAAACGTTAAAGGAATTAACGAAAGGCGGGGCAGATGTTGTGATTGATTGTGTCGGGATGGACGGAAAAAAATCTCCACTTGAATTTGTAGAACAAAAATTAAAACTTCAAGGTGGAACCCTTGGTCCAATTCAAATAGCGACAAAAGCAATAAGGAAGTGCGGAATCCTTCAGTTGACAGGGGTTTATGGCGGACTTTATAATATGTTTCCTCTCGGTCCATTTTTTTCAAGAAATATTACGGTTAAAATGGGGCAGGCTCCTGCAAGGGCGTATATGAAAACCCTGTACAATAAAATTGTAAAAGGGGAAATTGATCCGACAGACATCATAACGCACGAACTTCCATTAGTAGAAGCGGAACATGCATATGACATTTTCCATAATAAAAAAGAAAATTGTATAAAAGTTGTGTTAAAACCATAACGTGATGTAGAAAAACTGAATCAAAATGAGGCTAAAGCCTTTTGTCAAGATCCTTCACTCTAGTATACTTAAAATTACTTAAGCAAACATTTCTAGTGGAGGTGACATAAATGGAAGTATTTGCTGCTCTTATACCTATGGTAATTATTTTTGGAATTTATATAGTTATCTTAGGTCTTTGCGCTTGGGTAGTGATCCTATTTTACAAAAAACAAAAAGAACGTAATGAAATTTTAAGTAAAATTGCAGCTGAATTAAAAGCACAGCGTATCGATAGAAAAGTGGAATAAGAGCTATACTCCACACCGGGTACTTTGCATTTATTCGATAAAATTATTACTTTTATAGCATTTGATTGATTTCGATTGGTAGGTTTCTTCCTCTGGGCTAAGTTATGATTTATCATCTGTTATAATGGATTTAATATTTATTCCGGAGGTTTTGAAAAATGTATGAATTAAAAACGAAAGAAACCGATAATAGTATTATTGAATTTATAGAAAATGTTCCAAGTATTAAGAAACGAGAAGATGCTTACAAACTTTTAGATATTTTTACAGAGGTGACAGGTTACGAAGCTAAATTATGGGGACCAAGTATTATTGGATTTGGCAAGTATCATTATAAATATAAATCCGGTCATGAAGGTAATGCACCTCTCGTGGGCTTCTCACCGAGAAAAGCTAAAATAAGTCTATACTTTGCAACATATCCAGAACGAGATAGAGAACTTGAAAAATTCGGTAAACACAGTTCAGGTAAGGCTTGTGTCTATGTTAATAAACTTGAGGATATCGATATAGAGATCTTGAAAGAAATGATTAAACATTCCATAACATTTTTACAAAAACTTTATCCTGAGCAAGAAAAATAAAACGAACCCTGTATTTAATGCAGTGCAAGAAACGAGTGAAAGTGCTGCAAAATGATGAAACGGTTGGGATATAAGTTAGAAAGAGTTATTTAAACATGTATGATTCAAATTATAATAGTCGCTATAGAAATATACTCCGCTTTCACCACTGGCATAAGAGCGACATCTATTCAAGCCGCACTATCGCTTGCTTTCACAGTGTCTCCTTTACCGCCAGCGCTGACAAGCCCCCTGCCCCGGCAAGGGGTATGCAGACGTTGCCCGCAAAGGGCGGTTTTAGTCTGTAATCTTTCGATATTTGTCGCCTTTCAGTGTCTTATCGAGGCTTTTCATCTGGCAGGAGTCTCCGTATATTTCTTTCGCTAACTTGAAAAATTATTTGTGTTTCATATCTACTATTTTGTATTGTCCCAACCTCTTTCTCATTATTATTACTGTCTGTTGGCAACTAGAGGGTAACTTTTCCTTCAGTTTCTTGAGGACTCGAATTAAAAAATTCGTCTCTTAAAATAGAATAGAGGGTGATATCCCAGTGCCTGCCTTTCTTGAAAACTCCTTTACGAATCGTTCCTTCTAAGGACATTCCGCACTTTTCCATCACACGTTGCGAACCGACATTTTCTTTATAACATTTTGCTTCAACACGGATAAGATTCATGTTATTAAATCCGAACGAAATGATTTTTTGTGCTGCTTCTGTTGTAATCCCTTTTCCCCAATAAGCTGGAGCAATAACATACCCAATTTCTGCTAGACGGTCTTCCGGAATCCAGCGCACAAAATCGATCGTCCCAATTAATTTATTATCTTGCTTATGATGTATTCCCCATGGTGCTACATCATAATTTGTATATTGATGGAGAGCAAAGTTAATATAATCCATCGTATCATCCAGTGTTTGATGTGAATTCCAAAAGAGATATTTCGTTACTACAGGATCCGACGCATAAGAAAAAATATCTGGTGCATCTTCTTTTGTGAGCTTTCTTAGAAAGAGTCTATTTGTTTCAAGATTAGGCAGTTCTTTATAAATTTCTTCTACTTTCACATAATCCCCACCTTTAAATAGTTATTCCTATATTACATCATTTCACAAATTATGGAAGGTGTTTTTAACTTTTTAGTAAATTGATTTTACTAAGTAATGAATGTATCATAATTGATAGAAAAGTTTGTCGACTAGAGGAGTTGTCGGAGGATGTTTGATGAAAAATCAAAGGAATTATTGCAAGGCTTACGAGTTTTAGAGTTAGGGACATTAATTGCAGGGCCGTTTGCGGGAAGAATATTTTCTGATTTTGGAGCGGAGGTTATAAAGGTTGAGACACCGAAATCGGGAGATCCAATTAGGCAATGGCGTATGATGCATGAAGATACATCTTTATGGTGGTATGTACAAGCGAGAAATAAAAAATCGATTACGCTAAATTTAAAGGCCGAAGAAGGACAACACATAATTAAGGAACTTGCAAAAGAAACAGATATTATAATTGAAAATTTTCGTCCAGGAAAACTAGAAGAATGGGGGATCGGCTATAAAGATTTAAAAGCGATTAACCCTAAGATAATTATGGTGCGTATTTCTGGTTATGGACAAGATGGACCCTATAGTAAGAAACCGGGATTTGGAAGTGTTGGAGAATCTATTGGCGGAATTCGGTATTTGACAGGATATCCAGATCGGCCGCCAACTCGAGTTGGTATTAGTTTAGGAGATTCGTTGGCTTCATTATATGCTGTTATCAGTTCCATGATGGCAATTTATAATCGGGATGTAGTAGGAACGAATGAAGGACAGTATATTGACGTAGCACTTTACGAAGCTGTTTTCAGTTTAATGGAAAGTATGGTTCCTGAATATGATTATTATAAATTTATCCGTGAACGCTCAGGAAGTTCACTCCCAGGAATTGTTCCGTCGAATACGTATAAATGTAAAGATGGAAAATATATTGTTATTGGCGGAAATGGGGACAGTATTTTTAAGCGATTAATGAAAGCGATCGGCCGTGAAGACGTTGGCGAAGATTCTAATTTTTCCTCAAATGACTTACGAGCAAAACAAGCGGACTTTTTAGACGGTATTATTACAGAATGGACGTTAAAACATCCAATGAAAGGAGCACAAGAAATATTAGATCGTTATGACGTACCGAATGGGCCAATATACAGTATTGAAGACATTATGCAAGATGTTCATTATCAGGCACGTGAAATGATAGAAGAAGTAGAAGTAGAGAATTTAGGCAAACTGAAGATGCCTGGAATTATTCCTAAGTTTTCAGAAACACCTGGAAAAATTAAATGGCCTGGACCAAAGTTGGGTGAGCACAACGATGAAGTTTATAAAGAACTATTGGGCTTTTCAGAAGAAAAGATTGCAGCGCTAAAAAATAAAGAAATTATTTAATTGGGAGGGATAACGGATGAGTTTTATCCATATTCAAGAAGTCATCCCTCGAGATGGTTTCCAAATAGAGAGAAATTTTGTGCCTACTGACAAGAAAATTAACCTAATAAATGAGTTGAGTGATTGCGGCTTATCTAAGATCGAAGTTACATCGTTTGTTTCACCTAAAGCAGTACCTAATTTAAAGGATGCAGAAGAAGTGGTTACATCGATAAAAAGGAATCCTGACGTCACCAATGTAGCATTGATTGCAAATGTAAGAGGGGCCGAGCGGGCAATTGCTGCCCATATTGATGAGATCAATCTCGTTATGTCAGCAAGTGCAACACATAATAAGAAAAATGTAAACAGGACACATGAAGAATCACTTGCTGGATTTAACGAAATAATGAGCAGGGTCCATGGTACTGGAATTAAGGTAAACGGTTCAGTAGCAACAAGTTTTGGATGTCCATTTGAGGGAGAAATAGCGGAAAATGCTGTGCAACATTTTATAGATAAATATATTTCAATGGGGATGGACAGCATTACATTAGCAGATACAACAGGAATGGCGAATCCTGTACAAGTTAAACGGCTTGTCGAAAAAGTCATTGATCAAATTGGAGATGTACCATTAACTCTTCATTTTCATAATACAAGGGGAATGGGGTTAGCAAATGTTGTTGCTGCGATTGAAGCAGGAGCAACCCGATTTGATTCATCATTAGGCGGAATTGGCGGCTGTCCATTTGCACCTGGAGCAACAGGGAATCTTTGTACAGAGGACCTTGTCCATATGTTGCATGAAATGGGCTTAGAGACGAAAGTAAACCTTGATAAATTAATTGAATTATCGAAAGGCTTACCTGAACTCTTAGGAAGAAATGATATACCAGGGCAAATTGTGAAAGCTGGTAAAGTAACTGATCTGCATAAAACATAAAAATTCTATGAATATTTTATGTACTTTCCTTGCGTAATCATTGAACAGGCAGGTCAATGATTACTTTTGGGATAGTTTAATATTTGAGTAAAAAGTAATTACTGTTTAATTGTTGTTTTGGCGGTATTTCAACTGGTTAAATTGTTTCTGCAATTGATCAATTTCAAGTTGCATTTGCTTTAATTCTTGGTTTTGTTTATTGGAATCTTGCTGCTCGTTTGCCATTTGTAAAAGCTGGAGCTCAATGGATGCCGATACTGTTTGCAATGCATCTCCAAATGTAGATAATGCCGAACCTATTAAGGCTAGTTTAGCCGCTAAAACTTCAAGATTTTTTACTTCTTGATTTGAATCATCTTGTTTACTTTCCCTGCTATCCATTTTCATTACTCCTTTTAATTAGATAATGAAATATGTAACTTTCGTAGGGGGCAGATGGTATTTGGTGAAGCAGGATGTACGAATGAATGCTTATCATTATTTTTATAAGATTGACTGAATTCATATTTACCCTTCTTTATCAATGTATTATGGAGATTATCAAAATGAATCTTGTCTTAGAGTAAATAATGGGAAAACAGGTGTGTAAAAGGAGGAATAAATATTGGTTCGCTGGGTTATTTTTTCTGGAGTGGCCTCAGGATTGTTTCTAGGATTGTTCTTTAAAGGGATCGAAATGACTAGCGGTATAAAATTATATACATTGTTATTAAATATTGACTTTTTAACTGAAAGAGTATTCCCAGAGTTGATTGAATTTATTTTTCATTGCTTCGTATCCATTATTCTAGTAGCAGTAGTATTTTTTGTAGTAAAAAGAAAAAAATGGAGAAATATTCAAATTATCTATTTTACTACTGGCATAAACCTGCTTATTGGTGGAATGATTTATCCAATCACCATATTATCAGATCGAACACCAGAATTAACATCTTTTATAGCTATAATTTTATGGTTGATTGGGCATGGACTATATGGGTTTATCTTAGGAGTATTTTTTATCTTTTACAGAAAGAAAACATTAGTTAATGTTTAATGCCTTCTTTTTGCTCTTGCGTCGGTTTTTAAAAGCTATCCAACTCGTTTTTAAGGATGAATATAATCCGACAGCTGCAGCACTATAAAAACCACCCATGAAAATACCTGCCCACAAGTTATGAGGATGACCATAAAAAATGGAAATGCTAAAGCCGAAAATAGATGCTATTGTTGGAAAGTATTGTCTAGGTATAGGGAAAAACTTAAATAATTGTGTTAATATAACGATTAAAGGAACGGCAATGAGACCATCCCAAATATTTGTATGAATTACTGGGAATTCCACCTAAATCATCCTTTCAGTAGCTAATTATTATTATTATTTCCTGGAATTGTTTTATTTATTAACCATTCATATTATGTGTGAAAGAATTCAATTTTTTTAACTTTAAGGTTTACTCGAATGAAATTACTAGTGAGAATGGATACTAGGATCTAAGAAAAGCGTGGGTAAACTCATTTATAGTAGAGCGTAAGGATTTAGTGAAGGACGTAGGAAATTACTGACAGACTACTTTAGATCGATACCTTTCAATACTTCATTTAAATGAAGTATTAATTATAAATACGATCAGGATGAATGGATTATAATCGTATTAGAAATTTATTAAGTGAATAAAAATAAAACAAAGCCCTTTATAAATATAGGGCCTCATTGCATGACATTTAGCTTTTATGTGAAAAAAGTAATTCTCCATCTAACTTTTCATATTTATTCCACGTAACAAGCATAATCACTCCAGTTATAACGAGAAGTGCACTCGTTACGAAAAAGACAGATGAAAAACCGAAATAACCTGCAAGAACACCTCCGAGTACTGGTCCGATTATATTACCGAGAAATCGCAGGCTCGTATTATAGCCAAGTACTTCTCCTTGCATGGAGAGTGGTGCTTCTTGACGGATATAAGCAATTCGAGTCGGGACTATCCCACCAATCGCTATACCTAGTAAGAAACGCAATAGGACAAGCTGCCAAATATTTGTTACAAAAGCTCCAGGAAAATAGACGATACCTGCCATAAATAAGAGAACAATCAATATTTTAATATGGCCGATTTTATCACCATAAATTCCCCAGCGTCTTGCGAATAATAAATTACCGAGTCCTGCAGCTGAAAAAGCAAGCCCAGAAAAGAAGGCAATACTAGTAAGTCCATGGATCTCAGCTACATATAAAGACAGTATCGGCTGTATACTGAAATGTGCTATTTGCACTAATGTTGAAGTTAGCATAACGATGAGCAATACTGGATGCTGAATAATATGCATCATCACTTCTTTACTTGAATATATCTTTTTCTCTACCATATTTGTCACGGTCATTTTCATTTCCTTAATGCCGAATTTTACAATAAAGGCAGAAATAAAAATAGTGACAGATACCCATTTAAACGTTGCACTATAGCCAAATGTGTCGGCTAAAATGCCACCCAATAAAGGACCCATTAAGGTACCGGTAACACTTCCAGTCTGTAGTGTACCTAGTACCTTCCCTGCCATTTCTTTAGGAGTTTGGGTTGAGATAAGAGCTTGTGACATTGGGATAAATCCGGTAAATATACCCGTCACTAATCGCAATAAAAAAAGCTGCCATACCGTTGTGGCAAACCCCATTAATAATACAGAAACCGCAAGAGCAGAAGCTGACATAATTAAAATGTTTTTTCTACCATATTTATCCCCGATTCGTCCCCAAATCGGCGAAAATATAAAAGCAGATACAAATGTAACTGCAAAAATCCAACCTGACCAGCTTTTCACATATGCTGGCGAAAAGTTTCCAAGGGACTCAATATAAAGTGAGATAAAAGGTAGTACCATTGTCATGCTTCCAGCAATGAAAAAGTTCGCAAACCACATAATGACGACATTTCGCTTAACAAGTGATTTTTGATAACTAATTCTATAACACGCTTCTTTCTATCATATTCTTTAACTCTATTATACTTAAAAATGGAAGATAACGACATTTATCTGCTCGGGAGCCTATAGACGGGCGAGATGTAAAATGGAAAATTATCATGGGTAAATCTAATTGTATAAAAAAAGATGGGCTTGAACGATTATATAATTAAAGGTTAAACTACTAATCCTGTGATCGTTTATCTAGTTTGACTGTTTAAGGTTCTTTAAATCCTTTGAGCTTTAACGTTTACTTTTTATATTCTTTAATAATAAGACCATACTGTTTCGACCATTCTGCATAAAAAATGTTTTTAATAGTAGAGTACCCCGCTTTTCTTATTTCCTCTTTCACCCATTTTTCATCTATATTGAGTAAAGATAAACTATTCTTTTCAATTTTTCCTTCATCAACAAGTAAGTATGAGAATGAATCACTATTTGAAGACTCCATAACACTTATTTGTCCGCCAGGTTCTAAAATAGCATATTTGACATCATGGAGAGAAAATATTCCCTGTTGACGTAACATGGATCGCAGTTGTTCTGACTCTATTTTATTTTTCTTTAACTCGTTTATATCCAATTCACCGTTCCGTATAATTATTGAAGGTCTGCCTTTTAATAATGGACGTAATAGATCAACTTTACGTATGCACAAGTCAAATAAGAAGACTAAAATTGCCCATAAAAATGCGGTGTAGAGTACTTCCCAAAATGGAACTTTATCATCATAGATCGATTCCTCTAAAAGTCCTCCTAAGACTAGTAAATAGACAAGATCAATTGGAGTTAATTGCGATAATTCTTTTTTTCCTAGTAAACGTACAACGATTAGTAGAGTAATAAATCCAATAATAATCTTTATAGTAATTGAACTTTCCATTTCTGAGCCTCCTGATAATTAAACTGATTAACTTGTAATTACCCTTTTTAAGCAATAGTTATACTTTTATATATAAAAAAACTTCTACATAAGAAGAGAACTCATGCAGAAGTACAGTTTATTTTCCATGTATTGGCGTATCATTATGATAAAGATTCAGTACGTATCCAGCTGTATTCGAATAGGAATAGCTTTTACGATGTGATTTAAACGGTGTATAATCAAACTCAAAATATTCTTTTTTTCCATTCCCAAACAGGACGTCTTTTTCTTTCTTGTAAATTTCCATATATATTTCCTGGACTCCAAATTCATTTGTTAAATATTTATATGGAAGATTTGGATCGTACACATAAAAGCGAATCAGGTCGGGATCATATTTATCATATTCCATTTTATAAATGGATACGGTATGGCCACCAGACCCATTATTCATACTAGCATAGATAATTTGACCATTTGCAAGTAACTCCTCTACTTGATCAAGGATGCTAATATTCGTTGGGTCATTTGGTTCTGAGCTATGCTTTACTTCATTGGAATAAATCCATTGTGTTTCAAGCATTTTAATAATTGATTGATCGGGTTCGGTAATTTCTCCAGGTTTGATAACGAGATCTGCATCTACAAACTTATCTTTCGCTAGATAGGAAATTTTTTCATCCGAAAAACGATAGGTAAATAGTTCACCAGATTGCAAGAACGGTAAGTGATCTTTTTGATCAGAAAGATCATATTGTAATGCTTCTAAATTCCGGTCATTTAACCAGTTTAGGACAATCGTGCGCCATAGTTCTGGTTTGAACTTGAATGAATCCTCAATTCCTTCTCCATTAAATATATGTTCTGTCACTCTTGAAAAACCTGCACAAACTCCTCCATCTGCAGTTGTTGTTCTCAAATTTCCAAATGGAAAAGCATGAACCTTTAATCGAAAACCAGAATCAATTACTTTATTTGACCATTCGTTTTCTGTTTCAATTTCTTCGTGTTCATAGAGCCATGGCATGGCATATCTTTTTGCAAATTCTGGTGTCCCTTCGACTTTTCCGTAATCAATTATTGCCCGAGCAAACTTCGTAGCTTCCTCATAACCCTCAGGCTTAAAAATTAAATCTAAAGCTGCATACATTTTATCAAGAAAAAATGCATAAAATCTGCTTACTTCTGCATGGGATAATTCAATGATTCCATAATCTGCATCCTCAATCACTTCATCCTCGAAGAATTCATCCGTGAAAAGTCCCACTCTAAACAGGAAAAATTTATGATCGAATCCTAATAATTCACGTGTAAAATCAAATCCCGATAATCTGAAATAATAGTATGTATTTAGCTGTTTAAATGTATCATTTTCAATTATGTAAACGGGATAATTAGAATCGACAGGGACAAAAATAGCATTATCTGTTGCACGCTGTTTTTTTATTTTCTCAAATTTTTCTTTTTCAAAATTAAATTGATAAGCATTGACCTCATCTTTATTAATATCTTCTGGAATTGAAATTTCAACTTCTCCATTATAGTCTTTGATTTGCACCGGCTCGCGGACAGGTTTGTAAAGTTCATCTAGTTCAGAATGATGGAAGGGTTCTATATGTGTATGATATTTGGCATTCAAATCATTTGTATGTAGTGCAATGTCCAATTCCTCGTTTTCAATTGTAAATTCATCAATCGTCTTTGGGTCAAGAGGTTTCGTAGGATCGAGTCCTTCTTGTATTTTTGCATAATCACTAATTCCATCATCGGCTGTTGAAAATTTCTTTGGATCGGTCTGATACGTATGGATTGCATCCCAATCTGAAATACCGTTATTAGATGTGTCTGGAACATAAGGATTCAACCCTGCCTCTAACTTCTCTTCGACGGTCATTTTATCGTCGCTGATCTTCGTATCTAAATGATCTGCTAACATGTGTTCAAAGGTTAATGTTTCATCTTTAGGAAGTTCTTCTAGCAATTTAGCTTGCTGATGATGTTTATATTTTTGATACCCCCAAATACCTCCAACTACAAGCAAGATACAGGAGATAAAAATAATGAAGGTTATAAGAAAGATTTTCCATAAGATTTGTAATGTTTTTTTCAATGTTCTACCTCCTATTAAAAATTATAATTCTACAAAGGACAGTATAAAGTATAAGAAAAAATATATCGACAAGATTTATAAAGATAGTAATTGATCACTATATTCGTGTGAAATTAACATTTATTTTATAGGTATAAAATCCTATTTTTATTAATCTATCTAGTAAATGAGAGCAGGTTTTGGTAAGCTTTTCAAAAAGGAACTATTTACTGTTCGACTTATAGAACAGATTGGTACACCAATGAATGGATATTAATTATATAAGGAGTGAAACATAATGGATGAAAAGAACAACGAAGAAGAAGTGACTACTGAGATTATAGATAGTAGAAATAATGAAGGCGGAAAGAAGTCAACTACTGGATTAGAAGAAAATATTGCGGCAGTTATTTGTTATTTAGGTGCTTTTATCACAGGAATTATCTTTCTATTTCTCGAGCAAAGCAGTAAATTTGTACGCTTCCATGCGATGCAGTCGACGGTTCTATTTTTAGGACTTTGGATAATACAGTTTATTTTAGGATTTATTCCGTTTTTCGGATGGTTCCTAAGCGGACTTATATACTTGGCAGGTATTATTTTATGGGTTGTATTAATGGTTAAATCTTATCAGAAAGAATATTATAAATTACCAGTCGTTGGCGATTTATCGGAGGACTTTTTAGCGAAGTTAAATCCAAAAGATAATGTATAAAATGAAATAAGATTCTGGTCTAAAAAACCGGAATCTTATTGTTTATTTCAATCAAACGCCAATGAGGTATAGGCAGCATTGGTGCCTGCTAACCTTCCAGTTACAAGAGCAGCAGTAATATTATATCCTCCTGTATAACCGTGGATATCTAATATTTCACCACAAAAAAAGACTCTTTTAGTTTGTTTAGATTCCATTGTGTTTGGTACTATTTCCTTCGTAGATACTCCACCACCTGTAACAAATGCTTTTTCAATTGGTAAAGAGCCGTTTACATAGAAGGTAAATCCTTTGATGTTTTCAACAATTAAGGTGATCGTTTCTTTAGATGTGTTACCAGCTTTTAATTCTTCGTCAATACCATTTATTTGATAAATCAGTTGTAGAAACCGTTCTGGTATTACAGTTTCTTCTTTAATGATGTTTTTCAGGGATTTACGTGGTTGTTTATCTTTTATGACCAAGATATTTTGGATTAGTTTTTCTTTTGGTATCCTTGGTAAGATATCTAAACACATTTTCACTTTGGAATGTCCCTTCATTAGTTCCTTTACAACAAATTGTGAACATCTTAATACAGCTGGTCCAGATATCCCAAAGTGTGTAAACACCATATCCATTTGATGAGTAATAATTGTTTTTCCTTTTTGGTTTAGTACGGATAAAGACACATCCCGTAAAGATAAGCCTTGTAATAATTTGTTTTTGATAAAATTTTCCGCAGATGTTAAGGCAACTTCTGTTGGATATAGTTCGGTAATTGTATGTCCCGCTTTTTTCGCCCAAGCATACCCGTCTCCAGTTGACCCCGTATGAGGAACCGATTTACCACCAACTGCAATAACAACCGATTTAGTCGTAATTTTTGTGCCGTTTTTCAATAAGACATCATGTACGTCTTCTGTAAAATGAATAGCGTTTACAGGGGTATTAAGTTTGATCTCTACGTTTAATTCATCAAGTTTACGGATGAGTGTGTCTACAACCGATTTTGCGGAATTTGAGACAGGAAACATGCGACCATGATCTTCCTCTTTAAGTGACACGCCGATCCCTTCAAAATAGTCAATAATATCATAATTATTGAAAACGGAAAATGCACTATAGAGAAACTTTCCATTACCGGGGATGTTTTTAATTACTTCTTCTTGAGGTAGCCGATTTGTCACATTGCAACGTCCGCCACCCGAAATAGCTAATTTTGTACCAAGTTTTTTTCCTTTTTCGATCAGTAATGTTTTTGCTCCATTTTCTGCTGCTGATATGGCAGCCATCAGACCGGATGGACCTCCACCAATTACAACTACGTCATATATCATCTGTGAGTCAGCCTTTCCTTGTTTACTACTTTTCCATTAACATCGTATCATGCAAAATAATATTTTTTTACTTATTTGTTTAGCATTGAATAAAATTCTCTTTTTACGTGGAAAAATAAAGAAAAAAGAAGAAGGAAGCGGAAGATGAACAGAGTGATAAGTATCTTTCTTTGTATCTCGTTATTGAATTTCTCTTTCATTATCGTTGCTGCTGAGGAACAGGAAGAGAAAATAGATGTACAAAACCCTCCAACAATAATGGAATTAGCCTTTTTAAGATCTTTGGGAAATACAATTTTAGAAATTATGGAGAACAATGGAGATAATCAATTATATACAGCTGAAAGAATTGAGAAAATTACAAGAAATGTAAAAAATGATACGTATGATATTCGTTTGCGTGTTGTTGGTTTTCACGGTCCACATAACCCGCCATATAAATTAATCCAGATGACCATTCGAATCCCCGGTAAATATTCAGATTATGACGTAATTTCGTATAAGAAAAAGATTATTTCTCTAGATGAATTTTCTCGTTTAAAATGAAAAATCCGAACTATTAAAAAATAAAGATCTATAGTTCGGATATTTCGATTTTTCCTTTTATTTTTGTCTGGTTGTGTTTATTTACTCGTAACTTTTTTCCAGTTCGTCAATTAATGAGCCAACATAGGCAACTGCTTCTTTAATTGAGTCTGGTCTCGACATATCGACACCAGCTTCTTTAATTAAATCGAGCGGACGTAATGTACCACCTGCTTTTAATACTTCAAGCCAACGCTCGACTATTGGTTGACCTTCTGCTTTAATCTTTTGAGAAACAATCGTAGAAACGGTAAGTCCGGCTGAATACGTGTATGGATAGAGACCCATATAATAATGTGGTTGTCTCATCCACAAAAGTCCGGCACCTTCATCGATATCAGCAGCATCTCCCCAAAAACTTTTAATCGTCGCTTGTTTTTGATCACAAAGTACATCAGCTGTGAGGGGGACACCGGACTCCGCTAAAGAATAAACGCGATTCTGGAATTCTGCTTCAAGCAAATGTGTAATAAAATTATGATAATATGTGCCTAATAATTGATTGATGACCCATCGTTTCATTCGCTTATCTTCCGTTTTTTGCATTAAATACTCTGCAAGTAAAAGCTCATTCATCGTAGATGGCGCTTCAACAAAGTATGTAGATGGATCTGTGTTTACTAAGTTTTGATATTTATTTGCTAAATAAAAATGTCCGGCATGACCAAGCTCATGTGCTAATGTGAATGCACCGCGCATCTTATCTGTCCATGTGAGCAAAATGTATGGGTGAGCTCCATAAGGACTTGCACAAAACGCTCCGGATTGCTTTCCGACATTGTCAGCATAATCAATCCACCGATTTTCAAAAGCACCTCTCATTGCCTCATTATATTCTGGGCCTAAAACTTTCAGTGCTTCTAAAATCATTTCTTTTGCTTCTTCGTATGTTGTTTCGGGATTAAATTCCGGATCAAGTGGAGCTTTTAGATCGGCGAAGCGGACGCGATCTAGTCCGTAATCTTTTTTGAGCAGCTGTGCATATTTGTGCATATGTGGAGCCAGCTCTTTCTGAATGACCTTTAATTGGTTTTCATACATTACTTTTGTTACTTGCTGGGGATGAAGCAACATATCAATAACAGAATCAAAGCCTCTTATTTCTGCCATTTTAACCTGCTTCGTTACTTCGGTTGCATACGTTGCCGCGAACGTGTTTTTATACTTATTCAACGTGCTGACATATGAATCATACGCATTTCTTCTTAACGTCGTATCCGCTGATATTTCGTAGCGATCTTCATATAGTGCTTCAGACATCGGTAGAACATTTCCCTGGTTATCGGTGATCGAATCAAACTCCATATCAGAAGCTTTGCTACGCTCGTAAATCATAAAGGGGGCTTCGTGTACTTCTCCTAATGCAGCTAATGTTTCCTCCGTCTCAGGGTGAAGGGTATAAGGCTTCTTTTCCAGTATATCCGATAGCTTCTTTTTATACGGCAGCAATTCTTTTTCTTTTTCAATATACTGTTCAATAGTGCTAGCTGGTACAGTTAATAATTCTGATTCAAAAAAAGATAATTTCGCATTAATGGTTGCCATAGCAGCGGCATTTTTTGCTGCTCCTGCTTGGGTTTCGGGATTTGCGCCATCAACACTGATTCGAAGGAATGCATACGTTCCTACTTGTATTAAACGTTCTTCGAAAGTCTCAAGTTCTTTTAAAGCGGCAAGAAGTGTAGCGGAACTTTCTCCTAACTTTCCTTTATAAGCAACAATTTTGTCAACATCTTGCAGGATAGATTGGAGTTCATTTTCCCAATTTTCAGGTGACTCAAAAAGATCTTCTAAGTTCCATGTTTGTTCTACTGGTACTTCTTTTCTCTCTTGTCTCATGAAAATCCCCTTTCTATAAATTGTTATTTATTAACAGTGTAAACGAATAGAAACAAAAATAATACTAAACTGTCTATAAAAATGCACACACAACTATAGGCTTCTTCATAAAGTGTACTAATCAAAAGATAGGGGTGAAAGTAGATGGTATTAACACTGGCTCATTGGATTTATTTATTCGGAACTATCTTAATAATTCTTACTATGCTCTTTAAGAAAAATGTAGTCGTTCCAGCAATCAGTGTTACTTTTTTTGTTGCTTTAGCTTACACCGGATCATTTGGAATCGCTTTGCAATCGACCTTCCGTGCAAGTCTCGTTGCGGCAGGTTCGTTATTTGATATATTTCTAATTATCGCAGTGATGACTGCGCTTTTACGTTCATTGAAAGAACTTGGGGCAGATCAAAAAATGATTGTTCCATTTCAAAAGGTAATGGTAAATGGTCATATATCTTTTCTTATATTAGCCGTTATTACGTATGCAATTTCATTATTTTTCTGGCCGACGCCAGCGGTTCCATTAGTAGGTGCTATCCTTATTCCAGCAGCTATAAGAGCAGGGTTACCTTCAGTAGGTGCAGGAGTTGCAATTGCTTTAGCAGGTCAAGGAATGGCTCTTTCATCTGATTATATTATTCAGATTGCACCAACATTAAGTGCAAGTGCTTCTAATTTAAGTGTGAATGTCGTAGCGGATCGAGCATTAGTTTTATCAGTTATTACTGGTGTAATAGCGCTTGTTTTAGCATATATAACTATTCGTAAATTGATTCAATCTCCCGCTGAATCACATTTACATGCTTGGGAAAAAGACAGCACGAATGATTCAAGCAATGTAGAGAAAGAGGAAAATCTACAAACTTCGAAAAGTAATGCAAAAAAAGGAAATTTCTTCGCATTTTTAGTTCCAATTTCATTCTTATTTCTAGTTGGCTTTATGATCTATTCCAAAATAAGTGGTTCCATAGAAATGGAGGGTGGAGAAGGGGCAGCACTTATAGGGGGAGCTGCAATGCTATTGTTAATTGCCGCTTCCATGACAAGCAATATAAAAAACTCATTGGAGCAAGTAAGTAAACATATTATTGGAGGCTTAATTTTTGCTTTTAAAGCAATGGGAATTGTATTGCCGATCGCTGGATTTTTCTTTTTAGGAAATGATGAGACAGCATCTCAAATTCTCAGTGTTTCAGAAAATGCACCTGCATTTCTTTTTGAATTAATTTTAGCTAGTGAACATTTAATTCCTAATAATGGATTTTTAGCGGCATTTGGAATGCTGCTTATTGGGATGATAACTGGATTAGATGGATCCGGTTTTTCTGGATTACCACTGACAGGAGCCCTCGCAGGTCCTCTTGGAACGACAATGGGAGTTGACCCGGCTACCCTTGCTGCAATTGGGCAAATGGGAGCAATCTGGGTTGGTGGCGGAACATTAATTGCTTGGTCTTCCTTAGTTGCAGTGGCTGGATTTGCCAGAGTTCCGGTGATGGATCTAGTCAGAAAATGTTTTTTACCAGTCGTGATTGGCTTGATTGTTTCAACCTTTGTTGCCATTTTATTTTTTTAACATGGAAAATCACTCCGCTTTTGGAGCTCGCTATAAATTGCGGGCTTTTTTTAATTCCTACGTTAAAATATGGTTAATAGTTTTAATCAACTATAGAGAATGGCTACGCTTTCCTTTATAATAAAAATCAACAATTTTATATATAAAATGTGGTGAAAGATAATTGAAAAAAAGATATCTATTATTATTTGTGTGTAGTTATATTCTATTATTCTCGGCATCTATCTTCACTTATAATATAAAACTCTCTCATCCGACTGCAAGCGATTCAGGTCAACTTTTACCTGTTGCAGTAAAAAGTATTTATCCGGCAAAGGGAGAACAGGAACTAAAAATGATAATTAAGAAAGCGAATATTAACGAAGATACTCTTTCTATAGCTGGTATGCAACATAGTCAAGGTGGTCATACCATGTATCCTAATGGAATATTGATTGATATGAAAAGCTTTAATAAAATCTTGAAATTTGACCTACAAAAGAAATTAATTACGGTTCAAAGTGGAGCTACGTGGGAGGATATTCAAGAATATATAAATCCGTATGGTTTATCTTTGAAGGTAGGACAATCTCAAAATATATTCACTGTTGGTGGTTCTATAAGCGTCATCGGACATGGGAGAGATATACGGAACGGTTCCCTAACAGATACGGTTATTTCTTTACGTCTGTTGACACCAGAAGGAGAAGTGATTGAAGTAAGCCGTACAGAAAACGAAGAGTTATTTCCTTATGTAATTGGTGGGTACGGCTTATTCGGTGTGATTGTAGATGTGACTTTACAATTAACAGAGGATGAACTATACGTTCATAATAATGAACAATTAAACTATCAGGAATATGCTACCTACTTTAAAAACGAAGTGTTAGGTAATGAATCAGTAAAAATGCATGTGGGAAGAATTTCTGTCGCACCGGAAACGTTTTTAAGCGAAATGTACATTACTAATTATACACTTGCTCCAAATCAGGCTGATCTTGATCAATATAATACATTAAAGGGGGAGCCAATTATTGCTATACCTAAATTTTTTCTGGGACTTGCTCGATATAGTGAATGGGGAAAAAATATCTTTTGGGATATTCAAAAACAATATAATGAAAAAACAGATCAAAAATTGGAATCTAGAAATAATGTGATGCGTTCGGATTCTGAATTTATGGAATATAATAGTGTTTCTAAGACGGAAATACTTCAAGAATATTTTGTGCCAATTGATAATTTTGAACCCTATATTGACTCACTAAAACGATTACTTGAAGATGAAAAAGATTTTAATTTATTAAATATAACAATACGGTATGTTGGAAAAGATGATCAGGTAGTGATGAACTATGCAACGGATGACATGTTTTCACTCGTTTTACTTATTAATCAAGGAACCACGAAAAAAGATATTGAAGAGACGGGGCAAATTGTTCGGAAAATGATTGATTTGACTTTAGCTCACGATGGTACATACTATTTACCTTATTATCCATATGCAACAAAAGAACAATTATATGCAGCGTACCCGCAAGTAGAAGATTTTTTTCTTAAAAAGAAAATTTTCGATTCAAATGAAAGATTTAGCAATATGTTTTACAAGGAGTATAGTCAATGACATTTAGAACATTTCTTTATTATCAAAGCACAATTGTTATGGCAAGTAGTATGATATTTCCATTTTACATTCTTTTATTAAAAAATGTAGGAAATAACTATGCCCAGTTCGGATGGGCTTACGGAATTTTCGCCTTAACTGCAGCTTTTTGCTACCCTATGATTGGAAAATTGTCTGATAAAATAGGGGACAGGATATTGTTTTTAATTTATTCGTGGTCAATGGCAGTCCTTTTACTGTTGTTTCCACTTGTGTCCACAGTATGGCAAATATATGGATTACAAATATGTATGGGAATTCTTAGCGCTGTACAAAAAAATACTGAAAAGACAGCTCTTGCTCGACAGGTGAAGAAGGAAACAGCGGGTGGAGAGATTGGTAAGTATCATATAAGAATTTCTGTTGCTGCTGCCATTGCTATTATTCTTACAGGATACATTGTAGATTTCTTAACGATTGCAAGTATTTTTTACATAGGTTCATTGATTTATATGGTAAGTTCGGTGATGTTAATGACAAAGAGAGGGGGAAAGGTAAAAGATGTTACAAACAATTAAAGAGCGACGTTCTATTCATTTATTTAAGGAAAAGGAAGTAGAAGAGACCATTCTACGAGAGATTTTTACGTATGCTTCATGGGCGCCGACACATTATATGAAAGAACCTTGGAATATTAAATTATATCAAGAGGAAGGAAAGAAGCCTTTTGTAGAAGCAATTATTCGTAGTTATCAACGACTCGGTATGATAAAATCGTCAGAAGATGAAAAAACAATCAAATCCATTCGATCAATTGAAAATTTTTTACTTCAAATTCCTCATCATGCGTTAATCTATTTACCAATTGAAGAAGATCCTGTTCGTTCTGAAGAGGAATATGCAGCAGTCTGTGCATTTATCCAAAATGCTCAATTAGCAGCATGGGAATTTAAAGTAGGTATGTTATGGACAATCACGCCTTATATGCATGATCCCGAATTTGCACGAGACATAGGGCTCGATTATTATAGAGAAAAAATTGCAGCAGTGTTACAAATCGGGTATCCGGAAAAAATCCCGAAACCTAAAAAAAGAACTGCAATCGCAGAAATGCTGGAAATAATAAAGAATTAAATAAATGCATTAGAAGTTGATTCTCACAATCATTTCCGCTTTTCATGCTTTTATAGTATCATAAAATTAATTAGGGAGAATTTAACAAGAGAGGAGGAGGTGTAGGATGAGTCAAATTGTTAAACCTGAGTCACTCCATATACAAGCATATAATATTTTGAAACAGTCAATTTTAGACGGAGAACGTCAGCCTTCTGAACGTATTGTCGAAGCGAAAGTAGCTGGAATATTAGGGATAAGTAGAGGGCCAGTAAGAGAAGCAATTCGTATGCTCATCCAAGACGGACTCCTCGTATATAATGACGGATTTGTAAAAGTATATGAGCCTACAATTGACGATATTAGGGAAATTTTTCAATGTCGGGAAAGTTTAGAAAGCCTCGCTGTGAAACTAGCTATTAGTAATCTATCTGAAAATGTGATGATTGCATTAGAGGAAAACCTAGCAAAAACGAAGGACGTAGTTGACCAAGGAAAAGCACTAAAGCAACTCGATCAACAGTTTCATACGATTATTATTGAAGCTTCACAGAATAATCATTTAATTCAAATGCTCAATATGATTAAAACAAAAATTCATTATATGAGAAATAGTATGATTGGGGCTACGTTTTATCCTACGTTACTTGAAGAGCATGAACGAATTTATGAGGCGATTGTAAATAGAGACGTAAAAGCAGCAACTAATATGATGAGTGAGCATATACACAGAGGATTAGAAGGAGTTCTTGAGCAAATTAAATAATTATATGATAAAAAAAGCTGGGACATAAATAAAACCATCAATTGAAAGGACGAACAATATGTTAGTTAAACTTCGGAAATATACGTAGACTCCGCGTCGGCTATATTTCCAAAGTTGTAATACATCTAGCATCGTTCGTCTTTTCTTTGATAAAAATACTTTTGTCTCAGTTTCTTTTTTTGATATTCGGTTGACAGTTAACCGTCAACCGAATATACTAAGAGTAAATTCATGGAAATGGATCAAATTTACATATCTTACATAAAAACCATCCATACACACTTATTAATAGTATCCCCATGACACCACTTCAAGATAAAATGTATACGCTTTCATAAAATCTAATTCGCTTACTTTTTCAGGAGGGAAATAAAATGATGGAACAGTTAGAGAAGTCTAAGCTAAGTGAGAAGGGTATTTTTCAGAAGATTGCAAATCATGAGCAGGTTTTATTTTGTAATGATCCGCAGACCGGCTTAAAGGCAATTATTGCAATACATGATACGACATTAGGTCCTGCCCTTGGCGGAACACGGATGTATCCATATGAAACGGTAGATGATGCACTAGATGATGTTTTGAAATTGTCGGAAGGAATGACATACAAATGTGCTGCTGCTGATTTAGATTTTGGTGGTGGAAAAGCAGTAATTATTGGAGATCCGGCTACAGATAAATCTCCAGCATTATTTCGTGCATTTGGTCAATATGTTGACTCTCTTAATGGACGTTTTTATACCGGTACCGATATGGGAACAACAATGGATGATTTTGTGCACGCAATGAAAGAAACAAATTTTATTAATGGAATTCCCGAGGCATATGGTGGTGGGGGTGACACATCTATCCCTACTTCTAAAGGGGTTATTTATGCTCTTGAAGCTACGAATGAATTCTTATTTAACAGTAGAGTATTGTATGGAAAAACGTATGCGATCCAAGGTCTCGGTAAAGTTGGATTTAAAATATGTGAATATTTATTGAAAGAAGGAGCAAATGTCTATGTCACAGATATAAATCCTAATGCTCTAGAGGAAATCCAACTGGTTGGAAAGCAATTACGTAATCAAGTGAAAGTTGTTAGCTCTGATGAGATATATCGTGTAGAAGCAGATATATTTATACCTTGTGCAATGGGAGGAATTATTAACGAAAGAACAGTCCCTCAATTAAAAGTAAAAGCAATTGTTGGCTCTGCAAATAATCAATTAACAGATGAAAATATAATAAATCTGTTAAATGAAAAAGGAATTGTCTATGCACCTGATTATATTGTTAATGCCGGGGGATTAATCTCTGTTGCCGATGAATTGTATGGTTCAAACAAAGAACGAGTATTGTTAAAAACGAAATCTATCTATACTTCTGTATTTGAAATTTATAAACAAGCGGCAGCTGAAAAAATAACGACATTAGAAGCAGCTGCTCGAAAATGTCGACTTATCATGGAAGAACAGCAAAGTCGTAATAATTTTTTCAGTCGGTCCCGTCGTCCAAAATGGAATATTAATTAATAATTTTTTGAAAGGATGAATATGAAGATGAAGGAAAAGTATCCATTAATGCAGATAGTTGATTCATCAGGAAATCTTGTATCCGGACAATATGAGTCTCAACTATCGGAAGAAAAGATAAAAAACTTCTTTTATCATATGACTCGTTTGCGAACGTATGATAGACGTGGAAAAGCATTGCAACGTCAAGGGAGGATTGGGACCTATGTGCCATTTGAAGGACAGGAGGCAGCTCAAGTTGGAAGTGCATTGGCCTTAGATGACAATGATTGGATGTTTCCAACATATCGGGATCATGGTGCTGCATTAGCATTCGGAGGAGATCTTGATCGTCTATTACTCTATTGGAATGGCCGAGTAGAAGGTGCTCTACCTTCACAGACAAAACGAATTTTACCAGCAGCTGTACCAATTGCTACACAACTTCCTCATGCAACTGGAGCGGCTATGGCGGAACAGTATAAAGGATCGAATCAAGCAGCGATAGCCTATTTTGGTGATGGGGCAACATCAGAAGGTGATTTTCATGAAGGGATCAATATTGCGAGTGTTTTTAAAGCCCCAGTTGTCTTTTTTAATCAAAATAATGGGTATGCAATATCGGTTCCAATTGAAAAACAAATGAATTCAGAAACAATTGCGCAAAAAGCAGTTGCATATGGAATTCCAGGCATTCGAGTGGATGGAATGGATGTTTTTGCAGTACATCTAGCTGTGCAAGAAGCACTTGAACGAGCACGTCGAGGAGAGGGGCCAACATTAATTGAAGCAGTGGTCTGCAGATTTGGGCCTCATACAACAGCTGATGATCCGACAAAGTATCGAGACCAAGAAAAAGTTGAAAAAATGCGTGAAGAAATAGATCCAATAGTACGATTAGAAAGGTTAATGAAAAATAAAAACATATGGGATGAGAATTGGGTTAGTCAAATGCAACATGAAGTGGAAGTGGAAGTAAATGACGCGGTCGAGCGCATGGAAAATCATGAAAAGCCTGATCCATCCGTAATGTTTGATTATGTCTTTGAAGATCCAACTTGGTCCATACAGGAACAAAAGGAAGATTTACTCGAAAGGAGTAGATTTTAAATGGTAATGACAGATAATCGGATAAGGGAACAAGAAATGTTCACGACAAATTCTTATACAGTTATTCAAGCTATTAACGATGGGTTAAAAACGATGCTGGCGACTAACAAGAAAGTATTATTACTCGGAGAAGATATAGGAGTAAATGGAGGCGTATTTAGAGCGACGGAAGGATTACAAAATGAATTTGGAGACCATCGGGTAATCGATACGCCTTTAAGTGAAGCAGGATTTGTCGGAACCGCAGTTGGCATGGCGTTAAATGGATTAAGTCCTATTGTGGAAATTCAATTTTTGGGATTTATTTATCCAGCATATGAACAAATTGCCACTCATGTATCACGTATGCGTTCTAGAACGTTAGGAAAGTATCATTTGCCGATGGTAATTCGTGCACCTTATGGAGCAGGAGTTGGTGCGCCGGAAATACATTCGGATAGCGCAGAAGCGTTGTTTACACATATGCCAGGAATAAAAGTAGTTTGTCCATCCAATGCTTACGATGCGAAAGGGTTATTAATTGCGTCAGTCGAAGATCCGGATCCTGTATTGTTTCTTGAGCCAATGCGTTTATATCGGGGGACTCGCCAAGAGGTACCAGCTAATAAATATTCGGTTGAATTAGGCAAGGGAACGTACATTAAAAAGGGAGATGATGTCTCCATTTTTGCTTGGGGAGCAATGGTTCCTGTTGCCGAAAAAGCAGCAATAGACATGAAAAAAGAGGGATACACATGTGAAGTTATCGATTTAAGAACATTATACCCACTCGATAAAGAGATCATTGCAGAATCTGTTCAAAAAACTGGCCGTGCTATTATCGTTCATGAAGCACATGGAACAGGGGGCGTCGGTAGCGAAATAACTTCTATCATTAATGACACCTCTTTTCTCTATTTAAAATCACCAGTTGAACGTGTAACCGGATTTGATGTACCTGTACCTTATTTTGCGATTGAACACGAGTATTTACCAACGCCTGAGCGGGTAAAAAAAGCGATTAAAAAATCTATTGAGTTTTAGGGGGTGAGTGTATTGGAAGTTAAATTTCATGATATTGGAGAAGGAATGACAGAAGGTGAAATAGTAAATTATTTTGTAAAAGTTGGAGATGAAATCGGTATAGATGAACCTTTACTAGAAGTACAGACAGATAAAATGGTTGCTGAAATCCCATCTCCAGTTGCAGGGAAGATTACTGCAATCCACTTTCAGCCAGGAGATACGATTACCGTTGGGGAAACTATTATAGAAATTGATAATGGTAAAAAGAAGACCACAAAAATGCAAAGTGAATCAGAAGGTGAAAAAGCACGCACTGAAAAGCACCCCCCCTTGCCAAAACGATATAATGGGATTTTAGCAGCACCATATACACGTAAACTAGCTCGTGAATTAGGTGTTGAGATTGAAAAGATATCAGGAACAGGGCGAGCAGGGAGAGTGACCGAAGAAGATATATATGCATTTTTAAATAATACGAATCAACGATCAGAAACAGATAGCCAACTATTAGAAGGAAAAGAGAGCGTAAAAAAGGATACCAATACAGAGATACCAATTAAAGTAGATGATGAATCGATTCCATTCCAAGGGATTCGGAAACAAATTGCAAATAATTTAACCCACTCAGTTCGAACAATTCCTCATGTAACTCATTTTGATGAAGCAGATGTAACCAATTTACTGGAATATCGTAAAGAATTAACAAGTATTGGAGAAAATATTTCGATCGTGGCATTCTTCCTAAAGGGATTAGCTATTGCCCTTAAAGAACATCCAGTATTTAACGCGCAACTAAATGAAGAAAAAGAGATTATTAGATTGAATAGATCGTATCATATAGGGCTTGCAACGGATACAAAAGCAGGATTGCTTGTACCTGTTTTACGAAACATCGATTCAAAATCATTACGTCAAATTCATCAAGAAATGAAACAATTAACAGAAAAAGCACAACAAGGAAAATTAACAGCAAAAGAGATGCAAGGTGGAACATTTACAATTAGCAATGTAGGACCATTGGGAGGTACGTTTGCTACCCCAATAATTAACCATCCACAAACAGGTATAATGGCTTTTCATAAAACAAAACGTATACCAGTTGTTCTAGAAGAGGATAGTATTGTAATCCGTTCTATAATGACTATTTCTTTCTCCTTTGATCATCGGGTAGCTGATGGAGCGGATGCTGTACGATTTGTTAATCGTTTTATCGAATTACTAGAGGAGCCCAAAAAACTGTTTCTTGAATTAACGTAGGGATAAAGGGTATATTTGCTACATTTATGAAGTATTTTTATTTATTAATAGTTCTTAATCCATGATATTGAATGAAAATGCTGGCATAATAGAAGGGATATGTACAAAAAAGAAAAAGGAAGTTGAGAATGTTTCGGATTAAAACAGTACAAAACCCTTCATTTACAGAAGCAATAGGCGTCACCGTAGGTATTATTTTCATCATGAGTATAAGCATTATTTTTTTTGAGGCGCCCCCTCATATTCCATTGTTAATTTCGTTACTATTTTTGATTGTATATGGTCTAATAAAAGGTGTTTCCTATAGACAATTAGAAAACGGAATTTCAGAAGGAGCGAGAGCTGGTATAGCTGCAGCACTTCTGTTTTTTTTCATCGGTATTTTAATTGCTTCTTGGATGCTAGGCGGTACCATTCCTACCTTAATTTATGTAGGATTTACATTTGTTACTCCAAAGTTTTATTTGGCAGTTATTTTTTTAGTAACTGCAATTGTTGGAATAAGTGTAGGCAGTTCTCTTACAACGGTAGGAACGATTGGAGTTGCTTTTATAAGCATTTCCAGTGCAATTGATGTGTCACTTGCAATGACTGCTGGAGCTATTGTTTCAGGGGCTTTTTTCGGGGATAAAATGTCTCCGTTATCTGACACAACAAATATGGCATCATCCATTTTACAAGTTGATCTCTTTGATCATATTAAAAATATGGCATGGACGACAGTTCCGGCATTCCTTATAACTATCTTATTATTTGCTGTATTTTCTCCGGATGTATCAGCAAACAGCTTTGCAAATATTGAAAAATTCCAACAAGGGTTACTAGAAACAGGACTTGTAAACTGGTACAGTGGCATCATACCTATCTTCATATTAGTTGTCTTATCTGTAAAAAAAGCGCCTGCCTTATTAGCCTTAGCAGCTGGCTCTGTTAGCGCGATTTTTGTTTCGTTTTTTCATCAAAAATCAACTATTGGAGAAGTAATGGGAATTTTATTTGGTGGCTATCGTTCTCAAACTGGGATTGAAGAAATTGATTCTCTTTTAACACGCGGCGGAATCGAGAGTATGTTTTTTACTATTGGGATTGTATTATTAGCCCTTAGTTTAGGAGGATTATTATTTACTCTTGGAATTGTTCCCCGGTTGTTATCGGCAATCGAACAATCCTTACGTAAAGTCAGTTCTGTTATTTTTGCTTCAGCTTTGACAGCTATCGGTATTAACGTATTGATTGGAGAACAGTATCTTTCCATTTTATTAACTGGTGAGGCATATGTAGGCCAGTATGAAAAAGTAGGTTTGCAACCAATTAATCTAGCGCGTGTCGCCGAAGATGCGGGAACGGTTGTAAATCCGCTCGTTCCTTGGAGTGTATGTGGAGTTTTTATTGCAAGCGTGCTTGACGTATCCGTTTTAGCATATTTACCATTTGCATTTTTTTGCTTATTAAGTCCAATTCTCACTATCTTATTTGGAATGACAGGGAAAACATTAACGTATAAATAAACTCCCAAATCCAATTAATGACTTCGATAAGTACGCAGTTTTAGTCCTAAATATTGCGGGCTAAACTCGAGTTTACATGAATTGTAAATAATAAATCTCCCCTGAAGATTGTGATGTATACTTCAGGGGAGATTTTTATTTTAAATAAACTTTTGGTTTTATTGTAGTCTAACAGGCTTATGCTCACATATTAATACATCGCTCTATGTTCAGGCGGAGGAGTACCATTGTTGTTGATCAGAAGTAATACTTTACCTTGGTCTAATTTTTCTTCGAGTTCTTCCGATTCAAATTGAGAGTATCCCATCTGTTGTAATTTTTCGCGGAGTTCGTCTCCTTTATCACGGAACATATTTCCTACAGCTGTACCTAACCCCTCTTCTTCAATACCAATTGTATTTACATCAGCATTATCAGCCAGACGATTTGTACGATCATCATCATGTGTAAGAACATAGAGGTCTTCTCTATCAATTCCTTGAGCAGTAAGCTCCTGTACTTCTGTCACTAACGCAGTATCATCCATAAATTCTTTAACAGTAGGTTTCAATGAAATTTCCTCCTTCAAGAATTGAACACTCAAAATTCATTAGTTGCAGAATTCTGCTTTTGTAATCAAAAGTCGACTTATGTAAGAAGTACCCCGCTTGTTTAAAATTTAAACAATAAAAATATAAAAAATTTTCCTGTTTTTTTGTGTCCTACTTTATATGAACTTAGTTAATTATTTTTAAGTTTTACAGTTTTCGTTTTACCTTTTCCATGTAAGGCTATACAACAAGTAAAGAAGAAAGGGGATGAAAAACAATGACTGCAGAAATTGTCATTATGAACAAACATGGACTCTCATTAGCGGCAGACAGTGCCATAACAAGTGGACAAGAAGGGGTTAGAAAAGTATATAATTCAGCAAATAAGCTTTTTGCGTTATCGGAACAACATCCAGTAGGTTTGATGGTTTATGGTTCCGCTTCTTTTATGGAGATTCCCTGGGACATTATTCTTAAAACATTCAGTAATGAGTTAGGAAATAAAAAATTCAAGTACTTATCTGATTATATGGATCATTTTTTAGATTTTCTTCAAAAAGAAAAGCGTTTTTACCATGAAGAAGTAGAAGAAATCATTGTATATCGAACGTTTACAACGATTATTAAAGAAATTGTTAAAGAAGTAGAATCTACAATAGAAGAAGATGCAGATGCGAAAATGGAGCAAGAGTACGTTACGAATTGCTTAATAAAATGTGTAAAGAAAAATATTTCTTATTATAAGAAAAAAGACGTTTATCTTCAAATGAACTATGATTCTTTTTTAATGAAGTTTAATAGTACCGTAGAAGAAATTTGTAAAGAGGTAATCCCACATGAAACACCAGAAGAGCTGATGGAAAATTTGTATCGTCTAGCCTATGAAGTGGTAAAGCGAGATTTTTTCAGTGTAGGTAGCAGTGGGTTTGTAATTACTGGGTATGGCGAAAAAGAAATTTTTCCTCGTTTATTGAATTATCGACTTGAAGGATTTGTTTTTGAACAATTAAAATATAAAAAATTAAAAGAGAAAAGAATCAGTTACACGTATGATCAATATGATGGAACTGCATCTATTTCAGCATTTGGGCAAAGTGAAATGGTCGATTCTTTTATTGAAGGAATTGAACCAGATATGGAAGAGGCAATGTTCGGAATATTGGATAAAGTGTTAAAAAGTTATTATGATCAAATGCAACAATTATTAAATATTACCTTAACAAAAGATCAAGTTCAAAAGTTGGAAAAAATGGGTAATACAATATATGAATCAATTTCTGATGCTGTAGAAGAGTACAAAGAAAATAATTACTTACAACCTTTATTAGGAGTTGTTAGATCGCTTCCCGTTCGAGAACTGGCAGAAATGACAGAAACATTAATTAACTTAACATCTTTTAAAAGACGTGTTACACGAGTCACAGAGTCAGTAGGCCCACCTATTGATGTGGCAGTGATTACAAAAGGAGATGGATTTGTTTGGGTAAGACGTAAACAGGTTGTCGATCCAAAATAATTAGGATGAGAGGAGAAAACAAAATGATTAAAGAAAATAACGGTGTAAACAATACAAGTTATTTTAATCTGCCAGAAGAAGAACGTCTAGAGTTAGAATTAGAAAAGAAAGATAAAGAAGAAAAGAGAAAAACAGCAGAGAAAGTAATAAAAAAAGTTAAAGATAAATTTACACAAGAATAACTTTCAAAAACTTGGTGAGAATCAATTGCCAAGTTTTTTTAATTTTTACTCGTAAAACTACTCCAATTAGATAGCTAAATAAAGATAAAAGAAAAATCCAATCGTTTTAGTGTGTTCTTAAAATAGTGTGGAAGAGAGTGACAACCACCAACTTGTTCGATCTAATTTCTATTGGATAATAAAAATATGCACTCAGCTCAAGCCGATTTTCTCCCAGCAGCTAACTAAGTTTTTGTCCTTAGGATTTTTAAAGCAATATTGAAGTGAAGGTATAGAAGTATAGAGGGCTTTCTACGCGAAAATTCCAAATGCTTTTTTATAAAAATATAAAAAAAATGTTTATCTTGTCCTAAACGTGGAATACAACAACTGAAGGCGAAGACATGACGCCTAAATCTTTAAAAAAAGGAGCTGTGTTATATATGGCTAAAAAGAACAGAGGCAAGATGTCAGTCGAAGAAGCAGGTCAAAAAGGTGGAGAAGCAACTGCTCGAAACCATGACCGCGAATTTTATGAAGAAATAGGTAAAAAAGGTGGAGAAGCCACTTCCAAAAATCATGATCGTGAATTCTATGAAGAGATCGGTCAAAAAGGTGGAGAAGCAACTGCTCGAAACCATGACCGCGAATTTTATGAAGAGATTGGTCAAAAAGGTGGGGAAGCCACTTCCAAAAATCATGACCGCGAATTTTATGAAGATATCGGGGAAAAAGGTGGAAATAGAAGAGCTAAACAACGTAAAAATAAATAACTTCCCCAAAGATAGAGACCGAAAGACTTGGTCTCTATCTTTTTTATTTTATTTTCCCAACAGTGCTTTTACCCCAAGAAAGATTAATGCAACTGCAAATACGACCATGACTAGACTGCCGATAATTGTAAAAACACTTGCAATTTCAGCGGTAATTAAAGCAGAAGTTGGTAGATTTGCAAGTGCATAACCAGCTAAAATACATGCCAGATAAAGCAATGCAAGTGGGTTCATTTTCTCCACCTCCTTCTATATTATTATATGAAAATAGGTAATACAAGATTGGATTATTATTATGTAAAGGTAAAAAATAAATCTATACGTATTAAGCAGACAAGATAGGTATATCTTCCACACAAAATAAAAGAATTGGGTGTTCGGTTCTCCTTAATAAAGGGATTGTTACTTAACAGAATGTAAATAGCCAAAGGAATGGCTATTTCTATGTACGAAGAAATATATTTAGTAACATTTATCATAATAGACAAGAAGTTTGCGTATACATTAAATGATTTAATAAGTATGTAAACTTAACGAATATCAATGAGAATTGAACAATTAGTTCAGAATGATTTATTGATCACGGTAAAATTAGTTATGTTATAAAAACCTTATTTTTATATGTTCATACTGGCAATGGGAATCACTTTACTGCAAGATGTGCAATCGAGACAAGAAATGTAAAAACTACAATCATGGAAATAGCCAAAATTGGTTATTTCCATTTTATATATAAAATAAAAAGAGGGGTGTGTTGTCTTGAAAAATCTATTAGAAGGAAAGTATGGTAGGTACGTACTTCCAGCAGTAATTTTACAGTCAGTATTAATGGGAGGTGGTTTTGCTACTGGACGAGAAATTGTAGAGTTTGGAGCAAAGTATGGGGCATTGGGATGGCTTGGCGGTATTGGTATTTTTATAGGTTTTACAATTATGGCTATTCTTATGTTTGAATTTTCAAGAAAATTTCAATTATTCAATTATAGAACTTTATTAAGAGAATTAATTGGACCATTTTGGTTTTTGTTTGATATTGTTTATTTACTCTTAGCCATCTTAATTATTGCTATTATGGCTTCAGCTACCGGAGAAATTCTAAATAGTACGCTCGGTATGAATTACTGGGTAGGAGTTATATTAATCATAGTTATTGTTGGTATACTTAATTTTTACGGAAAAGGACTCATTGAACGCTTTAAAACATTAGGTACATTGTCTTTAATGATTGGTTATGTTATTTTCGCAACGCTAGTTATTGGGACGACGTGGGAAAGTGCACTCGAGGTTCTTCGTTCAGGTGACACAAGCTTTGTGACGGGGAAAGTATCTGTTTTTGCAGTGCTTTGGAGTGGTATTTTATATGTCGGATACAATTTAGCTGTTTATCCAGCCGCCTTATTTAGTATTAAACGTCAACAGTCAATTAAAGATTCAATTATTGCTGGAATTGTAGGCGGGATTTTAATGACTTTCCCGTGGTTCTTAACCTATTTTAGTCTGCTTGGACACTACCCAAAGGAAGAAGTGCTTGGTGCAACTGTGCCTTGGCTCGTTATGTTGGATGGGTTTCCGCTAATTGTAATTATAATATTTGGTGTTGTTGTCGGTTGGACTTTAATCGAAACAGCCTCAGGGATGATTCATGCTTTTGTTGACCGATTAGATTCACAAATTAAGGACATTGCTAATCAAGAGTTAACGGACCTTCAAAAAGGTGGTATCGCTGTAGGAACTTTAATTTTAGCCGTTATTTTAGCACAGGTTGGAATTATAGATTTAATATCAAAAGGATACACAGCAATGGCTTATGCAATGATTGTAGTATTTGCGGTGCCGTTATTAACGATTGGTGTTTATAAAATTTTCTTTAAGAAATAATGAAAATTAGAAATATATTTAGATCGGTGATTGAAGAAGTTCAATTATAAAAAGTATTAAAAAAGGTAGGGAGAAACTGTATAAACAGGATCCCTACCTTCATTATATTTTAGAATTTGAGTGTACTAATTCCAATACTTCGTAAGCGTTTCTCATCTCTCATCAAAAGAGCTTTGTCCACGAGTGTTTCCATTTCTAGCTTGTGTTGTTATTCACTTCTGGCAGATTAGGTAGAAGGGTCCTCATTGAAAACTCGTCTAATCTTAGACCTAATAGAAGAGGAATAGGAAGTGACTCACCAGAAATTTCTCCGTACATCCTTATTTAGCTGTATCAATAATTAATTTGTAAGCTTTACGAATGCAATACCGCGTAAAGCAGCAATGCCTAAGGCATCAGTCAGCAATCCCTTCCTTTTTTAATAATTCTTCAATACTATTCATCGCATCTTCTTCATCATGTCCGTCTGTAATAATAGTAAAAGTTGCGCCTTGGGGAATACCTAAAGACATCACACCCATTATTGACTTAACATTGACTTTTTTGTTTTTGTATTCTAGTTCCACATCGGAGGAAAATCTGCTTGCAACTTGGACTAATTGTGTTGCGGGTCTTGCATGTAACCCTGTTTCTCCTGTAACTGTAAATTGTTTGTTTATCATCTAACATGTTCCTTTCTTATTTTTAATGTATATACGCTATGTATTTAATATTAGTATAACACTATACGTTCTATATTTTTAAGATTACCATATATAAAGTAGGTTATGTAAGTTTTCGCTCTAGGTAGATCACATATCGCGTTAATAAATTAAAAAATAGGATAATTTGTTAATTTGCCCCAAAGAAAAGGAATGAAATTAGATATGCCAGTAAAACGTCTTATCGTACGCTTAACCTTATTTTTGATTCCAGCAATATGTATTATGTTTTGGATTTATGAATTAAAACAAGGAAAAATGCCATATATCGATCAAGTTACAAGAGAGTTTGTCTCTATGGTCGCGAACACTCCGGTTTATACACTTTTCAGATGGGTAACCGAATTAGGATCTAGAACATTTGTGCTTCCTTTTACGTTGATTATGATGGTAGTACTAGGATGGTTAACGAAAAGTGGTATTGTTCCGCTTATTTTTGGTTCTGGAACACTCGGTGCCCAATTATTAAATCGGATGATTAAACAGCTTATTGAAAGAGAACGTCCTAGTATATCAGCAGCATTGAATGCTCAAGGATACAGCTTTCCTTCAGGCCATGCGATGACTTCGATCGTCTGTTATGGATTGCTCGCTTATTTTTTAAGTCAAAGCTATCCAGAAAGGAAAAAAATTATCGTAATCTCATTTGGAATACTAATATTTTTAATTGGGATGAGCCGGTATTTTATTAACGTCCATTATATTACTGATATACTAACAGGATTTTTCTTCGGATATGTTTGGTTACTTTTTGTAATATTTTTGTATAGGAAACTAAAAAATTCTCCTAATTAGTGCTTTTGACCCCGATGAAAAAAAGACTTAAATGCTTTATAATTATATTAATTATTTTGCAATGAAGAGGTGGAGCTACTAATGGCAGAAAAATATACTTTTGCAACGAGGCTTGCTCACTATTTAAGAGCAAGATTTTCTTTTTTATCAATAACAACATGGGAAGAAGATCGCTTGATCAGAGATATTAAACGAATTTGCTCAGACGTTCAGCAAATTAAGACAATCAGAAATGTATATACATGGAGTATAACAGAAGGACTAATTTCAGATAAAGACACATCTCTGAGTAAATATAAACAGCCTATGCAAGCCCTTGAGCAGATCGAGAAAATAAATGAACCTTCTGTCATTATTTTAAAAGATTTTCATGTATTTTTGGGAGGAAACAGTCGACAAACGGACCATGCGATTGTTCGTCGAATCAGAGATTTGGTGTCAATAATTGAAAATGATCCAAATCCGAAGAATATTATCTTTGTTTCCCCACATTTCGAGATTCCTATGGAACTTGAGAAAGACATAATGGTTGTAGAATATGGACTTCCTACGTATAAAGAAATTGAAAAAGTGTTACAACAAATGATTAAATTAAATAAGAACAATCCGCGAATTACGGTTGATTTAACGAAAGAGGAAGAAGAACTTGTGATTAAAGCAGCGCTTGGACTCACAATTCAAGAAGCGGAAAATGCTTTTGCACTCTCCATGGTAATGGATGGCAGGCTTGATATTAACACAGTGGATCATGTATTAAGTGAAAAGCAGCAGATTATTAAGAAAAATGAGCTTTTAGAATATATACCTCAAGATCCTAGTTTAAATGATGTTGGTGGACTGGAAAATATTAAACGATGGCTCCGGAAAAGAAATAATACGTGGATGGGAATGGCAAGTGAGTATGGGCTGCCTGCGCCGAAAGGGTTATTAATTACTGGTGTTCCAGGTTGCGGTAAAAGTCTAATTGCAAAATCAGTTAGTTCTCTTTGGAAATTACCATTGTTAAAACTTGATATGGGAAAAATTTTTAGCGGAATTATTGGTAGTAGTGAAGAGAATATGCGTAAAGCTATTGAAACAGCTGAAGCGATTTCTCCTTCAATTTTATGGATCGATGAAATAGAAAAAGGATTTGCAGGTACAAGCGGAACAGGTGACAGCGGAACTGCTTCACGTATTTTTGCAACGTTTTTAAATTGGATGCAAGATAAAACTGCTCCAGTATTTTTAGTAGCAACAGCGAATGATATTAAGAGACTACCGCCTGAGTTTTTAAGAAAAGGCCGTTTTAATGAAATATTTTTTGTAGATCTTCCAACAGCTTCGGAAAGAAAAGCGATCTTTAAAATACATATTGAAAAACGTCTCGTTTCAGAAAAGGCGAAAAGTGAGTTTCCATTAAATGAAGAAACATATGAACACTTAGCAACCCTTACAGAAGGGTTTATCGGGGCTGAAATAGAACAAGTCGTGATTATAGGTCTTTTTGAAGCATTCGCTGAAGAACGTAGCCTGCAAATAAAAGATCTTGAAAAAGCAATTGAAGAAATGATTCCATTATCGATTACACAAGCAGAAGAAATAAAGAAATTACGTGAATGGGCTAGTGTGAGAGCTGTTACGGCAACTCTTCGAGAAGACCGAAAAGATTACGAGGAAGTATCTGAACAGGATAGAAAACCTATGCCGGCTGATCATGATCTACATGCAGTGCGTGGAGGAAGAATGTTAGATTTCTAGTTTAAGGGAGGATAATTAAGTGAGTTTATCATTAACATTAATACCAATTGCTATAGCTACCACATCCATTGTTTCTTATGCGTTGCAAGGTAAAGTTGAAGAGGGAGCTTATTATAAACTTGATACGAAAATTAAAGATGAAAATATACTTAAAGAAGCTCTTGAAAATCGTGGTAATGTAGTATCTCTTGATGAAAAACAGATTGAATCATCAATTGGTAACGTAGAAATTGTTTTTCAACGCCAAGAAGATGAAACGATTAGTGCCATCTTTCATGAAGATGTAAGTCTAGAAGATGCCGAAGCTTTTTTAAAAAATACGTATGAGGAATATACACGGATTGTACAGCATAATACATATGAAAAATTAATCGAACGTGCCAAAAATGAAGGATTATTACTTGAATCAGAAACCAGGAATGAAGATGATACGCTCGTATTAACGTTTCAAGTAAAGGAGTAAGAAGATGAAGAAAAAAATACGTTTAGAAATAACAGCTGCTGGTGAAATTCGTGCGAAAACAATTGGAATGAATGATGAGGAATGCTTAGATTATGTTGAAATTTTAGAGGAGTTATTAGATGCTGAAACGATTGATTCGACATTTACAGAAGAATTTTTGAGAGCTCAGCAGCATCAGTATCAAGAAGAACAGACAGAAGTGAAACAGCAAACAGAAGTTAAAGGAGAATAAGCTATGAATTCAATTACTCCTTTCGGAAAAAAGTGGGAATGGCGACATTCGCTATGGCTCATTTGGTTATTATTCCCATTCGGATTTTTATCCTATATTAGTATGTTTTATATTGGTGTTCGAGCACGAAAAATGAAATGGATTATTGCGGGATTTATTTATTTGCTTATAGTTGTTCAAGCATTCATTGTAATGGAAGTTTTTCCTGAGGAACATGTAATATATGACTTATCTTTAGGGTTATTAATCTTTGGTTGGATTTCGAATTGTGTACATGCATTTTTAGCTAGAATTGAATATTTAACCTTTCTTGCAAGGCAAATTGCCCCCGATAAAATTAATAAATTACATGGGAAATCGAGGTATAACGATAATATTGCATCACACCAAAAAGTCATAGGTAAGCAAAAGCCGGCACCTTCAAAACACACAATGAAACGAAAAAATACAAATAAGAAACCTAGAAAACAGCCTACATTGATTAATATTAATACAGCAAGTGAATCAAAACTGAAACAATTGCCTTCTGTAGGCCCATTTTTAGCTAAGGAAATTATTATTGTTAGGGAAAAAGTGTTTACATTTACGTCATATACACATTTAATTACTGCGTTAAATGTAAAACCTCACGTCCTTGCAAAAGCAAAACCATATATTGTCTTTTCGGATCAAGAGTTAAGACAAAGATCGAAGGAAAATAACAGTAATAATAAAAATACAACTAGTACAAAGAGTCCACCTACGAAAAAGCAAACTGGAAGAGTTGTTGACTATTAAAGATCGCATTTTTTACGTTTACAGTAAATGAACATGAGTTTACTAAATATAGTTATTCCTAGGGAGAAAACTAAGTCTTGGTATTTCGCACGAAGGGGTCCTCATCCGCAAAGGTAGAGCTATACTCATGGTGTGTCTGCCCAATATAAAGTAGTATTTAAAGAAGTAGAAATTATATGGATTATTAAAAAAACGGTGGAGAAAGAATACCTAAACATACCATATGAGGAGGAATGATATGAAACCAATAACTCCATTCGGAAAGAAATGGGAATTCCGTCATTCCATCTGGTTGATTTGGTTATTGTTTCCATTTGGAATAGCAGCTTACTTTAGTTTTTTTTATATCGCGATACGTACTGGTAAAAAGAAATGGTTGAACGCCGGCATTATTTATTTAATTATCTTCATTCAATTAATTCATATAAGTGCTGAATTTTCAGAAGAGCACTGGATGTTTAGTATTTCGGTAGCTGCTGCATTAATTGGTTGGATTAGCGCAAGTGTCCATGGGTTTTTAGCACGACGAGAATATTTATCCATTATTTCAACGCGGATATTAGAGAAGGAACAGATGAGGGAGATAAAAGAGGCTGAAGCTCAATCAAATGAACATCGGCCAACTGAACATGATTTAGATAAAGAGGAAAATACTACGGTTGAAAAGCAAGATCGTCCTGGAAGGGTTGTTGATTACTAGTGTTCGTTCAATTGCATCGATTTTTACCACTTACTACAGTGGAAGGTCCTGGACGCCGTGCATGTGTCTGGGTGCAGGGTTGTCCAATTCATTGTAAAGGATGTGGCGTTCCATGGACGTGGAATCCGAAAAAAGGTACGAAAGTTTCTGTTGAAACATTATGGAATCAAATATTAGAAAGTAAACAAAAAGAAAATATAGAAGGAATTACATTTCTTGGTGGAGAGCCATTCGAACAAGCGGAGGCATTATCAGAACTTGGCAGGCGTGCTCAACGTGAAGGATTAAGTGTTATGACATTCAGTGGCTATTATAAAGAGCAACTAGAGGAGCTGCAAAAGCCTTTTTGGCAGGAACTTTATCATGTTACAGACTTGTTTATTGATGGACCATTTGAGCAAGATAGATTAGATCATAAACGTCCTTGGGTCGGCTCCACTAATCAACGGTTTCATTTTTTGTCTGACCGGTATAAAGAGTTAGAATCAGAGTTATCAACGGTTCCAGACCGTCTGGAAATTTATTTTAAAAAGGATGGGACAGTTGAAGCTAATGGTATGGTACCGTCCGAAGTTTGGAACAGATTATTTAAAAATATTTAATATATAATGTCAAAAAATCCAATTGAATTGCCACACATAGAAAGTCGTGTCCTGACACCGCCTGCAGCGAATCCACTTAGCGAAAGTAGCGCCTGACTCAGCGAGCGCCGAGTTTACTTAGCGAAAGTCTCTCCTTACTCAGCATGCGGTAAACTCACTCAGTAAAAGTATCGCCTAACTTTGCATGTGACTAATTCACTCAACGATGATAGTTTCATCTATTGTACACTCATTGTTTAGGTTAGGGATGAGTTTATTTTTTTTGGATTTGCGATTTTTTAAAAAATTATACTCCTCTCATAATTTCCATTTCAATCATCCATACTATAAGAACTATACAATAAAAGGTGATGAATGATGGAACAATTTCAAGCTGGTGAAATCGTTTATATGATAATACGGAATCCTCATGCTCAAGATGTGGCACAAGTACAGCAAGCAGCAATCGTAGAAAATCCAGATAATCCAAATGAATTAGCCTTATTCGCTCATGATAATTATTATCCGTTAAGTAATGAATTTGCTTTATTTAAATCTGAGGATGAGGCTGAACAAGCATATAAGGATGCATTCGGTTCCCCAGAAATAGAGGGATTCAATGGTTAAACCGTTTGTTCCTCAACTTGTTTATGTTGAACCAAGAGCGATGGAATATCCGCTTGCTCAAAAATTAGTCTCGAAATTTAAAGATATGGATATTGAGATTCGGGAAACAACTTCTCATAATCAAATTCGAAATTTGCCTGGAGAAAATCATTTTCAAAAGTATCGAATCGCCAAATCCACCTTAGTTATAGGAATTCGAAAAACATTAACATTCGATACGTCTAAACCTTCTGCAGAATATGCAATCCCTTTAGCAACAGGATGCATGGGACACTGTCATTATTGTTATTTACAAACAACGATGGGTTCAAAACCATATATTCGAACGTATGTAAATGTGGATGAAATATTTGAGGCAGCAGAAGGATATATGGAAGAGCGTGCACCAGATACAACCCGATTTGAAGCTTCTTGTACATCAGATATCGTAGGTGTCGATCACTTGACACATAATTTAAAACGAGCAATAGAGTTTTTTGGAAAATCTAAACATGGAAAGCTACGATTTGTAACAAAATTTGCTCATGTTGATCATTTGCTTGACGCGGACCACAAGGGCAAAACTCGATTCCGATTTAGTGTTAACGATGATTATATGATTAAATATTTTGAACCCGGAACCTCAAGACTGAATGAAAGGATTGAAGCAGCGGTCAAAGTTGCAGAAGCAGATTATCCGTTAGGTTTTATTGTGGCTCCAATTTATTTGCATGAAGGGTGGAAAGAAGGTTATAAGGAAATGTTTGAAAAATTAGATGTTTCCTTACCAGCCCATGCGCGTAAAGACTTAACCTTTGAAATGATTCAACATCGATTTACTAAACCAGCAAAGCGAGTTATCCAGGAAAATTATCCAATGACAAAATTGGAACTAGACGAATCCAAACGAAAATGGAAATGGGGCAGGTACGGCATAGGTAAGTATGTATATCATGACGACGAACAAGAGGATATTAAAGATACATTAGGTGGATATATTCATCGTATGTTTCCTGAAGCAAAAATTGAGTATTTTACGTAAAGGCCGTTATGTTCAAATAACGGTTTTTTGCTTTTTATACACCAGATAATCGCATAGGAAATTTTCATTGACTTTTTCTTTATTGCCCTGTAACATAGTACATAATTCATATAAAACAAAGTAGTTAAGTGTGAATTAATTAACTATGATAAAGGGGAAGCATAATGAAAGGCTTTAGGTTATTTTTTATTTTTACACTTTTAACAACATTGTTCCTTACTGCTTGTGGTTCTGATTCTTCAACTAGTGGAGAAGACAAGACGACAATTAAAGTTGGAACTTCACCTGGTCCATATAGCGAATTGTTTATTGATGCAATTGTACCGATCTTAGAAGAAGAAGGATATGAAGTCGAAACAACTGACTTTACGGAACTGCTACAAGCTGACATAGCACTTTCAGAAGGTTCTATTGATTTAAACGTTGATCAGCATACTGCTTACTATACAAATTTTAATGAGGAAAAAGGTGCGAGCTTAACGAAAATCACACCAATACCTACTGTACCTGCAGGTATTTTCCCAGGAAGAAAAGATTCACTAGATGACATTGAAGAAGGCGATGTTATTGGAATTCCAAAAGATCCTTCCAATGCAGCGAGAGCATATGCGGTATTACAAAAAGCGGGTTTAATTACATTGGATGATGATGTGGAATTAGTTAAAGTTACGCAAAATGATATTAAAGAAAATGAATTAAATCTTGATATTCAAGAAATGGATTCAGCGCAAATTCCACGTGCATTAGATGATATTGATTACGGGGTCATCCCGGGAAGTATTGTTTATTCTTCTGGATTAGATGCTTCTTTAAGTTTACTACATGAAGACATTTTAAAAGACTTAGAACTTGTTGCAGTAGTAGATGAAAAAAACAAAGATACCAAATGGGCTCAGGCTGTAAAAGAAGCGTATGAATCAGATGAATTTAAAGCGTATATGGAAGAGCATAATCAGGACGGATACTGGTTTATCCCGGAAGAAATTAGATAATTAAAAAGTAAATTGTCATGGTAAAACAAACATATATAAAACACGGATACAAATCTTTATTGATTTTGTATCCTTTTTTTGTTTTATAGATGTATTGAAACAATCAGAAGTCGTTTTTAGTTTATAAGATGTTTTTGAAAATAGTGAATAATGATGTTAGAATACAAAACAACGTATAGAAAAAATGTGAGCAGATGGCATTATGAGCTTATTCTTCATATGTGTAGGAAAAAACCCATGGAGATCAATATGTTTATTGTAAATGTAAAAATAGTATCTCACTATAATTCATCGTCATTCTTAAAGGAAAGCACTCTTCATGCCGAGGAATTTATTTCGAACTAAAGTTGCTTTAACAGATTTGTAATCGTATTAATGTATGAAAGGAGCGGTTTGACAGGATGGAAAAAAAGATATTCATTGTGAGACATTGTAGAGCACAAGGTCAATCTCCTAAAGCGCAGCTCACTGAAGAAGGTCTCGACCAAGCTATATTATTATCTAGGTTTTTCTTAAATACGAACATTGATCGAATTATTTCTAGCCCTTTTTTACGTGCAATTCAGTCAGTTGAGCCACTAAGTGATGAAAGAAATATAAAAATAGAAATAGAAGAGCGTTTAGCAGAACGTACACTTAGCACAAGGTATTTAACTGATTGGATTGAAAAGCTTGAAGCGACGTTTACTGATCTAGAATTGAAATATGAAGGAGGAGAGTCGAGTAAAGAAGCAATGAGTCGAATAGTAAGTGTTGTAGATGAAGTGTTTAAAAGCACATCTGAAAATACTATCTTAGTTACTCATGGAAATATCATGTCATTATTGCTAAAAAACTATGATAACAATTTTGGTTTTGACTGCTGGAAAAGACTTAGTAATCCTGATGTGTATGTATTAAGTTATTCAAATAATCAAGTTACAATGGAGCGCAAATGGTCTGAAGAATTATAAAAAAGGATTTAAATCGTGCTTGTTGTTAAAAATGATTTCTTTACGATACATATAGCTAGTAAGAAAGAGGCAGGGATAAAAATATTTCACCTAAAAAATTCGAATAATATTTCTGAAGCGGTGGTATATCCGACAGACATTGTTCGTCTTTTAAGTCAATTATTCGGGCTGTATCCCAGACTCTTTCCAATGATAGCTAACCTTCTCTTCTTACTTTACGTGCTAACCAATTACCTAACGATTGAAGTAGTTGCACGAAAATTATTAGTACAACAACGGTAACGAGCATAATAAATGAATCAAATCGTTCGTATCCATAACTGATCGCCAAGTCTCCGATACCTCCGCCGCCGACAGCTCCAGCCATTGCAGTTGCACTAAGTAAACTAATGGTCGCTGTAGTTAAGCTTAATATTAAAGAGCCAAGTGCTTCTGGTAAAAGAAAGTACCATATTGTCTGCATCGGAGTGGCACCCATTGATTCAGCTGCTTCAATAATTCCATCATCCACTTCTAAGATTGAATTCTCCACCAAGCGAGCAATAAAAGGTGCAACATAAATAATTAATGGAACAATTGCTGCCGGGGTACCTATCGAAGTTTGAACAATTAATCGAGTAAAAGGAATAATTGCGACAAGTAAAATAATGAACGGTAAGGATCTGACCATATTAATAACTGGATTCAACATATTAAAGATAAACTTATTTTCTATAATCCCGCCGGGACGTGAGACAACAAGTAAAATCCCCAAAGGAATTCCGACTATTGAACCGATGATTAATGAAAATCCAACCATATAGAATGTATCGACCATCGCTTGTAGGAATTGGTCTAGGGTAACGGTAGTAGAGAACATATTTATACCAACTCCTTCGCGTTAATGTCCATTGATTGTAAAAATGATATAGCTTCATTAATAGAATTGCCGGCTAATTGGATAATCATATGGCCGACTGTATCGTCTTTAATTTCATTCATAGTTGCATAAATGATATTCACTCTCACACCAAACTTCAGAATTAAATCATTGATCACTGTATTTGTCTTATCTGTAAAGTCAATTTTAAATAATTTGCTTCCAGGAATCTCTGGTATTTTTTGTCGGATAGTTTCAGGAAGTTCATCTTGAATGATTGTTCGTACAAAGTTTTTAGTCGAAGCATGCTTAGGATTTCCAAACACATCCAAGACATTTCCTTCTTCGATTACTTTGCCATTTTCCATGACAGCAACTCGATTACATATTTTTTGTATAATGCTCATCTCATGAGTAATGATCATAATTGTTATATTATATTCTTCATTTATCTTCTGCAGTAACTGTAAGATCGAATTGGTTGTTTGTGGATCAAGAGCAGATGTCGCTTCATCACATAAAAGAATAGAGGGATTTGTAGCTAAAGCCCTTGCAATCCCTATCCGCTGTTTCTGTCCACCTGAAAGTTCATTCGGATAACTATCAGCTTTATCCTCTAACCCTACGAACCGAAGAAGTTCCATTACACGTTCCTTAATGACTTTCTTATTTTCCTTAGCTAGAATCAGAGGAATTGCGATATTTTGATAAATTGTTTTGGAGTTTAGTAGATTGAAATGTTGAAAAATCATCCCAATGTTTTTTCTGAGAACTCGTAATTCACTCATTGGATACGTGTTTAAATCATTCCCATCAATAAAAACTTCCCCGGCAGTTGGTTTTTCTAAGAAATTAACAACCCGAATTAATGTACTTTTTCCAGCACCGCTAAAACCGATTACTCCAAAGATATCCCCTTTATTAACTTGTAAACTAACATTGCTTAATGCTTCTGTTTCGGTACCATTTCGTTTATATATTTTTGAAACATTTTTTAATTGAATCACGAAACTTCTCCACACTTTCAAGTAAATTAAACCTATAAAATTACTATACATTGATGAGTAGGGGATTGCAAGAATGAGATTTTGCAGGCAAAATAAAAAATACGAATGAATTAAATCATCAGTATTTTTCTTCAGTACCTATTTGGCTATGAATATCGGCTAATATTTTTTCTAAAGGATGAACGACTCCAAGATCATCTTTATACATAATATGTTTCGGTTCAAAATGTACGGGTGAACTTAATCCTGCAGCAGCTGATACACGAAATAGACCTTTTCGTAATGTGGTGATATAGTTAGCGACGCGATGTTTCTTTTCTTCGACGACAAGAGCTTTTTGTAAATGCGGATCGGTTGTCGCAACACCATTGAACAGCCTCCTAGAAATGATACTGAGTAGAAAAATTTGAATATCTTTTACTATTTTGCCTTGTTAAGTAGTGTTTAAACCATCTAATAAATTCTATTATAAAATAACAGGAAAAAAAGCAGTCTATAAGTACTCGACTGCTTCTCCATTATTTTAATTTAGCCATTCAGCAATAATATCTTCATTTTCTTCTACCCATTGTTTTGCGCCATCAAGTGGGTTCTCGGCATCTGCTACATAACTCATTAATGTTCCGATTTGGTCATCATCCATTTTCCAGTTTTTAAACCATTGATCAACTTCAGTAAAATCTTCTTCAAAACCGATCCGTGTAGCATGGTGAATTTTTTCAGCACCACCGTACACTAATTTTGGATCATCTAAATATTTTAAATCTACCTCTGAAAAAATACGATGAGGACTCCATAACGGTGCTACAATTGGTTCCTGTTTTTCAATTGCTTCTTTAATTTCTGTAATCATTGCAGGCTCAGAACTAGGGAGCAATTCATAATCTAAGTCATATTCGACTAGCAGATCTTCGGTTACTTCCATTGTTCCTGCTCCTGGATCGAATCCAACAATTACACTTTCAAATAAATTGCTGTTTTCATTAAGATCCTCTATACTGTCTACTTCATCTACATATTCAGGAACAACTAGTCCGACTTTTGCTTGATCATACCATGTCTCTTCAGAAAAATGTACCTCATCTTTATACTGTTCAAGATAATTTGCATCCTGTACAGGTAACCATACTTCTAGTCCAACATCTAATTCATCATTTGCTAGCGCTGCCATAATTGTTCCCATATCTAATAAATGGAAGTTAACTTCATAACCTTTTTCTTCTAAAATTACTTTCCACATATTGGTCACAGCGATATTTTCCGCCCAATTGATTTGTCCCATTTCAATCGTCTCTGAATCTGAACTGCTGCTTTCTGCTTTGTCACCGCTGTCTCCACATGCTGTAAGTACAGCTAGTAACATAATAGTTAGAAAAATGGTAATGTTTTTTTTGACAGATAAAAATCTCATAACATCCTCCAATTAGTTATCAACTTCTGAATCTTTAGGTAAGAACTCATAGATTTCACCACTGCGAATACTTTTTACAAGTCGTTTAAGCCAACGATAATATTTTTTAGAATCCTCAAGCAGACGTGCTTTTTTTTCAGCGTCTTCTCGAATAATCGTAGAAATCGTTTGATCTTCGATAACTTGGTTTAATAATAGTTGAGCTTGTTGGATAGCCGCCATATTTGTGTTGGACTCACGTTCCCACATTTGACAGAAATAAGAAATAAATGAATTAAAAAAATCTTTTTCAGCTACATATAAATGTTTTCGAGTTCCGCGCTGAAATACTTTTTTTACCATTTCAATTTCCTGTAGTTTTCTTACACCTGTACTCATACTCGGTTTACTCATACCTAGTTCATCACGCATTTCATCTAGCGTCATTTGTTCTTTAAAATACATCGTGGCATATAATTGACCTGTTGAAGGAGTCACACCATAAAGATCCATCGTTTCTGAAATCGCGCTGATGATTATATTTTCAGCTTCTTCAATAGTCATTATTGCTTCATCATTATGTGAAAGGTTCATTTGTACACCTCAATTGATCGTTTAGTAAATTAAATTTTTTCTTAACATGTTTAATCTTACCTCATATAAGAAAGATGTCAAATGAATTATTTATCTCTTTTGACTTTAATTTTTTTATATGTTAAATTTATTTTGTTCAGAACGTTAAATTTTTTCTTAACAAACTTAACTGAATAAATTAGCAGTATGGGAGAGGAATCATTTGAACATCAAAAAACAATTGATCGATGGTAAATGGCTCTACGCACAATCTGAGCAAACGAGAGAGATTATTAACCCTTTTAATAGAGAGGTGATTGCCAAGGTTACAGAAAGTGGCAAAGCAGATGCAAAGCTAGCAATTGAAGCAGCTAGAAAAGCGTTTGATGATGGAATTTGGCCAACTTTAAGTACGGCAGAACGTGGGGCAATCGTTCGAAAAATTGCAGATTTAATTGAACGTGACCAAGAAGAACTCGCAACATTGGAATCATTGGATACAGGTAAGACATTGGAAGAAAGTCTCTGGGATATGGAAGATATTGCTGGGGTTTTCAGATATTATGCAGATATTGCAGATAAAAATGCTGGAGTAATGATCGATTCTCCGATTCAAAATTCTATCAGTAGAGTAGTGTACGAACCTGTTGGTGTTTGTGCTCAAATTACACCATGGAATTATCCGCTATTGCAGGCATCTTGGAAACTTGCTCCCGCACTTGTTGCCGGAAACACATTAATAATGAAGCCGAGTGAGATCACGCCTCTTACAACAATAAAAGCCTTTGAATTAATGGAAGAGGCCGGTGTGCCAGACGGAGTTGCTAACCTAGTACTTGGACCAGGAAATACGGTAGGAACAGAACTATCAGAGAATGTCTTGGTTGATCTTGTGTCATTTACAGGTGGTCTAGAGACCGGGAAAAAAATAATGCAAGCAGCGAGTAAAAATGTGAAGAAAGTAGCTCTTGAGCTTGGCGGTAAAAATCCCAATATTATTTTTGCAGATGCCGACTTTGATATAGCTGTTGATCAAGCAATGAATGCTGTATTTTTCCATGCAGGACAAATCTGTTCGGCAGGAACAAGAATTATTGTAGAAGATAGCATCCATGATGAATTTGTAGAGGCACTTGTAAAACGAGTCAATAAAATCAAACTCGGTAATGGATTTGATGAAGGAACTGAAATGGGACCATTAATTTCAGAAGAGCATTTACATAAAGTAATTCAGTATGTTGAAAAAGGAATTGAGGAAGGGGCCGTTGTTGTAACAGGGGCGAAACAGCCAAATGATGAATCATTAAAAGACGGTTTTTTCTACTTACCTACTATACTAACAGAATGCACGACTGAGATGTCGGTCGTACAAAATGAAGGATTCGGCCCTGTCATTACAATTGAAAAATTCGCGACAGAAGAAGAAGCCGTAACATTGGCCAATGATTCCATTTATGGTCTATCTGGCGGTGTTTGGACGAATGATCTAGCAAAAGCAGAACGTTGTGTCTCAAAAATGCGTATGGGTACCGTCTGGATAAATGATTTTAATATTTATTTCCCGCATGCACCATGGGGTGGATATAAGCAATCGGGCTTCGGCCGTGAATTAGGACAAACTGGTCTCGAAGAATACCAAGAACAAAAACATATATTTCATAATTTGCAACCTGAAGCAATCAATTGGTTTGGAAAGTAATAGTGAAAATGGGAGGAATAAAAAATGGGCCTAAATATGAAAGTTGAACATATGTATACATTTCAGCAGTTTGAGGTTCCTACTGCAATCAAACATGGAATTGGGGCAATAAAGCATATTGGCGAAGAAGTGAAAAACTTAGGAGTAACAAAAGCATTGCTCGTGACAGATCCGGGAATTTATAATGCAGGAGTCACAAAACCTGTAGAGGATTCTTTAAAAGAAGCCGGGATTGAAGTAGTGCTCTTTAATAAAGTTGAACCAAATCCACCGGTACGTTCTGTTGCAGAAGGTTCGGCATTATATAGAGAAGCAGGGTGTGATGGACTTGTCGCTGTTGGTGGAGGCAGCTCTATGGATACAGCAAAAGCTATTGGTGTTGAGATCGCACACAATGCATCCGTATTGGAGTACGAGGCTGCTGAAGGGAAAAAGCCTCTTGAGCATCGGATTCCACCATTAACTACAATTCCTACAACAGCAGGAACAGGATCTGAAGTGACACAATGGGCCGTTATTACAGATGAAGAGCGAGAATATAAATTTAATACCGGGGGACCATTAATTGCTGCACATCTAACAATTATTGATCCGGAATTGCATATTTCGATGCCACCGCATGTAACAGCAATGACCGGAGTTGATGCGCTTGCTCATGCAATAGAATGTTATACAATGCATTACGCTCAACCAATTACAGATGCAGTAGCTCTACTTGCTATTGAATATGTGGCAAAATACATCCGTCGTGCCTATGCAGATGGTGGTGACGTTGAAGCTCGCTATGGAATGGCACAAGCTGCAATGCTAGCAGGCCTTTCATATGGCAGTGAATCAGCAGGGGCTGCCCATGCTATGTCACAAACACTTGGAGGAATTATCCCTGTAGCTCATGGTCAGTGTGTTGCTGCAATGATGGGACCAGTAATGGAATATAACTGGAAAGGGCATCCGACAAAATTTGCTCGAATTGCTGAAGCGTTAGGTATAAATACATTTGGAATGACTACAGAAGAAGCGGCAAAAGCTGCAGTGAATGAAGTCTATCAACTAGTAGAAGATTTAGATATCCCTAGTCTTGAGGAGCAAGGTGTTTCTCCTGATATGATTGAAAGATTAGCGAAAGAAGCAATGAACGATCCACAAACGGTTGGAAATCCTCGTGATCTAACAGTTAAAGATTATGAGTGGATTTATAAGAGATGCTTTAATTTAGTTCCTAAAACTGTATAAGATTAAAAGAAAGAGAGATTTACTCTGAAAGTTAAGGGCAAGTAACTGTATTTTGAGATTCTTGAAAAATTACTTGCCTTTAATCTCATACATTAAATAATAATCAATTGAGGTTGGGACAAAATAAAATAGTAAACATGAAACACGAACAACAAGTTAGCGAAAGAAATAAACAAAAGACTCCTGCCAGAAGACCACTGAAAAAGTCCACTATTTTCTAACATAAGCAAATCCATTCCCAAAATCCGTGCAAAATTCCGAATGAAAGTGGGGAATGAATGTCGTTTTTCATTCAATTTTAGTTATTAAAGTCGGGAAATTAATTTCTAAAATATGTTTTTTTGCAGCTCCAGAAAAGCCTCGAGACACTAAAAAGGCGACAAATATCGAAAGATTACAGACTAAAACCCGCCCTTTGCGGGCAACGTCTGCATACCCCTTGCCGGGGCAGGCGGCTTATCAGCGAGCAGTGGGTAGTACGGCTTGAATAGATGTCGCTCTTATGCCAGTGGTGAAGGCGGAGTATATTTCTGTAGCGACTATTATAAACGTAATCATTCGTGTTTCAATAACTATTTCTAGGTTATGTCCCAACCTCCTTTTACTTTTTGGCCCTAAATGTAAAAGAAGTATCTAATCTATTAAATAGACCCGTTTAATGAATATGTTATAAAAGCCTTGATTACTTGTTTGAAGATTTTAACGCAAATAGCAGTTTGACGCACAAGCCCGCCAACAGTGCAAGTAATGTGTACAATATTAACCAAAACCAAAGAAGCGAATGTAGTATCGTTAAGTTTGCTATAACAGAAATTGTCGCTACCAAAATTGGCGCTAAATAAATATTTTTAAAGATAAAGTATCCGATTATTCCAATCAAAATTGAAACCACTGGAAAAGCAAACATAACTAGTACAATAAACAGACCTATCTTTATCGTCTCCCTTCACTGTCCAAATTTTTTACAATGGCAGGAATTGAATTTTGTTAAACAAGCAATCCGTTCTGTTCCACAAAATGGACCTATTGAGCAATATAGACGCAACGCATGTTAAGTAATCGTCTCAGATTGATGAAGGCAAGGGCCATTACTTAATTAATAATTCTATCCCGTCTTCATTCTCCTTTACAAGTTTATTTAATAAATCATTAGCCTTCTCATTATACTCAGCTAAGCTCCATTGTTCTACAGGGGCACATTTTCTTACTCCATTAAAAAGCCTAATCGTTCTCAAAATAAATTTAGAAACTAATATTTAAATATTACCGTTAAAACCGGAGCAAGACTCTTTAAAAACATTGAATTTTAATAAGTGGGAAACCGAAAGGATTGTAGTATGTAATTACAATAATTGGCGTGTTAGTAAACAACAATATTTTGTGTAGTAGTAAAAGTGGTCATTTGTAGAACAAAAAAAGGGACAGATATAGCATAAATTAAACTGCCCATCTGTCCTTTATTATTTATTCTTATAATGTCATACATTAAATTAGAGTTAAATGTTATAAATGCTATAAAGAAGTTTCGTGACTTTTAATTATACTTACTGGATCTCTCTTTTTATATCGATACTCCATTTACTTAGAACATAATGGAATAAGTTTTGAAATTTTAATGTGATCCAAGTTAGATCATGATAAACTTATCTTATAAGAAGAGAAAACCTAGTTTCTGGAGGTATGTAATGGATATCGAAAAACTGTTAAAAACAAAACTTGAAGATGGGCAGATAAGTGTAACAGAAACTGAGTTATTTCGTCATAGTCATGATGAATCCGCTCATCCATCTATAACTCCTGACGTTGTTTGTTTTCCCGAGTCAATGAATGATGTCAAAAATATAATGGAAGTAGCCCAAAAAAATCGGGTACCTGTCACCGCCTATGGTGCGGGATCTGGTTTAGAGGGTCAAGTAATACCAGTAAAGAAAGGAATTACGATAAATTTCGAACGAATGAATAGAGTGATCGATTTTTCACCAGAAGATATGATGATAACGGTAGAGCCGGGTATCACAAGACTCCAATTAAATGAACATATAAATCGATTTGGTCTTCAATTTCCAATTGATCCAGGTGCCGATGCAACAATAGGTGGGATGGTTGCAACGAACGCGAGTGGGACTACTGCGGTTAGATATGGTTCCATGCGTGATCAACTATTAGACTTGGAAATTGTGTTGGCAGATGGTCGTGTTATTCATACAGGAACTCGAGCTAAAAAATCTTCCTCTGGATATAATTTGACTGGACTATTTACTGGTTCGGAAGGGACTTTAGGGATCATTACTAAAATTACGCTCAAGTTACATGGAATACCTGAACATATTATCGCTTCCAGATGTACTTTTCCGTCCTTAGAACAATGTGCTGAAGCAGCTTACACTGTCCTTGCAAGCGATATTCCGGTTATGCGAATGGAACTTGTTGATGCCTCGAGTATAAAACAGGTGAATGAATTTGGAGATTATCATTTTCCGATCGCCCACTCATTGTTTTTTGAATTTGCTGGTGCAAAAGCAGCAGTAGAAGCCCAAGCTATCTTAGTAAAAGAATTAATGGAAGATTTAAATAGCGAACATTGGGATGAGGCTACTACAACTCAAGCTAGAAACGAGATTTGGAAAGCTCGACATCAAATGGCATATGCGTTCAGACATCAAAAAGGAAAACGTTTCTTTGGTACGGATATTTGTGTACCGATATCAAAATTGCCAGACCTTGTCCATTTTGCAAGGGAATTATTAGAAAATAGTGGATTAGAAGGCGGAATTTTAGGCCATGTTGGAGACGGAAATTTTCATACCTTGTCTTTGTTTGATGCGGAAAATGAAGAGGAAAGGGAACGGGCTGAACGGATGAATGATGAGCTCGTTTTAAAGGCTATTGAAGTTGGTGGGACATGTACAGGTGAACATGGTGTAGGACTTGGTAAGATGAAATATCAGCGGTTGGAACATGGGGAAGCGGCTGAAGTAATGAAAAGTTTTAAACAACTACTAGATCCTGATAATATTTTAAACCCTGGAAAAATTTTTGATTAAAAATAAAGGCAGATCGTTTGGTTGGGAAAAGTTCCATGATCGAAGTAATTTCTATTAAACTACAGAACAAATTTTTATGCTATTATTCTTTAGTGGCCAAATAAGGGAGGTGTTAATAATCACCTCTTTTAATAAATGGTTTTTGAAACTCCATTTATACATTTTTATGATTCGTATACTTTTATTCAATCATGAAAAGAATGACAAGGGACTTTCATCAAAGCCCCTTTATGCATGCTTATTTACTTTTCTCAATCATTCCATCAATATAGTCATAAATTGTGTCTTTATTACCACTGATTTTTGTTTCACGTTGTTCATCGGCAGCCATTTTGTCTTTCGCACCTTGTAATACTTCTTCAGCTCTATCACGTGGTATACAAACAACACCGTCTACATCACCAACTATTATATCACCTGGATGAACGGATACCCCACCACATGAAATAGGTATATTCGTTTCGCCGGGTCCTGTTTTCCCTCCTGATGAGACAGTCGTTCCTTTAGAGAACACTGGGAAATTTAATGCCTTAATATCCAACAGGTCTCGAATTACTCCATCAACGACAAGGCCGCCAATTTCCAAAGTTTTCATCATACCGACGACGAAATCTCCAGCAATAGCTCGATATGTATCCCCTTTAACATCAACGACAAGGATATCGCCAGCCTTCGCTTCTTTTAGAGATTTTAGAAGCATCAGATTATCACCGACCGGAAGTTTTACCGTATAGGCAGGACCAGCAATTTTATATGCCTCTTTAAGTGGTTTAATTGTCGGATCAATATTATTCATTCCTTTTAATACATCTGAAATGGCGGTAGTTGGAATTCCTTTAAACTGTTGTAGAACATCACTCATTTTATTCCCTCCAATATGATCTTTATTCATAAGATAATTCTATTATACCAAAAACAAAAGTATTGTTATAGTACAGAAGAATCCTACTAATATATTTATCTTTAAAGTGATCATTTATAAAGAAAATATGGTAATCTTAGGATAAAGCTATCCAATGAAGGTTTAAATGATAAATACCATAACAGTTTATTGTTTATTCAAAAAAGTATTGAGCGGGTGAGTGGATGGTAAATGAATTAGTTCAAAAAGCCTTAATGTTAAGGAAAGAAGGTGCGCTTAAAAAATCGAATGTATTATTTTCATTTTTAGTTAAAGAATTTCCAGATGATGCATTTTTAAACTTTCAATGTGCTTGGAGTCATGATGTATTGGGGGAAGAAGCGAATGCAGTTCCATTTTATGAGAAAGCAATCAGATTAGGATTGTCGGAGAAAGAACTTGAGAAGGCTATTGTCGGGTTAGGAAGTACATATCGGACCTTAGGAGAATATGAAAAATCACGAACTGTTTTATTAAAAGGGACAAAATTATTTCCTAATAATAAAGCTATACACGTATTTTATTCCATGACATTATATAATTTAGGTTATTATTCAGAGGCAATGTCTATAGTATTGAATTGTTTAGCAGATACAACATCCAATTCAGATATATTAAGTTATCGAAAAGCGATTAATTTTTATTCTAATAAATTAGATTGCATTTGGGATTAATTATATGAAGGTGATGATTCAAATAGTTAAAGAGGAGCAAGACAATTACTATGATGATGATCCAGAACAAGACAATGATAGTTCACTTTTGCCGATAGACTCTACACCTTATAATGGTAGTTTTATTCGATCGTTTTTTCTAGTTGCAAGAATGTTATTAGGGATGATATTAATCATTTGTTTGCCATTGATTGTGATTCGTTTTTCAGAATCAATTGATGGCTATATAAGGGTAATAGGTTTGTTTTGCATTGCTCATATAGTTTGTAAAATATTTGGTTGGAAAATGGAATAAAGAAGTTATTGAACATGGTAGGATCGTTTATTGTAGATTTTTGATTGGACTAAAAGAAGAATAAATGAACGGTAATATAACATGAAAAAGAGACTGAGATAAAATTATTTTTTAGTAAAGAAAAGATGAACGATACTAAAGGTATGATAGCTTCGGAAATATACTTCGCTTTCCACGGGCACGGCCTCAGCTTCTGTAGCTCCTCGTATCGAGTCGCTACAGGGATCTTCGGACTCGCGCTGTTCCTGTAGGAGTCTACGTATATTTCCTACGCTAAACAAACTTATTGTTCGCCTTTTCTGTTGCTAGTTTTATTTAAGTCCCAGCCAGTTTATTTAGTTACTCATTGGATAAATTTAATACGTCTAATAATTTAAAGAATAAACCAAGAATGATTGCGACCACTGTTGCAAGTCCCATCCCAGTAAGAGCTACCTCTCCAATTTTAATGGTAGCACCACTGATTCCGATCACTAAAACAACACATGTTAAAATTAAGTTTTGTGATTTCGAGTAATCCACTTTCGCTTCTACGAGCATGCGAAGGCCACTAACCGCAATGATTCCAAACAGGAGTAAAGAAATTCCTCCCATTACTGGTGTAGGGATTGATTGGATGAGCGCTGCTAACTTTCCGATGAATGATAAAATAATTGCCATCACTGCTGCAATTCCAATGACCCAAGTTGAATAAACACGTGTTATAGCAAGTACTCCGATATTCTCACCGTACGTTGTGTTGGGTGTAGAACCGAAGAAACTTGAGATAATTGTAGAAACACCATTTCCGATAAAGGAACGATCTAATCCAGGTTCTTTCATTAAATCTTTACGTACAATATTACTTGTTACAAATAAGTGCCCAATATGTTCAGGAATTAATACAAGTGCTGCTGGTAAAATAATAAAAATAGCTGACCAGTCAAATTTCATCGCATAAAGTTGGGGTACGGTAATCCAGCTTGCTTGATCTACAAGATCGAAATTAAGCAGTCCAAAAAAGAATGCAATAATATAACCGGAAATGATTCCTAATAAGATTGGAATAATTTTTAAAAATCCACGCATCGTTACCCAAAATATAATCGTAATTAAAAGAGTAAGTAATGCGACTGTTGCTGATGGGATATCCATCGTCCATGTATCTCCAGCATCAGCCGGTGCAATCCATCCTGCCATTTCCGCTGCAACCGGAACTAATTCTAATCCGATAACTGCAACAATTGCTCCCATTGCAGCTGGTGGGAAGATGACATCAATCCAGCCTGTCCCAGCAAATTTAACGATAACCCCGACGATCGTTAACACAATTCCGACCATCAAAAATCCACCAAGGGCATAGCCGAAACCATCATTGCCATTAAATTTATCTAAAACAACTAATACAGGCGATATGAAAGCAAAACTAGAGCCTAAATAAGCCGGAATTTGTCCTTTTGTAATAAAAAGATATAATATCGTGCCGATCCCGTTCATTAGTAAAATGGTTGCAGGATTGACTCCAAATAAAATTGGTACTAATACAGTTGAACCAAACATTGCGAATAGATGTTGGATCCCTAATGGAATACTCTGCTGCAAAGGTGGTTTTTCATGTACTTGAATCTCTTCATACTTTGCCATTCATAACTCTCCTCTTTCAATTTTCCTTTTGTGAGTAAGCGAGGCATGGCATAAAAATAAAAAAAACACCTTTTTCAAGGTGTTTTACATACTCGTATCCATAATAAGTGCGCATAAATTAATTATATATGCACTTCTCACGTTCACCTTGTTAGCCTCACGGGACTAATTTAAAGGAAAATATTTTATTGTCAGTACTAATTGTCACATAAACTCAAAAAATGTCAATAGATATGGCAGAAATTAAATAATAATTTAGATTATAAGATATGGAATACAATCTTTGTCATTTATTTTGGAATCTTTGTATAATAGAAATGAATCATTGATGGAGATGATAAAGTGAATGCAGAAAATGTTTTGGAGAAATTGAAAAATCGTGTCCCGTCTGTTATGGATCAAAAAAAGTTTAAAAATTATGCTGTATTGTTACCACTTGTGAAAATTGAGAATGAACTTCATTTACTATTTGAAGTACGATCTTTACAGATGCGTAGTCAACCCGGAGATATTTGTTTTCCAGGAGGACGAGTTGATAAAGAAGATGCGAATGAGATGCAATGTGCACTTCGAGAAACATCTGAAGAATTAGGCATAGATCGTTCGATGATACAGCATGTATATCCACTTGATTATCTTGTTACGAATAATAGAGGAATTATTTATCCGTTCGCAGGAGAGATAACTAGCCTAGAGAAAATTAACCTAAATAGAGATGAGGTTGCAGAAGTATTTACTGTTCCTCTTACTCATTTTCTTGAAAATGAACCTAAAATTCACAAAATTAATTTGAAAGTAATCCCGGAAGCAAATTTTCCTTTTGAATTAATTCAGGATGGAAAAAATTATGATTGGCGTACTCGACAGATGGATGAATTATTTTATCTCTATCATGAGAGGGTAATATGGGGATTAACTGCTAAAATAATCGCTCATTTTATAGACGTAATTCGTTCAAATTAACTTAATTGGTGAGGGTGACAAAAATGAAAGTAGAGTTTTATACGAAAGAAAATTGTTCTTTATGTGAAGATGCTTATGCCATTATTATGATGTTTAAAAATATATATTCTTTTGAGTTGGATGAGCGTGATATATATACAAAAGATGAGTGGCTAGAGGAGTATCAGTTATTAATACCAGCGATACGGATTAATGACACATTTTTAACATGTGAAGAAATGACGATCGAAACGATTGAAGCTGCTTTAAAGGAAAATGTAAAAAGGATTTGATTTTTATTATCATTGTGTGATACGATAAGTTTAGTTAGTTTAACAATGATATTTTTTTAGAGCAAGTGGGACAAAATAATAATTAATGGGACGGTATTGACCCGGGAAGTTTCCGCTTTCTAAAAAAGGAGTCTTTTATATGAAAGAGTTAATCCATTTACAAAAGATAATTTACCCCGATCTCTTAGAAATGATGCAAAGCAGGTATTCCGTTTTATATACTATTTTCTTGTTTCAGCCAATTGGCAGAAGGGGAATAGTTGAACATACGAATTTGCCTGAACGATACATTCGCAATGAGATTACCCTGTTACAAAATCAAGGTTTAATTGAATCCACTACAAAGGGAATGCTTATAACAGAAGAAGGAAAGAGTATTATTGATCGTTTACATGTTTTTATTCGAGAAATAACAGGATTAGCTTCTTTAGAAACAGAATTAAAACAAAAGACAGGGGTAAAAAATATTGTAATCGTTGCTGGAGATAGTGATGAAGAACCATATGTAAAACGATCCTTAGGAAAAGCTACCGTGCAATTTTTAAAATCAATTGCTACAAATGATGTATCAATCGCTGTAACCGGAGGTACGACGATGGCTGCAGTGGCAGATGCTATGGTACCTTTTGATGGTATAGAATGCTTGTTCTTACCAGCGCGTGGTGGTGTAGGTGAGGAAGTAGAGAATCAAGCCAATACCATTGTCGCTCAAATGGCAAAAGCAGAACGTGGAGAATACAAATTACTTCATGTGCCTGATCCACTTAGTGAAACATTGTATCAATCAATGGTTAAAGAACCATCGATAATGGAAACATTAAATTTGATAAAACATGCCACAATTGTATTACATGGAATTGGTGAGGCATTGCCGATGGCTGAAAGAAGAAAAACGAGTCCAGAGGTAGTAGATAAACTTAAAGACGAAAAGGCTGTCAGCGAGGCCTTTGGTTATTATTTTAACAAAGAAGGAGCTATCGTCCATAAAGTGAGGACGATTGGGATTCAGTTAGAAGATTTAGCAGGCATTAATCATGTCGTGACGATTGCTGGTGGAACATCTAAAGCACAGGCAATTGCTTCATTTATGAAACAAAATAAAAGTGATGTTCTCATTATAGATGAAGCGGCTGCAAAAGAAATTATTAAGAATCAATTACTTTAAATATATATACATTTAAAATTTTAAGGAGGAAGTCAAATGACTGTAAAAGTAGGTATTAATGGGTTTGGTCGAATTGGTAGAAATATGTTCAGACAAGCATTAAAGAATGATGGTGTTGAGGTAGTTGCGATTAACGATTTAACGGATGCAAATATGCTTGCACACTTATTGAAATATGACTCAGTTCATGGCAGACTGGATGCTGAGGTTAAAGTAGATGGCGAAGACATTGTTATTGACGGCAAGAAAATTCATGTATTCTCTGAACGAGATCCAAAAAATATCGGTTGGAAAGATCATGGAGTTGAAGTTGTAATTGAATCAACTGGTCGTTTCACAAACCGAAAAGATGCAAGTAAACATTTAGAAGCAGGTGCGAAAAAAGTTATTATTTCTGCTCCAGCAAGCGATGATGATTTCACCGTTGTTATGGGGGTAAATGAAGATCAATATGATGCAGACAACCACCATATTATTTCTAACGCATCATGTACAACAAACTGTTTAGCTCCTTTTGCAAAAGTATTAAACGAAAAGTTTGGTATTAAACGTGGATTAATGACTACTGTTCACGCGTATACAAATGACCAGCAAATTTTAGATTTACCACATTCAGATTATCGTCGTGCACGTGCAGCAGCTGAAAATATTATTCCTACGTCAACTGGTGCTGCGAAAGCTGTAGGTAAAGTATTACCAGAATTAAACGGTAAATTAAATGGAATGGCGATCCGTGTACCTGTTCCAGATGGTTCAGTTGTTGATTTAGTTGCGGAATTAGAAAAAGACGTTACTGCAGAAGAAGTTAATCAGGCATTCCGTGAAGCTGCAGAAGGTGAATTGAAAGGCATTCTAGAATATTCTGAAGAACCACTTGTATCAACAGATATCGTTGGTAATCCACATTCTTCTATTGTTGATGCACAATCTACTATGGTATTAGAAGGTTCAATGGTAAAAGTAGTTTCTTGGTATGATAACGAAATGGGCTATTCAGCACGTTGTGTCGATTTAGCTAAATTTTTAAAAGAAAAAGGACTGTAATAGTTAATAGATCAAGGGGGGCGTAACTGCTCCCTTTTGTTTTATCTGTTATACATAGCGCTAGAGAAAGCATTTAAATCGTATACTCTTTTTATAGAAAACTGATAGTTTTTTTACAAACATGCAGAAGATAGTTAATCTCAAGAAAAAATTATGTAAAAAGGGTAGAGTGACGTATAATGGAAAAGGGTATGATACAACGTGAACAATGTAAAGGAGTTATTTACATATGAACAAAAAAACGTTAAAAGATGTCGATGTTAAAGGAAAAAAAATATTTTGCCGAGTGGATTTTAATGTTCCCATGCAAAATGGAGTCGTTACAGATGACACACGAATTAAAGCAGCACTTCCTACCATTCAGTATTTAATGGATCATGGAGCAAAAGTTATTTTGGCTTCCCATTTCGGACGACCAAAAGGAGAAGTAGTGGAAGAACTACGATTAACTCCTGTTGCTGAGAAATTAAGTGAACTATTAGGAAAAAATGTAGCTAAAACAAACACCGTTTTCGGTGAAGAAGTTGACAAAGCGATTGCTACTTTACAAGAAGGCGATGTCCTTCTCCTTGAAAATGTTCGTTTTGAAAAAGGAGAAGAAAAAAATGATCCTGAACTTGGAAAAGCTTTTGCAAATATGGCAGATATATACATAAATGATGCGTTTGGAACTTCACATCGTGCTCATGCTTCAACAGCTGGTGTAGCTGAATATTTACCTGCTGCAGCTGGATTTTTAATGGAAAAAGAGATCGAGGTACTAGGGAAGGCTTTGGCAAATCCTGATCGCCCTTTTACAGCAATTATTGGTGGTTCAAAAGTAAAAGATAAAATAAATGTCATAGATAATTTTTTAGATATAGTTGATAATTTACTCATTGGCGGTGGACTTGCTTGTACTTTCTTAAAAGCAAAAGGGTATGAGATAGGTAATTCATTGTTAGAAGAAGACAAAATTAATCTAGCACAGGAATTTATTCAAAAAGCAGAAGAAAAAGGTGTAAACTTTTATATTCAAGAAGATGCAGTTGTTGCAGATGCATTTAAAGAAGATGCAAATAGCAAAACAGTTGCAGCTAATGACATTCCTGAAGGATGGATGTGTTTAGATATTGGTCCTAAAACAGCCGAAACATACAGGAAAGTCATTTTGGACTCAAAACTAGTCGTATGGAATGGACCTATGGGTGTTTTTGAAATGGAAGCATTTAGTCAGGGGACAAAAGCTGTTGCTGAAGCACTCGCAGATACAGATGGATATACAGTCATCGGTGGAGGAGATTCGGCTGCTGCTGTTGAGCAATTTGGTTTAGCTGAAAAAATGGATCATATTTCAACGGGTGGTGGAGCGTCTCTAGAATTCATGGAAGGAAAAGAACTTCCAGGGATTCATGCGCTTGACGATAAATAATTTACTATTATTTTATAAGGAGTGGATATGATGCGAAAAAAAATAATTGCAGGAAACTGGAAAATGCATAAGACGATAAAGGAAGCGGAACAATTCATAGAAGCCCTAAATGATTTAAAAACGAATCCGAATACGGAAGCGATCGTTTGTGCTCCGTTTGTTTATTTACAATCTTTGGTGGAGAAAACAGAAGGTCTAGAAGTTTCAATTGCTGCTCAGACGATGCATTTTGAAAATGAAGGAGCCTTTACTGGGGAAGTAAGTGCACCAATGTTACGTGATATTGGTGTTTCTCATGTTATTATTGGGCACTCGGAACGACGTCAATATTTTAATGAAACGAATGAATCAGTAAACAAAAAGGTTTTAACTGCTTTTGCCCATAATTTAATTCCTATTATTTGTGTTGGTGAATCTCTACAACAACGTGAAGCGGACGAAACATTAACTCATATTGAAAGTCAAGTGAAGGTAGCCCTATCTGACTTAACGGAAGAGCAAGTTTCTAAAGCGATCATTGCTTATGAGCCGATTTGGGCAATTGGTACAGGAAAAACTGCTTCGAGTGCAGATGCCAATGAAGTGTGTACGCATATTCGTGAAGTAATTAAGAAGTATTTTTCAGAAGATGTTGCGAATAAAGTGACGATTCAATATGGTGGCAGTGTGAAACCGGAAAATATTGAAGAATTATTATCAATGAGTGATATTGATGGCGCACTAGTAGGTGGTGCTAGCTTAGAAGCTGAATCATTTAAGAAGTTAGTGGAAGCAGGGAATAATGCATCATGACAAATTTAGCCGCAATAATTATTTTAGACGGCTTCGGGTGTAGAGCAGAAGAAAAAGGGAATGCTGTTGCTCAAGCAAAGAAGCCGAATTTTGATCGGTATTGGAATACGTATCCGCATAACGAGCTTCATGTAAGTGGTCTATCTGTAGGCTTGCCTGAAGGACAAATGGGGAACTCAGAAGTGGGACATTTGAATATCGGTGCAGGAAGAATTGTATTTCAAAGTTTAACTAGAATTAATAATGCAATTGAATCTGAAGCGTTTTTCAAAAATGAAACGTTTCTTGAAGCTATTCATCAAGCAAAAGATACAAATAATGCACTTCATTTATTTGGTTTACTATCAGATGGAGGAGTTCACAGTCATATTGACCATTTGTTTGCACTGTTAGAACTGGCTAAACGAGAAGGGTTAGAAAAAGTATTCGTACATGCCTTTCTTGATGGAAGGGATGTAGGCCCGCAAACTGCTCTCGAATATATTGAACAGACAGAAAAAAAGCTGGAAGAAATCGGAGTAGGCAAAATAGCTACTGTTTCGGGACGTTATTATGCGATGGACCGGGATAAACGCTGGCAACGTGTTAAGCTAGCTTATGATGCTATTAAGGATGGTAAAGGTCCACGATTTAATAATGCTGAAGCGGTGGTTCATGATTCTTATGAAAAAGAGATCTATGATGAATTTGTCCTTCCATCTGTTATAATGAATGAGGACAAAGAAGCAGTCGGTCCCGTTCAAAACGGAGATTCAATTATATTCTTTAATTTTCGACCAGACCGTGCAATTCAGCTATCAGATAGCTTTGCCAATGAAGATTTTACTGGATTTGACCGCGGAAATCGTAGACTAGATCAGATTAATTTTGTTCAAATGACTAATTTTAGTGATACGATCAATGGTAAAGTAGCATTTGATACAATTAATTTAACGAATACAATTGGAGAAGTTCTTGCGAATAATGGTAAAAAGCAATTGAGAATTGCTGAAACAGAGAAATACCCTCATGTCACGTATTTTATGAGTGGTGGCCGTGAGGAAGAATTTACAGGTGAAAAAAGGCTCTTAATCAATTCACCAAAAGTAGCTACTTATGATTTAAAACCTGAAATGAGTGCCTATGAAGTAACCGATGCATTGTTGAATGAATTGGATAAAGGTGAACTGAATGCAATTATATTAAATTTTGCAAATCCAGACATGGTAGGTCATTCAGGAAAGCTGGAACCAACGATAAAAGCAATTGAAGCAGTTGATGAATGTTTAGGAAAAGTAGTGGATAAAATTATATCACTAGGTGGCGAAGTAATCATTACTGCTGACCATGGAAATTCGGATGAAGTAGTGACGTTAGAAGGTAAGCCAATGACCGCGCATACTACTAATCCAGTACCGGTTATTGTAACAAGGGAAGGAATATCTGTGCGTGATGGTGGAATTTTAGCTGATCTTGCACCAACTATGTTAGATATATTAGGTATTGAACAACCAGCAGAAATGACAGGAAAGACATTGATTAACAAGTAAGTTTGATTAAAAAAGATATTCAATTTGAAGGAGAGATGGCAATGCCTTACATTACGGATGTTTATGCTAGAGAAGTATTAGATTCACGTGGAAACCCAACAATTGAAGTAGAAATTTCGACCGAATCAGGTGCATTTGGTGCAGCTTTAGTTCCAAGTGGAGCTTCGACAGGAGAGCATGAAGCTGTTGAATTAAGAGACGGTGACAAAGATCGTTATTTAGGAAAAGGTGTTTTAAAAGCTGTTGCGAATGTAAATGAAATAATTGCACCAGAATTACTTGGCTTGGATGTAACTCGTCAAAATATTATCGATGCAATCATGATTGAACTTGATGATACAGAAAATAAAAGTAAATTAGGAGCAAATGCAATTTTAGGTGTATCAATGGCAGCAGCTCATGCAGCGGCGTCTCATTTAGATATTCCTTTATACAACTATTTAGGTGGATTTAATGCAAAAGAACTCCCAGTACCGATGATGAATATTTTAAATGGTGGAGAACATGCAGATAATAATGTAGATATTCAAGAATTTATGATCATGCCAGTTGCCGCACCTTCATTTAAAGAAGCAGTTCGTGTTGGTGCAGAAATTTTTCACGCGTTGAAAAAAGTTCTACAAGATAAAGGATTAAATACTGCTGTAGGTGATGAAGGTGGCTTTGCCCCGAATTTATCATCGAATGAAGAAGCACTTCAAACGATTGCTGAAGCAATTGAAGTAGCAGGATACAAAGTCGGTGAAGAAGTTCAGCTTGCTATGGACGTAGCTTCATCTGAATTTTATGAAGATGGAAAATATAATTTAAAAGGTGAAGGTGTAGTCCGTACGTCTGAAGAAATGGTTGATTGGTATGAGAAAATGATCGAGAAATACCCAATTATTTCGATTGAAGATGGACTTGATGAAAATGATTGGGAAGGTCATAAATTGTTGACAGAACGAATTGGTGACCGAGTTCAGTTAGTTGGAGACGATTTATTCGTGACAAACACGAAAAAACTCGCTCAAGGAATTGAACAAGGCGTTGGAAATTCTATCTTAATTAAAGTGAACCAAATCGGTACGTTAACAGAGACCTTTGAAGCAATCGAAATGGCTAAACGAGCAGGATACACAGCTGTTATCTCTCACCGTTCAGGAGAAACAGAAGATGCAACGATCGCAGATATTGCTGTTGCAACAAATGCCGGACAAATTAAAACAGGGGCACCTTCACGTACAGACCGTGTTGCAAAATATAATCAATTAATCCGTATTGAAGACGAACTTGCTGGAATTGGTGAGTACGCTGGTTGGGATGCTTTTTATAATTTAAAAAAATAAATAAGAATAAGGAAATCATCAGTGCATGCTGATGATTTTTTTTATGGGATAATTGCTCCCGATCATGAACTATGAGGATAGTGGTTAAATTAACTTAAGAAATGCCGATATGTTTCACTCGCTGATATATTTCATTAACCGCCGTTACCCTAGCTGGGACCGCCGATAAAAACAAAGTTCCGCTGTTATCCGTCGCAAACCGCCGTTATTTCGGATGGAACCGCCGATATGTTTCCGCTCGCCGATATATTTCATTAACCGCCGTTACCCGGCTGTGACCGCCGATAAAAACAAAGTCCCACCGTTTTTCGTTTCAAACCGCCGATATGCTTCGACTCGCCGATATATTTCATCCCTCGCCGTTACCCCGGCTGTAACCGCCGATAAAAACAAAGTTCCGCCGTTATCCACCGCAAACCGCCGTAATTTCAGGTGGAACCGCTGATATGCTTCGACTCGCCGATATATTTCATCCCTCGCCGTTACCCTGGCTGTAACCGCCGATAAAAACAAATTCCCGCTGTTATCCGAAGCAAAGCGCCATTATTTCAGGTGGAATCGCCGATATATTTCATTAACCCCCGTTAACAAAGCTGTTCCCTTGAGTGGATAAGTTGTTATTAAATTTTCAATTACATGATTAACAGTATTTTCGTGATAAAATCTCGCGTTCTTTGACGAAGTTATCGGCGGCTAGGCATAATTTATCGGCGATTAACAGAATTTATGAGCGGAAGCACCAATTTTAATAGCGGTTATCAAATTATATCGGCGAATGAATAAATCGTATACAAACAATTCATTTAAAAATGTCTTCAAACTCGATTACAATAAACATAAAGTATTCGTTAAAGAAAGGGGCATGAAAATGAACGTATTGGTAGTAGGGGCAAACGGACAAATTGGAAAACAGCTTATTGACTTATTAAAAGAGAGTGAACATACTCCTGTAGCAATGGTACGGAAAAAAGAACAGGCAAATAAGTTTCAACAAGAAGGTGTTAAAGCAGTAGTGGCAGATTTAGAAGGTAGCGTTGAAAAGATAGCAAAAGCTGCTGCCGGCTGTGATGCAGTCGTATTTACTGCAGGGTCTGGAGGTCATACAGGTGCAGACAAAACTTTATTAGTAGATCTCGACGGTGCGGTGAAAACTATCGAGGCTACTGAGCAGGCAGGAATAAAGAGATTTGTTATGGTAAGTGCATTTCGGGCAAATAGCCGAGAGAAATGGAATGAAAAAATCCGTCATTATTATGTTGCTAAACATTATGCTGATAAAGAATTGTTAAGAAGTGGATTAACATATACGATTCTGCGACCAGGCGGTCTGACGAATGATCCAGGCACTGGAAAAGTCTTGATAGGTGAAAACCTATCCGAAAGCGGAACAATTTCGAGAGCTGATGTTGCTAAAATAGTTTTTTCCTGTTTGGATAATGAAAAAACGTTTAACTGTTCATTTGATGTATTAGAAGGGGAAGAAGCTATCGAGAATGCTTTAGAAAGATTATAGTAATATAAAAACTTAATGATATAATTAAGCTATTAACTGAATATAGGAGAAATAGGTGTAATAAAGAAATTATCTTTATTGCTTAAAAGGGAAACCGGTGAAAATCCGGTGCTGTCCCGCAACTGTGTATAGGAGCGATTCGAAATAATCCACTGTTTTCATATTTATGAAGACGGGAAGGATCGAAAAGCGATGATTATGAGCCAGGAGACCTGCCTATTTGATCTCGTACATCAGTTCCTACGGAGGATAGGAGGTGTTGGTAAAAGAGCGCGGTGTTTTTTAAATAAAGACGCCGAGGCTTATTTTGATTTGGATCATACACTTACGAACAACCTTCTTTTATAGGGAGGTTGTTTTTTTGTGGAAAAAGACTATGGAGGTGTTCAAATTGTACGGAACAGTCAATTACTTCATCGAGCGATTGCAGACAACAATAATGAATAGGCTTGTTATAGAAAAGAGTCTTTCATTAGAAGAAGGGTATACAAAATTTAAAAATGATATCCAAAAATTAGATGAAGCAAAAGAAGTGAAAGAGGCTTATTTAGTAAATTTAAACAAAGCATATGAAATCGTAAATGAACGTGTAGGTGGTCGCAAAGAAGATGAACTATTAGGAATGCTTATTTAAATTAGAAATTGGGGATGTCCAAAAAAACAAAAAGGACACCCCCTTTATCATTATTTTGCAGTTTTTTTCGCCGTTGTCGTTTTTTTCTTCGGTTTTGTTTTTTCTTTTTTTGCTTTATCCAAAGAGGCTTGGAGGGCATCCATTAAGTTTGTCACATTATCCGGCTTTTTCTTGTCAGTAACCGGTGTAGTCGTTTCTGTTTTCTTGTTTTCGATAATATCAAGTAAGGAGTCACGGTATTCATCTGTATATTTTTCAGGATCAAAAGCAGTTGTCAGTTGGTCGATTAATAATTTTGCGGTATCAAGCTCTTTTGTCACTATTTCTACTTTTTCCGGTATATTAGGTACATCCTTGATGTTTCTTACTTCATCTGGATAATGAATCGTTTCCACAACAAGTATGTTTTCATAGAAGCGAATGACTGCAAGCTGTTCTTTGGAACGAATCATCATCTTAGCTACCCCTATTTTACCCGTTTCTTCTAAAGCTGTACGTAATAGAGAATAAGCTTTTGAACCACCATCTCCAGGTGATAAATAGTAACTTTTTTCGAAATAAATTGGATCAATTTCTTCTAGTTTAACGAAATCAAGAATTTCGACAGCTTTATCACCTTGTTCTTTTTTTATTGCTTTTAAATCTTCTTCATCTAACATAACGAATTTGTCTTTCGTAATTTCATACGCTTTAACGATTTCTTCTTCTTCTACTTTTCGGTCGCAAACCGGGCATACTTTTTGATATTTAATAGGTGATTGACATTCTTTGTGAAGTTGTCTTAATTTCACATCTTTATTTTCTGTGGCAGCATGCATCTTTACAGGAATATTGACTAGTCCAAAACTTATGGTTCCTTTCCACATGGTATGCATGAAAAGACGCCTCCTTTTCAATTTAGTTTGTGTATGCTTTTGCATTTTTATCCTTTAAAAAGCACAACTTATTACTAAGAACTGAGGAGTGAAAATAAGATGGAATTAATGCAACCTATCCCAACAGCAAAAATAGTCCCGAAAAAAGATTGGATTTATGAAGTGAAATATGATGGTTTCCGTGCGTCTCTATTATGGAGCAAAAATAATATTCAAATTATTAGTAGGAACGATATAGATTTAACTGAAAATTTTCCAGAAATTTTAGCTTATTGTAAGAAAATTGAGCCGATACTTACTGAAAATTTACCTATTCAATTAGATGGAGAATTAGTTGTGTTAAATAATGCGTATCAAGCTAATTTTTCAGCTATACAAAAACGTGGTCGGCTAAAATTAAAAGAGAAAATTGACAAAGTTTCTATCGAGCGACCAGCTACATTTATTGCTTTCGATCTATTACGACAAGGTCAAAAAGATTACCGCCAAACATCCTTAAAAGAAAGAAAAAAACAGTTAGTAAATTTATTTAAAAAGCTAGAAGGAAAAGAGGATATGCCACTTCAAATGATTAAATCATATGAAAACTATGAGGAAATTTCAACCATTGTTTTTTACCATAAAGGTGAGGGCATTGTGGCAAAACGAACCTCAAGTTTATATGTACGTGGGAAAGCACATAGTGATTGGTTAAAAGAAAAAAACTGGCGAAAGATACATGTTTTTCTAACAGCATATGATTTAAAAAATGGTTATTTTCAAACCGGTATTTATAATCATGCGACAACAATTACTATTGGAAAATGTAAACATGGTTTAAGTGAAGAAGAAATGACGTCATTAAAAAAGGTGTTTATGTCAAACGGAGAGAAAGAGGAGCAAAAGGTCAAATTACCTCCAGCAATATGTGCCTCCATTAATACATTAGATTTACATGCAAATGAATTGCGAGAGCCGGAGTTTGCTGAACTACTTCCAACATTCGCACCGGAAGATTGTACGAAAGAAAGGTTGGAATTGGATTTAGCTATGCTGCCTGAAAAAGTAGATATATCAAACGAGGATAAAATTTTCTGGCCAACAAAAAGTCTCACAAAAGGAAATTTACTTGTCTATATACGAGAAATTTATCCATATATTATTCCGTACGTACAAAATCGAGCTCTTACTGTTATTCGCTGTCCGGATGGAATAGAGGAAAAATCTTTTTTTCAAAAAAATTTACCTAGTTATGCGCCTGATTATATTGACTATATGGAAGAAAAGGATAAACGGATTCAAATTTGTAATCAATTAGAGTCGCTTATATGGTTTGCAAATCATAGTGCGATAGAATATCATGTCCCATTTCAAACAATTGATAGCATGTATCCAAATGAAATTGTATTTGATTTGGATCCACCTAGCAGAGAACAGTTTGTTCTCGCAATTAAAGCATCAAAAATGATAAAACAGTTGTTAGACGGACTAGAACTCATTTCATTTATTAAAACTTCGGGAAATAAAGGGCTTCAAATTCATATCCCACTTCCAACTAATCGGTTAAGCTTTGAGCAAACTGCCATTTTCACGGAAACAATCGCAAAAATTGTCGTGAATGCAGCACCTGATCTTTTTACGATAGAACGTTTTAAAAAGAATCGCGGAGGACGTCTCTATATTGACTATGTCCAGCATGGAAAAAACAAAACGATTATCGCCCCTTATTCTCCTCGTAAAACAGAAGACGCAACTGTTGCAACACCATTATATTGGGAAGAAGTTTCTAAAAATTTAGAGCCGAACCAATTTACGATACAAAATGTTGTTGAACGAGTTAAAACATTGGGATGTCCTTGGATCTTTCATTTTGAAGCGGCAAGGGAACAAACGTTAACGAAAACACTCGATTTAATTCGGTCAAATTGACAGAAGAGAGAGAATATACTTTCAAAAAAAGTAAAACACTTTATAATACTATTAAAAAGGGGGGCGAAAAGATGGAATTTGATGTTATTGTCATTGGAGCAGGACTCGCTGGACTCGTAGCGACTACGGAAATTGCACAGAACGGGAAAAAAGTATTGTTACTTGATCAAGAAGGTGAACAGTCATTAGGAGGTCAAGCATGGTGGTCGTTCGGAGGACTATTTTTAGTAGATTCACCTGAGCAAAGACGTATGGGGATAAAAGACTCTAAAGAATTAGCTTGGCAAGATTGGCTTGGTAGTGCTGAATTTGATCGATTAGAAGATGAAGATTTTTGGGGACTAAGATGGGCCGAGGCGTATGTTGATTTTGCAACATATGAAAAACGTGATTGGTTATATAAAAAAGGAGTTCGTATTTTCCCAGTGGTCGGTTGGGCTGAGCGAGGTGGGTATTTAGCAGAAGGTCACGGAAATTCTGTACCACGTTTTCATATAACTTGGGGGACTGGACCAGGCATTGTGGCGCCATTTGTAAAATCACTCCATCAACAAATAGAGGCAGGATCCGTTACATATTTACCTCGTCATCGTGTGGATGAATTAATCGTAAAAAATAATTCCATTTCAGGAGTTACTGGAGCTATATTAGAGCAGACTTCTATCAGAAGGGGAGAAGAGAGTTCACGAAAAGAAATTGGCGATTTTTCGTATGAAGCACAAGCGGTCATTATTTGTAGTGGTGGAATTGGGGCAAACTTTGAATTGATTCGTAAAAACTGGCCCGAGCGATTAGGAAAAGCGCCAGAAAAAATGCTTTCAGGTGTTCCAAAGCATGTGGATGGACGTATGCTTGAAATTACGGAAAGAACCGGAGGTCGTATCGTCAATCGTGACCGAATGTGGCATTATACTGAAGGGATAAAAAATTGGAGTCCAATATGGGAAAGGCATGGCATTCGTATCCTTCCCGGTCCTTCTTCCATGTGGTTTGATGCAGAAGGAAATCGATTCCCAGTACCCAACCTACCAGGTTTTGATACATTAGGTACGCTAAAGACGATACTAGACACTGGGTACGATTATTCGTGGTTTGTTTTGACGCAAAAAATTATTGAAAAAGAATTTGCTTTATCAGGTTCAGAACAGAACCCAGATTTAACAGAGAAAAGTATAAGAAAAGTTTTGCAACGTATATTACCTGGGGCACCAAGCCCAGTACAAGCATTTCTTGATTACGGAGAAGACTTCATTGTAGCGGATTCGATTGATAATTTAGTGATTAAAATGAATGAGCTGGTAGGCGAAAAGAGAATTGATATTGAAAAAATGCGCAAGCAAGTAGAAGCAAGGGACCGGGCAATGGAGAATAAATTTACGAAAGATCTACAATTAACTACAATGCATGGCGCAAGACATTATATTGGTGATAAACTAATTCGGACTGTAAAACCTCATCGATTACTAGATTCCAGGAATGGTCCACTTATTGCTGTACGTTTAAATATTTTAAGTCGGAAAACATTGGGTGGATTACAAACCGATTTAGCTGCTAGAGTCCTAGATTTTCAAGGTAAGCCAATCGATGGGTTACATGCTGCAGGTGAAGTATCTGGGTTTGGCGGTGGAGGTGTACATGGGTATCGATCCTTGGAAGGTACGTTTTTAGGTGGCTGTTTATTCAGTGGAAAGGTTGCAGCATCATCCGTTATAGAGAAACTGAGATAGCTTAATATTTTTTTTAGTTTACGATAAAAGTATTTTATCATATAGAAATCCGAACTAGGATTCAAATTTTAAATTTGAATTAGTTCGGATTTTTCATTTGTCTGTTTACTCAGCGTTGAAGAAAAAACGACTCAGCATTAACTGCTCACCACTCAGCATCAATCAGCTGCCTTGTAATTTACAGCAACATGTTACATCACTTCAAGTTTGATGCCATTTACTCATTCTAATTTATTATTACAATTTTAGAGCAATCTTAAAAGTTCATACAATTTTAGGGATGAGCACCGTCTATTTTTAAATAAACACGACATATAACGGAATATGAAATGTAAAACTTTTACTATACGATTACTTTAAGAAAAAAGTACAGGAGGAAAAAATATGTCAAATGTTAAACAAGTTTTTCAAGAAATTAATGATGCATTAAGTAGAGATCCGAAGTATGCAGAAGGGGTTAATGCTGTTTATCAGTTCAATTTAACGGATGAAGACCCTGGAATATATCAACTTATATTAAAAAATGAGCATCGTTCTACCGCTGAGGGAGAAAAAGAACAAGCGGATTGTACGCTCCATATGAAAGCAGAAGATTTTGTACAAATGGCGGAAGGAAAATTAAATGGAACGCAAGCTTTTATGAGTGGAAAATTAAAAATTAAAGGAAATATGGGGTTAGCATTAAAATTGCAAAGTATATTGGCAACTTATAATAAAGAGAAGAGTAAGTAAGGAGGTTTCTAATGATCTCATTTGAGCCAACTGACGAAGAAAAAGCTTTTACAGAGGTGGCATACAAATTCGGTGGGGAAGATATACGACGTTCTGCACGTGAAAATGAGCAAAAAGGTTTTGTCCATCATGAATTGATCGACCAGGTTAACCATTTAGGATTTTTAACAATGGAGGAACCAGAAAGTTTAGACGGGATGCAATTACCACTAATTTCACAAGTACAGATTTTAGAAGCATTATGTTACGGAGATTTAGGAACAGTCCAAGGCTTTCCAGGATTAGGGGATGGTGCATCAGTACTTCGCGTTATAGGTGATCAACAGATACATGAGGAGCAAAGACACTTCGTGAAAGAAAATAGTTGTACGATAGCTTTTGCTGAAGAAGTTGCTGAAGAGATGGCACAAAGTCGCTTAAAATTAACTAAATCAAATAATGCCTACATGCTGCATGGAAAATCTGAACCAGTACGGTTGGGGAATATAGCGACTCATCTAATAATCGGTATCAAAGATGATGCCGGAGAAACCATACTCTTTTGGTTAGATAAAAGCCGTAACAAATGGGAAGTTGAAACATGCGATAATCGTTTAGGATTACGAGAGGCAAATATTGCTAATTTATCTTTTGATGAAGCAAGTTTTTCAGAAAATCAAATCATCGCAAAAGGGAATAATGCAGAAAAAATCTTGCAGCTAGCATATACAAGAATTTATATATTACAAGCGGCAAAGCAGTTAGGACTTATGGTGGCTGCGTTAGATTATGCAACAGAATATACAGCGACCCGAAAGGCATTTCAGCAACCGCTCGCCAAATTTCAAGGGGTATCTTTTAGAATTGCTCAAATGGTAATGGAAATAAAAATGGTAAGAAACCACATATGGCAAGCAGCAAAGGCTACAGATGATAGTCATTCAAATGCAGAAGGTTATGCATTAAGCACTATGTTTGCTGCACATAAGGGTATCCGTTTTGTAACTGATTCTGCTGTGCAATTGTTAGGCGGCCATGGATATGTACAAGAATATCCTGTGGAGAAATGGATGAGAGATGCACAAGCCCAAGTAATCTTATATGGAAGAGAAAGAGAATTCCTAACACGTCGTGGTGACCAAATTTTAGCAGAGACTGAGAAAAAGGTGATGTCATGATATCGTTTGAATTATCCGAACAGCAACATCAAATTAGAGAAATGACCCATTGGTTTGCAGAAAACGAAATCCGACCCATTTCTTTAGAAGCAGATAGGCTCGGCTATGTGCCTGAAGATTGGTTAGAAAAAGTAAACCAATTCGGAATTCAACTTAATACCTCATCTATTAGTAATAGTAAAAATGAGAGCGGTAACAAGAAGGGTGTACGCGAAGGGAATCGAATGGCAGTCATCGCAACCGAAGAGCTTGCTTGGGGTGACCCAGCAATTGCTTTATCCTTACCTGGTGCAGGACTTGGAGGCCCTCCTATTCAAAGTAGTGGGACACAAGAACAAAAAGAAAGGTTTCTGACGATCTTTAAAAATGATAAACCAAGATGGGGCGCATATGCACTGACAGAACCAGAAGCAGGTTCTGACGCTTCCAATATTCAAACAATAGCTACAAAAGTGGATGGCGGTTATTTAATTAACGGGCAGAAGATCTTTATAACAAATGGAGGGCGTGCTTCATGGGTTGTCGTATTTGCAACAGTTGATCCTGCGTTAGGAAGGGCTGGACAAAGAGCTTTTGTCATTGAAAAGGGCACACCTGGTTTTACGTGTTCTCGATTGGTTGAAAAAATGGGTTTACGAGCAAATGAAACGGCAGAGTTATTATTTGAAGACTGCTTTGTACCAATTGACAACTTGCTTGGCGGTGAAGAAATGTATGAAAAGAAAAATTCTAAACGATCTGGTTTTCAAACAGCGATGCAAACTTTTGATTCAACAAGACCAATTGTAGCATCGATGGCGATAGGGATAGCGAGAGCGGCCTATGAATATACGTTGGAAATTGTCCAACAAGGCTTTCCGGTAAGTGGTAAATATCACCAAATGGCAGCTGAAATGTTTGCCGAAATGGAAGGCATGATTAATGCAGCCCGTTTAGTTACATGGGAGGCAGCGTGGAAAGCAGATCAAGGTATTCCGAATGCGAAGGAAGCTGCAATATGTAAAGCAGTAGCTGGAAAAATGGCACTTGATGTATGTGCTAAAAGCTTAGAATTATTAGGTCCTATAGGGTTAGAAGGTCATATTGTAGAAAAATTATTTCGTGATGTGAAAGTGTTTGATTTGTTCGAAGGGACGAATGAAATTCAGCATCTAGTCATTGCAAGACGTCAATATGAACCATATGGAATCAGAGTTTAGGAGGTAATAGAAATGATTTATGAGCTCATCCAATTGAAACATCATTCAAAAGGAGTGACTTGGATAATTATTGATAACCCTCCTGTTAATGCGATAGGAGAACAACTGATGCAAGAACTAGAAGCAGCTCTTGATGATTTAAATAGTAATCCATCAGTTCGAGTCATTGTAGTAACTTCTAATCATCCAAAAATTTTTTTAGCAGGTGCTGATTTAAAAGGAATGATGACTACAACAGGTGAAATGAATGATGAAGCTGATCCGATTGCACGACAAAGCGCAAGAATGCAAGCCTGTTTTCATAAATTTGGCGAGATTCCTAAACCGGTTATTGCCGCAATTAATGGTTATGCATTAGGTGGTGGATGTGAATTAGCTTTAGCTTGTGATTTCCGAATTATGAGTGGCGGGCAAATTGGATTGACTGAATTATCTCTAGGTATCATTCCTGGTGCAGGTGGAACACAGCGAATGACTCATATTCTAGGAAGAGCAAGAGCAATGGAATTAATTTTTACTGCCAAAAAATTGACTGCCGAAGAAGCGTATGAAATTGGTTTAATTACGCAAGTTGCCGAAGACTTAGAAAAAGAAACGACCATGTTTGCTGAACGATTGGCAGAAGGAGCGATTCATTCTATGGGACTTGCGAAACAAGCGATCAACGCAGCTGAAAAACCAATAGAGGAAGGATTGAATTTTGAAGCAAAGGCATTTTCAAAAGCATTCACAACAGAAGAACCTGGTATAGGATTACTGGCATTTTTTCAAAAAGAAAAGGCCCAATTTTATCCGAATACATAATTTAAGTATTTAAAAAGGTGGGATTAAATGTCTTCTTGGGACAACTTGCTAGAAGGAAAAGTTGCCCTCGTAACAGGCGCTTCACGAGGGATTGGACGTGCAGACGCGCTTGCATTAGCTAAAGCAGGTGCAGATGTTGTCGTCACTGACATTTTATTGGAATCGGATGAAAAGAGTGAAGCAGAAGCTGAGAGATTTGGACCGATGGCACAAGTAATGCAAAGTACAAATGTCATGTATGCAAACAAAACGGAGAAACAGATTACAGATATGGGAAGAAGATCTATGGCAATAAAAATGGATGTTACAAATAAAGAGCAAGTAGAGAATGTTGTTCAACGCGTTATAGATCAGTTTGGAAAAATAGATATTTTAATTAATAATGCTGGTACACTTGATCATGTTTCACAACTTGGATATCAAAATGATGAATTTTGGGAGCGAGATTTACGTGTTAATTTAACAGGTGCCTTTCATTGTACGAAGGCTGTTTGGCCATATATGAAAGCCCAAAAACGCGGTTCTATTATAAATATGTCCTCTGTAGCAGGTACGTTAGGTGGGTTTGGGCAAGCAAGTTATGCAACAACAAAAGGTGGATTATTAAGCTTTACCAAGAGCATGGCACTAGAAGGGGCAAGGTATAACATAAATGTAAATGCCATCGTTCCCGGAATTATTGATACTGAAGCGTTTAACCTTGGCAATCCTGAAATGAATGAGCGTATGATTAATCGAACTGCATTTAAAAGACCGGGAAAACCGGAAGATATCGCTAATGCGATTACCTTTTTGGTATCTGATAAGGCAAATTATATTACTGGTGTCGAATTAAATGTTTCAGGAGGGATTGAACTATTTACTTTTTGAAGAGAGGAGATTTGAATGAGTGAAGTTGTTATCATTGATGCTGTTCGAACAGCAATAGGTAAAAAAGAAGGAGCATTAACCAACATACATCCTGTTGACTTACTCGTTCCAATTTTACGGCAGTTAGTGGACAGAAATAATGTTTCAGAAAGGGATATTGAAGATATAGTAACAGGTTGTGCAACAATGACTAATGAACAGGGAGGAAATGTTGGAAGGCTAGCAACCCTTGCTGCTGGTTTCCCAGTAGAGGTTCCGGCATATTCGATTAATCGCTTATGTGGTTCAAGTCAACAAGCGATTCATAATGCTTGTCAAGCAATACTAGCAAATGATGCTACTATTGTTATTGCTTGTGGAGTTGAAAGCATGTCACGTGTTCCAATGGGAAGTGATATCGGGAGCTTTAGCGACACATTAATGAATAAACATACAATTGTTCCACAAGGGTTCTCAGCTGAACTAATTGCAAGTGAGTGGAATCTTACAAGATATGAGCTGGATGAATATGCTTATCATAGTCATCAAAGAGCTATCGAGGCAATTGATAAAGGATATTTCGAAAGAGAAATTATCCCTATTGATATAGAGGAAGATAGACAGTTTGTAACAGATGAAGGTGTCCGAAGAGAGACAACACTAGAAAAACTTCACCAATTGAATGCTTCTTTCCAACCAGAATCGGGTGTTGTAACTGCCGGAAATTCTAGTCAAATAAGTGATGGTGCTGCTGGTATATTGCTTATGTCACACAAAAAAGCTAGACAACTATCAATTAAACCAAGAGCTAGAGTCATTGCAAGAGCAGTCGTAGGAGCAGATCCATTAATGAATTTAACTGGAGTAATACCAGCGACAAAAAAAGTGTTACAAAAAGCTGGATTAACACTGGAACAAATGGATGTCATCGAAATCAATGAAGCTTTTGCATCCGTAGTAAAGGCGTGGGAAAAGGAATTCAAACCAGATATGGATAAAGTAAACCCCCGAGGAGGAGCAATTGCATTAGGGCATCCTTTAGGAGCAAGTGGTGCACGCATTGCGACTACATTACTTCATACATTAGAAGACACTGAAGGTAGGTTTGGTTTGCAAGTGATGTGTATCGGATTTGGGATGGCAACAGCAACAATCATTGAGCGGTTATAATCATCATTATTTAAATAACTTAAGTTTGTAAATGGAGAGGGTGTTCAACGTGAAACCAAATAATATTTTGGAAATGCTTCATCGAACAGTAGAACGCTTTCATAATAAAGATGCATTTATTTGGAAGGAAAATGGAAATTATACACGGATGACATATGGGGTGTTTTGGGAAAAAATTCATCATCTTGCATCCGGATTATTGCATATCGGCGTTAAAAAAGACGATAAAGTGGCAATTATTTCAAATAGTAATCCGATGTGGGGGATTTCAGATTTTGCTTTAGCCAGTATCGGAGCAGTGAGTGTTCCAATATATCCGACGATACCTACGGAACAAGTAGAGTATATTTTAAACAATACAGATGTAACAACAGCCATAGTGGAAGATGAAGAACAGGTAGAAAAGTTGGCAAATGGGAATTGTGAATTAAACAATATCATCATTATGTATCCGAGAGGAGATTTTTATCCATCTGACAATTATTATGCCTTTTCTACGGTAGAAACCTTAGGAAAAGAACATTCTATTGATCATTGGGAAAGATACTGGTCCCATCTAGATCGAGAAGATTTACTTACTATAATTAATACTTCTGGCACAACAGGTAAACCGAAAGGAGCGATGTTGACCCATGGGAATATACTAGCTAATATTGAGGGTGTTCAGTTTTGGCTAGTAGAATTATTGCCGGAAGATGTCACACTTTCTTATTTACCGATCTCACATGTTTTCGAACGGTTGGCAGGTCATTTTTTACCGTTATCAGTTGGGACTTCAATTGGTTATGCTGAGAGTATCACAACTATACCACAAAATCTAAAGGAAATTCGTCCAACAGTTTTCACAAGTGTCCCACGATTATTTGAAAAAGTATATACTCAAGTTCAAGAAGAGATAAAGAATAGTTCTGCTTTAAAAAGAAAAATTTTTAATTGGGCGGTAGCAGTGGGTGAAGAAAAGTATAACTATTATGTTAATGCAAGCATGGAGCAATTCATGTCCCAAGATTATTTACCGAAGAACTTTTATCGCAAATGGAAACGAGCAGATAAGTTAGTCTTTCAAAAAATTAAAGAACAACTTGGTGGCCGAATTCGTGGATTGGTGTCAGGAGGTGGCACGTTAAATCCTGAAATAGCCAAATTCTTTTGGGCACTTGATATTCCGATATTAGAAGGATATGGTTTAACGGAGACTTCCCCTATAATTACAGCAAATCCAATGATTCGAGGTAAAGTAGGAACAGTAGGAAAAGTATTGCCAAATTTAGAAGTGAAAATTGCCGATGATGGGGAAGTTTTAGTTCGCGGACCAAGCATTACGAAAGGGTATTATAATAATCCCGAGGAAACAAAAGAATCATTTGAAGGTGATTGGTTTAAAACGGGGGATGTTGGTGAATTGGATTCAACAGGCTATCTGAAGATCATCGATCGTAAAAAACGGTTACTTGTCTTATCTACTGGTATGAACGTTGCCCCTCAGCCAATTGAAAATGCAATTAATGAGAGTGCTTACATTAGCCAATCTCTTGTCATTGGAGATAACAGGAAATATGTCCTCTGTTTAATCAATCCCGAATATGAAAGCCTTATTCCTTGGGCAAAACAAAATGGAATTACAGCATCAACCAAAGAAGAGTTGAGTCAACACTCAAAAGTAAAGCAAATGTTGGAAAAAGAAGTGAGAAAATTAACGGGAAAATTCACCAATTACGCACAACCAAAAAAAGTGATTGTCATAGGAGAAGAGTGGACAATTGATGGTGGAGAATTAACTCCGAAGTTATCACTTAAAACAAACATTATTGAAGAGAGATATAAAACTTTGATTGAAAATATATACGGGGAGGAGAGAAAGGAGGAAATGGAGGTAGGATGATCGCTTTATTCGAGCAATTTAATGTCCTATTTAAAAGGAAAAGAGGGGCTCAAAGCCTCTCATCCTTATAATATTTTAACATGCATTTAAAACTTCTCAATTACTATTCTTCAGATGACCCCTTTTCGAATGGCGCGAGCAACTGCTTCTGTACGATTTTTTGCTTCCATTTTCTGCATTATAGCAGTAATATAATCACGGACCGTATACTCACTTAAGTGAAGCTTAACCGCCGCTCCTGTCGTTGATTCCCCTTCCGCCATCAATTCTAATACTTCGATTTCTCTAGGAGAAAAATGAGGTGTTTTATTTAATGAATGTATACTCCTATGAAACTTTCCAAGTACCTCTCCAGCACTTTGGCCAAACTTAATCAGTGCTGTATACGTTTCCTGTGATATTGTAAATTCTGAATTAGCTCCTTGGTCTAAGATTGCAGCTCCAATTAGTTGGTTATTTGATGGGGTGAAAATCGGTGCGACGACTAAGGATTTTAATTCGAATTGATCGATATATTGTTTTGGAAATCCATCCCTTGCATTAGCAATATAAAGAGGTTGTAAATATTTCATACCATTTCCAAATAATCGTAAAAGTTCTAGACCATTATTTATAAGTGGTAAATTTTTTATGTTTTCTGTGATTTCTCGAATAGCATCACGGTCGTGACGATGGCCAGATAAACCAAATCCTATTTCATCATTTAATGAATATGAAAATAATCCACAACGTTCAAAAGGTAAATAATTTACAAACCCTTCAGTAATAATATCAACTGCATCATTAAAGGTCCTTGCACGAATAATTGATTCATTAAACATGATTACTGAATCTTTCCATTGTTGTTCTTGTCGAGTAATTTTCAATGTTTTTTTCCCACTTTGAAAAAGCTGTAAAGCATATGTTATTAACGGTAGAACATGTTCCATATGTTCTTTTGATGTACAGAACAAAAGTGTCATATTTTCGAAAGGAATTGGCAAAATCATTTTCTTATTTGATCGAGCAATATGTTCCATTAATAACTCAATCATTGCATAAATGGATTCTGCTTCCATGGAGATATTCGTTGGAAGTGATCTCGGTTTTTTACTAAACCAACGATTGACTTGAAGAGTCTCATCTTTTGTCGTAATAACAGCAATCCAATCAATTGGTAGTTGATGTGAACTTACAAGATGTTGCAGGAAGGCATCAATGGAAAATGGATCTGCCGATTTATGTGAAAGAATATATTCGCTAATTTTATTAAAAACATATTGAATAGATTGATAATCGGTATGAGTATATGTAGCATTTAAATTTATGGCTCGATGGATAGAACTTTCTAATAATGAAATGATAAATTGATTCAAATGACTTTCACCAATTTCTTCATTCCAAGTACTTTTTAAATTAACTAATAAAGATTCTTGGTCATAATCCGATTGAAACAGTATACGTGAAAATATGTTAATTGATTTCCTTGTAATGATTGCAGATTTTTTCCCAGACTTTTTAAAATAATTATACATTTGCTCCCATTCATTGTTTATTGATTCTTCATATTCTTTGACTAATTCTAAACCCTTATGAAATAAAGTATGCATATGAAGTTCTAAAGATAAGGACATTCAAATATCTCCCTTCAATTACTTATTTCATGTAAGAACACATTGACAATATCACTATCGATAAACATCGTGAAAAATGTAAACATATTTCCCCCCTCCACATACATAATTATTCAGCTTAAATAATTTATAATTTTCAGAATCATATAAAAGTAGGGATACATCTGGAAAATTTGTCTTAAAATACGATAATTTTCGGAATTGGTAATTATATGTAAAAGATTTAAAGTAAAAACAAGTAGAAAATCTGTAGTAAAACGGACCGCTTCTTGGTTGTCCTATTCTAGTACAGATAATATAGCAAAAAATGTAAGGGTTTTCAAGAGCATTTCGTCCTGCAGATCAAGGAATAATGGGAGGGGGATATGAACTGCGGTTTAAATACAAGTTATTTTTATAATTTTAATGGGGGAGGAGATTTTTATTAATAAATTATTTTTGAAGTTATTTGTAATAATGTCTATTGTAATGATGATGTTTATGTACAATGGAGGAATAAAGACAGTCGATGCAGCAGAAGCAACTGGATCATTTAATTATCTATGTGTTGCTAACACGTCGATAGCAGGAAAAATTGATATTAATATGAAGGTGAATCCAAGTATATCAATACCTGATTTTGTGGAACCAAATGGAGAGTTTACTATTGAAGATATATTAACATCTATTGAAATTGATTTGACTGGAAATTTAGATGGACTAAGAGGCTTAATCAATCCGTTTAATGGACATGTTAATCACTTTAATCTAGTAGCCAACGGTCAATCGATAAATATCGTTGGTCAATCTGGTGTGAAAATTCCCGAAACACCGCATAATCCTGGGGATAGCCATATACCATTTACAGTAGCAGGTATTGATTCCAAGTTTACAGCAGGAGAAGAGGATACCGAGATTCATGTAGGAGAAATTGAGGCAGTGATCAATGCGAAACTTGGTGCTCTTCCTATTAATTTAACTGTTGATTGCGCGCCACCAAGTGAAACATTACTAGCGACAGTATCTGTAGAGGCCGCTGATGAAGTCGCACCAGTAATTACATTAAATGGTGATAATCCAATGGAATTAGAGGTTGGAGAGGAGTATGTAGAACCTGGTGCAACAGCTGAAGATGATGTCGATGGAAATGTAACTGATTCTATTGTAATTAGTGGAGAAGTGAATACGGATTTACCAGGAAAATATGAGGTAGTCTATACTGTTACAGATGCAGCTGGAAATGTAGCAACGGAGACAAGAATCGTACATGTAGTTGAAACGGAGGAACCAGGAGATGGAAACGGCGAAGGCCCTGGAGACGGAGATAATGCCACTGAAGAAGCACTTAAGGCTGTAAATGACGCAAAAAGTGGATTCGCTGTGGGCTGCTCTAGAAAACGAAGCCCTCACTCTAAATCTTTCAGCTGTCAAAAATTATAATACATACAGGAAAACGAAATTAGCTGAACGAATATTTGAGAAACGTACAGAAGCGGGGGAAGAAGGGTTTGCTACTGTTGATGCCGTTCAAACAGCTGTGAATCATTCGAATTTTGAGTTGTTTATCAATCCGTTTAGACCGAAAGATCTTGTTGAACCTGCGTTTAATGCTGTGAATAATGCTGAAAGTATTGAAGAGATGCAAGCTGCTTTAGAGAATGAAAATCTTGGTCTTAACCTTGATGATTATAATGCATTATCCCAAGACAAGAAAGCAGAAATAGCAGCACTGGTGCTAGATAATCGTCCTGAAAGTAAGGAAGGTTATCCTCTTCCAAGAGATATTCAGGATGCTTTAAATCAAGCTGTGGAAGAAATTAATGCTGAAGAACCAGAAAAACCGGGTGGTAATTGGTTAACAGGAGAGGGAGCGCCTCAACCAACCCAAGGAAATCAAGGTGATCTTTATTTAGATACAGATACATTTGATATCTATAAGAAAATAGACGAGGATTGGCAATTAATCGGTAACTTGAAGGGCGAAGAAGGTCAAGACGGTGATGATGGACAAGATGGTGTAGGTGGTGCGACTTGGTTAGTAGGTGAAGGAGCACCAGATGTAAATGTTGGCAATAACGGTGACTTGTACCTAGATACCGTTTCTGGAGATATCTATGTAAAAACTAACGGAGATTGGGAACAAGTAGGAAACTTACAAGGACCACCAGGTCAAGATGGCGAAGATGGCAAAGACGGCACGGATGGCAAAGATGGTGAAGATGGAAAAGACGGTACGGATGGCAAAGATGGCGAAGACGGAAAAGACGGTACGGATGGCAAAGATGGCGAAGACGGAAAAGACGGCACGGATGGTAAAGATGGCAAAGACGGCACAAATGGTAAAGATAGCGAAGACGGAAAAGACGGCACAAATGGTAAAGATAGCACAGACGATAAGAGCAATGGTGATGATAAGGGTACTAAGGTTGGAAACAAAGGGAATGTTCCGACTGGGAGTTCTAAAGAAGGATCTTCAGGTAGTGGATCAATCCTACCGAAAACAGCTACTAGCAATCCATTACTTCTTACTCTAGGTGTTATTCTACTACTTGTTGGTGGAACAATAGCGTTTACTTGGAAGAAGATAAGAAACTAGGTTGTAACAAATCACGACTTTTACAGGTTTAGCCATCGGTACTAGGTGATTAAACAACAGTGAAAACTAATGAAATAGTTTTCACTGTTTTTCTTTTTGAAAATACAATTGGATTTTAACTTTGGATAACTTCTTTTAATATTGAGAGTTATGCCTAACTCGTTCAAGTAGAGTAATAGTGTTAATAATGCAATTTTAATTCGGTGGGACAAAAGATAGGCTACCGGCCATGAGGAGGTATTTACCGAGGGGGAGCACTAATAATAAATGAATTTAGGAAAATAAAAATTCAAATCCATATAAAAGTAGGGAGTAAAGTAAATACATTGGTTCAATACACTAGTTTTTTAGGAATTGGTAGGAATAGGCAAAACATATAAAGTAATATGCAAGCAGTTTTTATAGGCCGATTAGTTTTAATTTGGCATTTACGTCACACTTAGTGAAAGCACACTCATGGAAAATGATATTTACAGAAGGGAGTTGTTAAAAAGAGTTTTTTTAAAAGTATTGAAAGTTGAGGAGGAGCTAAAATTAGAAAAAAATTAAAAAAAGTAATTGTATTTATGTCAATTCTTGTCATGGCATTTTTTTATCAGGCAACATGGAAAAGTGTTAGTGCTGCAGAAGTGACCGAATCATTTGATTATACGTGTATTGCAAACACTTCAATTGCGGGGAAAATTGATATTGATATGAAAGTTACACCTAAAATATCTATCCCCGAATCAGTAGAACCAAATAAAGAGTTTCAATTAAAAAATATTGTGACAGATATTGCTATTGATCTTACAGGAAACTTAGATGCACTTAGAGGTTTAATCAATCCATTTAATGGACATGTTAATCATTTCAATATAGAAGCTAATGGACAAACCGTAAATGTTGTTGGCAGTGGTGGAGTGAAAATTCCAGAAACACCACACAATGCAGGAGATAATCACGTTCCTTTTAAAGTATCTGGTGTTAACTCTAGCTTTACGGCAGGAGAAGAAGATATAAATATAAATGTTGGAGAAATTGAAGCAGTTATAAATGCAAAACTAGGAGCTATGCCTGTAGATTTGGAAGTTATTTGTACTCCAAATAATGAAACACTTCTTGCTACAGTTACTGTAGAAGAATCTACGGAACCAGGGGATGGCGACGATAACCAAGGCGGCGACGATAACCAAGGTGGCGACGATAACCAAGGCGGCGACGATAACCAAGGCGGCGACGATAACCAAGGTGGCGACGATAACCAAGGCGGCGACGATAACCAAGGCGGCGACGATAACCAAGGCGGCGACGATAACCAAGGTGGCGACGATAACCAAGGTGGCGACGATAACCAAGGTGGCGACGATAACCAAGGCGGCGACGATAACCAAGGTGGCGACGATAACCATGGTGGCGATGATAACCAAGGTGGCGACGATAACCAAGGTGGCGACGATAACCAAGGTGGCGACGATAACCAAGGTGGCGACGATAACCAAGGCGGTGACGATAACCAAGGTGGCGACGATAACCAAGGTGGCGACGATAACCAAGGCGGTGACAATAACCAAGGCACAGATGATGATAAAAAAGGAAATGGCGTTGTTTTAAAAGGAACAGATAAAAATGGAACTTCAAGCGGTGGCGGCAAATTGCTGCCGAAAACAGCGACTAATCTGCCTTTACTCATTACTTTAGGTGCTATTCTTTCAGTAATGGGTGGAGTAACATTATTGATTCGTAAAAAATTGGTGAACGATTAAAATTAGTTAGCAGAAAAAACAGTGAACGTTTTACAACGGTTTTCACTGTTTTTTTATTAAAATTCTAAATAGGCCTACCTTTAAATGAGCATTTTTTTGAAACGTTTTTTCGTGAGTATATTTTGTTTTATATAGGGCTCTTTATAATAAAAAAGATTTGTAAAGAAAGCTAGGCTATAAGATTACAAAGGCATTCTATGGTAACTGATATAGGGATCGTAAAGTCACCTGCAGAAAACTTACCCCACATAAAGTAGCGGTTTAATGAATTTTTATAACCAATCATCCTACATTTTTAGGGATTGGTAAAAGCATTTGATAAGTATATGATAAAGAATAAAATAAAAATCAACTTAAATTATGTAAGCGTTTTCGGAATGGGAGGAATAGAGTAACGAAAGGAAGTGATAAAACTTACTGATTAATCCTGGCTATCCGATTAAATCGATCAGGAAGATAAAGGGGGAAGTTTCTTGAATACATCTCAATATATTATCACGGAGTTTAAAAGATTACTAAATAAAAAGTCTATATTACTCTCTGTCCTTATAATTATGTTAGTACCTTTGGTGTATGCACTTATCATGCTCTCACCTAAATGGGGACCATATGATAACTTGAATAATTTACCAGTCGCTGTTGTTAATAGTGATGAAGGTGCAGTAAAAGATGGCGAACAAATAAATGTTGGAAATGAGTTAGTCGAAAACCTAAAAAGCAATCAGGAGTTAGGATGGGATTTCGTTACAAAAGAAGAGGCACAGCGTGGTATGGACGGAATGAAGTACTTTATGATGATCGAAGTACCACCAAATTTTAGTGCAAATGCATTAACGGTTCTCGACGAAACCCCACAAAGACCTGAATTAAAATTTATTCAAAATGAAGGGCTCCATTTCATGGCGGCTCAAGTAACGAATAAAGCTGTTGAAACATTAAAAACTCAATTATCGACTCAAGTAACAGAAACATATGTTGAGAATGTATTTTCTCAACTTGGTGATGTTGCAGATGGATTTAACGAGGCACATAATGGATCAGAGCAGATTAATGATGGAGCAGGTCAATTAAAAGATGGTTCAGATGAAATCCTTACTTCTCTTACAGATAAATCCGCCGATATAAGCCGATTGGCTGATGGTGCAGCGGAATTAAATTCAGGAACAGGAGAATTAAAAAACTCATTAATTATAAAACAACCAGATATATCGAAGCTTGCTAATGGATCATTAGAGCTTAATGCTGGTACTGGTGAATTGTTAAGTAATTTGCAAACTAAATCAGGTGATATTGGAAAATTAGCGGCCGGTGCAAAAGAAGTTAATAATGGAACAGGATTATTGCTGACTACTTTGGAAGAAAAAGCTTCGGATATCAAAAGTTTATCTGAAGGTGCTGTTGAGCTAGAAGCTGGTGCAAAGGAGCTAAAAGCAGGATCAGAGCAATTACTTGAGGGAGCGAAAACTGCAAAGAATGGAAGTGCACAACTAAAAGCAGGACTGGATGAACAATTAGTTCCTGGTAGTGAAACATTAGCTGCTGGAGTTCTTGAAGCACAACAAGGAGTTAACGCAACAATTGAGTCGATGGGAAATCTATTTGAGAGCCTTTCATTTTTATCCACATTAGATAAAGAGCATCCAATGTACGACGGGATATTGGCAACCGTATTAGAGCAGTTAGAGCAAAGTTTAAGTGAGTCCCCTCAAAAGCAAGAAGATTTTCAAAAACTTGTTGATGGAGCGAATCAATTAAAAAATGGTCTAAAAGAAGGCAGTGATTTTAATAATGGACTTACTGCGTTAAATAGTGGACTTGAAACTCTTGTTGAAGGGCAAGAACAATTAACAGCAGGAACTAGTGATCTTGCAAAAGGTGCTAACCAGATAGCGAATGGAAATAAAACAGTGAAATCAGGTTGGGATTCATTAGCTGAAAATGTAGCTGTATTACATAATGGAACAACCCAAATAGCAGATGGAAACCAAACCATAGAAAGTGGTTGGCAAGCATTAACAGAAGGGGCCACGCAACTACACGATGGGTCTACTCAAATTGCTGGAGGAAATCAAACCGTAGAAAGTGGTTGGCAGACATTATCAGCGGGTGCAACCCAACTTCATGATGGATCAACACAGATAGCGGATGGAAATAAGACAGTTGAAGAAGGTTGGGAAGCTCTTACAGATGGTGTTTCACAAGTTGATGATGGGTTAGATAAATTGGTAAGTGGAAGCGGAGAATTAGCGGAAGGTTTATCAGAAGGTGTAGAAAAAACGAGTAGTTTGAATCCTACAGATTCTAATATGATAATGTTCGCTGATCCTGTAGTATTAGACGGGGAAGTTATTAATAGTTTCCCATTTTATCGAGACTCAAATGCACCGTATATTTTAACATTAGCACTTTTTGTTGGGATATTGACTATGTCATTTGTAGTACCTTATAGAAATACAGCAATTGTTCCGACATCAGGATTTGCATGGTTTACTGGGAAAGTAACTCAACTTTCTATTCTGGCGATTGCACAAGCAATCATTATTTCCTTATTTTCATTGCTCGTTTTAAAGATTGATGTGCAAAGCAGTATTTTATTCATTATATTTTCCATTTTGGTAAGTTTAACATTCTTAATGATCGTTTTATTTTTAATTGCTTTAGCCGGAAATATAGGACGCTTTGTTGCTTTAGCATTTGTAGTATTACAATTATCAACAACAGGATCCGATTTACCAATTCATATGTTACCGGAAGGATTACGTCAACTAAGTGTTTTTTTACCATTTACTTATTCGTTGGATGGGTACAGTCATATTATAACACTTGGTAGTATTTCTAAAATTTGGGCAAATGCAGGTGTCTTACTCATTTACTTTGTCATTTTTGCAGCCTTATCACTTGTTGTATTTTTAATTAGACATCGTAACGAAAAAAATCGTAAAGAGTTTTCTGGGGAAATTGAGGAAGGTATTGTTTAAATTTTGTGTAAGGAGTGGCAAGTTAAAACTTGCCATTCTTTTTCTACCTATGGTAAAGTATATGTTAGGTAATTGTTCGTTGAGAAAGGATGTTGTGTGATGGCAACCGTTGTGAATATTTTACTAGTAATTAATGCAATTATTATGATAACATTTATCGTATTACAGTCCGGTACAAGTGCTGGTCTATCAGGTGCAATTTCCGGAGGAGCGGAACAGCTTTTTGGAAAACAGAAAGCACGTGGCTTAGATTTGGTACTCCATCGTGGGACCGTAATTACTGGAACATTATTTTTTATATTAGCTTTTATAAGTGCCTATATTTTATAATAAAAAGACGCTCCCTTATTACAATATTGTGATAAGGGTTTTTAAATGTTTAGAATGAGAAATATTGAATATGAAGGGGAGCCAACAAAGATGAAAATTAAAAAACCAGAACCCTTTACGTTTGAGGCAGGCCCTCGGGCGGTATTGCTATTGCATGGCTTTACAGGACATACTGCAGATGTTCGAATGTTAGGCAGATTTTTAGAGAAAAAAGGATATACGAGTCATGCGCCAATATATCGTGGACATGGTGAATCACCTGAGGAATTAATCCTGACAACACCTAGTGAGTGGTGGGAAGATGTACAGAAGGCATATGATCACTTGGTCGACTTAGGCTATGAAGAAATTGCCGTTGCTGGATTGTCGATGGGTGGGGCTCTTGGATTAAAATTAGCAAGTTGTAAAAAAATAAAAGCAGTCATACCAATGTGTACTCCGATGTTTTTTGATAATAAAACTCAGCTTACTAATGGTTTTCAGAGCTTTGCTAAACAATATAAACAATTTGAACGAAAAGATGAAGCTGTCATTGAAGAGGAAACAAGACTGTTAATGGAAAATTCAACAGATATGTTTAAACAAATTGGCAGGTTCATTAAAGAAGTAAGTAAAGAAGTAGACTTAATTTATGCCCCAACAATGGTTGTTCAAGCAGGAAACGATCAAATGATTAATCCAGACAGCGCAACATATATATATGAACATATTGCAACAGACGAAAAACAGATAAAGTGGTTTGAGGAATCAGGACATGTTATTACATTAGATAAAGAGAAGGATAGGCTCCACGAAGACATTTATATGTTTTTAGAGTCTCTAAATTGGGATTCGGTATAACAAGAGGAATTTTCCCTTGTTATACCAACATTACATAGATCGCTTTGCACCACTTTTTTAAAAAATAATAAACTTTTTCATCAACTTTTATTTTGTATAATTTTATTTTATCTATCCTTTTTCAATTGAGTAGATGCTATTCTTGTATTGTTGCTAAGATTCGATATAAACGCTGAATAGGCGTTATTTTTATTTAAAAAAGGAAATTCTCCTCCATTTGTCTAATTGTAGTAAGAGGAGGGCTTTGAAAATGAATCCAATTTCTCTAAACAAACGGTCCAGAATGAAAATACTTTTAAGAAAGGTTGGTTTTAAATTTGGAATTCAAGGACTTCACTGTAGCACAGGTAAGAATAGCTAGACCTACTGATAAATTTGAAGAAATCATTGAATTTTATCAAAATGGATTAGGACTTAAACAAATTGAACAATTTAAAGGTGATAAGGGTTATGAAGGAGTCATATTTGGATTGCCAGATGTTGACTATCATTTAGAATTCACTCGCCATATCGATGGTAGTCCTTGCCCTGCTCCAACTAAAGATAATCTCTTAGTATTTTATATAACTAATAAAAATGAAATCAATAAAGTATCAGAGCGGTTAAGGAAAATGGGGTATAGCGAGGTTGAACCGGAAAATGAATACTGGAAGGATCAAGGGATTACAATTGAAGATCCCGACGGTTGGCGAAGAGTATTAATGAATAGGTCATATGCCCAATAGAAATTGACGCGGGTTTAAGCGGAGAGAGAATAAATAAAAGGTATTTTTAATTATATTAGCAAGTTTTTTCACACCCCATATTTAGGGGTGATTTTTTATAATAAAAACCCGTTGTAGAAGCGATTTTTAATTTATTTACGACCTACCCACGTATTATTTTAGCTTCAACTTTGCCCAAAAGTACCCCGAAATCTGCTCTTTTTAATGCACTTTCATGCGTTGTCGAATAGATTGTGAATTGTAATAAACATTGTTATTATAATATTTATAGTGATTTTGTACATTGTTTTGCGTATAAGGTTTATTAGAGTCTTTAAATTGGGAACAATAAATGAATGAGCTATTCTTTAATGCTTACAATACATATAATGAAGAAGGAAGAAGGTGAAACGATGAGTGAGAATTTACAAGATCAAATTTTAAATTATTTTAAAGAAAGTGGAACACGCCCTTTATCTGTGAGTGAATTAGAAGAGATTTTTGGCATGAGTCAAGTGGACGAATTTAAACAGCTTGTAAAAACATTAAATGAACTAGAATATACAGGGCAACTTGTTCGAACGAGAAAGGATCGTTTTGGGCTTCCTGAAAAAATGAACTTAATTCGCGGGAAAATTGAAATGAATAAAAAAGGATTCGCTTTTTTAATTCCAGACGATGAAAACGAACAAGATATTTATATCCATTCATCCGATTTACTTTCCGCAATGAACAATGATATAGTGATCGTCCGAATCGAGAAAAAAGGTGCTCGTGAAAACCGCCCCGAGGGTGTCGTTATTCGTGTGTTAGAAAGAGCGAACACTCAAGTTGTTGGTACATTTGAAGATAGTCATGGATTTGGGTTTGTCATTCCAGATGACAAACGTATTCCAAGCGATATATTTATCCCCAAGAACAGAACAAAAGGAGCTGTGACAGGGCATAAAGTAATCGTTGATATATCGAAATATCCTGAAGGACGAAAAAGTGCGGAAGGTGAAGTTATTCAAATACTTGGACATAAAAACGATCCGGGTATAGATATTATTTCGATTATCTATAAAAATGGAATTAAGATGGATTTTCCAGACACTGTATTGGAACAAGCTGCCAAAACGCCAGAGACAATTCAAGATGTAGATTTAAAAGGACGTCGTGATCTACGAGATGAAATAATTGTGACAATTGATGGAGCAGATGCCAAAGACTTGGATGATGCCGTTCGAGTTGAGCAATTAGAAAACGGGAACTATCTTTTAGGAGTTTATATTGCGGATGTGACCCATTATGTAAAAGAAAACTCGCCGATTGATAAAGAAGCGCATGAACGCGGAACAAGCGTTTATTTAGTTGACCGTGTTATTCCGATGATCCCTCACCGTTTATCGAACGGAATATGTTCTTTAAATCGAGGACAGGATCGTTTAACAATAGGCTGTGAAATGGAAGTAAATCGAAACGGACAGGTTGTCAGCCATGAAATATTCCAAGCAGTCATTCGAACTACAGAGCGAATGACATATAAAGATGTCAATAAGATTTTAGCGGAAAAGGATGAAGAAACGAGGAAAAAATTTGAGCCACTTGTCCCCAATTTTGAACGAATGGAAGAACTTGCATCTATCTTACGTCATAAGCGGATGAAGCGTGGGGCCATTGATTTTGATTTTAAGGAAGCTCAAGTTTTAGTTGACGAAGAAGGAAAAGCAGTTGATGTTGTTATTCGGGAACGGTCCACAGGTGAACGTTTAATTGAGGAGTTTATGCTTTGTGCGAACGAAACAGTAGCTGAACATTTTCATTGGCTAGATGTCCCATTTATCCACCGAATTCACGAATCGCCAGATGAAGCAAAGTTGGAACACTTTTTTGAGTTTCTTGCAGGTCTTGGCTATGTTGTGAAAGGAACAGCTAATGATATTCATCCACTCGAACTTCAGAAAGTATTAGAACGCGTTAAAGGTGAAAAAGAGGAAATGGTTATTTCCAAATTGATGTTAAGATCGATGAAGCAAGCAAAATATGACCCAAACAGTATTGGTCATTTCGGTTTATCAACTGAGTTTTACACCCATTTCACATCACCAATCCGTCGTTATCCAGATTTAATGGTCCATCGTTTAATACGAACGTATTTATTGCATGGCGATTTATCCGATAAGACATTGAAAAAATGGAAAAAGTTATTGCCGGATATTGCTAAACATACATCTGAAATGGAAAGAGCTGCAGTTGATACGGAACGCGAAGTGGATGATTTGAAAAAAGCCGAATATATGTCTGATAAAATTGGCGAAGAGTTTACAGGAATCATTAGCTCTGTGACAAGCTTCGGTTTATTTGTTGAATTGGAAAACACAGTAGAAGGCCTTGTCCATGTAAGTTATATGACAGATGATTATTATCATTATTCAGATCGACATCATGCATTAATTGGTGAGATGACAGGAAAAGTATATCGAATTGGTGAAGAAGTAAATATAAAAGTAATGAATGTAAATATGGATGAACATGTAGTTGATTTTGTGTTAGTGTAAAGATAGAAGACATAGACAGGGGGAATTAATATGTCTAAACAATACGATAAACCAATTGCACAAAACCGAAAAGCTTCCCATGACTATTTTATTGAAGATACGTATGAAGCAGGTCTTGTGTTAAAAGGAACTGAAATTAAATCAATCCGAGCTGGGCGAGTAAGTTTAAAAGATTCACATATCCGCATTATTGATGGAGAAGCACAATTAATTAATATGCATATCGCTCCGTATGAACAAGGAAATCGATTCAACCATGATCCGACTCGTACAAGGAAAATACTGTTACATCGACACGAAATCGATAAATTATTCGGGTTGACTCAGCAAAAAGGGTACGCAATTGTTCCACTGCGTTTGTACATTAAAAATGGCTTTGCAAAATTATTAATTGGTCTTGGAAGAGGGAAAAAGCTTTACGATAAGCGTGAAGACCTTAAACAGAAACAGATGAAACGCGACATTGATCGAGCGATGAAAGAAATAGATCGTTAAATTAGTGTTGTTAAGCTGGGTTTCGCTTCTACGTGATCGACCGAGCAAACCAGGAAAAATTTGGCGGAATGTAACTATATAAGTTTACAAAAATTAACATCTTGCAAAAATATTTGAGTATGTTATAATGAATAATGCACTCGAAAAAGAGGAGTGCAAAGCTCAAGTGCCGACGAGCCCTTATTACATGGGGACGTTTCGGATTCGACAGGGGTAGGTTGAGCTTAAGTCGCACGTCGAGGTTACGGCTCGTAAAACGTTAAACGCCTATAACTGGCAAAGAAGAAAATTACTCTTTAGCAGCTGCATAAGCTTGTTAAAGGACTCTAACCGTTATTTCCCGTGTAACGGGTAAAGAGTCTCAACTTTAGCGGGATAAACGTTCATCCTCCGTCTGTGGATAGAGCGTTGAAACCAATCAGACTAGCTACTTGGAAGCCTGTTGGTAGGCTGAAAAGTTAGCGAATGATAATATACCAACTAAGCGTGTAGAAGCTTAAGTGGCAATATCCTTGGACGTGGGTTCGATTAGTAATATAGTCGCCTTTTGTAGCAATACAGAAGTGAAAATTCGGCTTTATCGGTGAAACCTAAGTTGTTTTTAAACAATAAGGCAATACCGAGTGGTATGAGGAGTAATCCTACAGCCATGTATCGACTTATAGGCTGCCCAATACAGGTAGTACTAGGATGCAAAATGCTATTTACAAGAGAATAAATCTATATTTTGCATAAGACGCCGAAGGACCTACTACTAAGTAGGTTCAAGATATAGTCAGTGCCATTACGAAAGTATGGAAGGACATGTCCCACCGTCTCCACCAATAAATAAATGTTGGTGGTTTTTTTATTGCTAAAAATTATAATTGAAAGAATCTATCTTCAAATTCAACTTTCTTTTTATATAATATTTTCGTGTATTTTCCATTACGAGGAGTTAGAGAATTATAATTCTGTAATATCCATTTTGCTCTTCTTCTTTTTTTATTCACCCTCAAAAAATCAGAAATCCTTAAAGATATAAAATACTTCTTTTTTCTATTTAAAATATAATGTATATGAATCTTTATGTCTAGCTGGATTATAATTTTTCTTTGTATAAATATCTCCACCCGCTATATTTTGTATGTAAAGTAACATTTCTTTATCATTGGAAGATATAGAGATACAAGGTCTTCTATTTTGTAATCTTGTTAATGTAATTATCCTTCACCATCTATAATTCCGGCAATATATTCTGCTTCCTAAACTTCCATTTCCATACCACTTCCTTATCTTATGAGTAGCTAAATTTTGTATAGTGTAATCTATTTAAAGAATTAAGTCTATTTATCTTATATAATTATTCACTTTTATTACAATAAAATCCAACACGCTAAGATAGTATTGATTTTGAATTTAAGTTCAAATAATGAAAACATTTAAAAACTTCAACCATAATTTTCTTAAAATGAAAGCTATACTTAAAAATACTTTACGAAAACGTTTACTTGAATTTCATTTCACAAAAAAAACCAAGAGAATTTATAATCCCTTGGGTATGCTGTTTTACTTAATTCGGTAAATTCTTTACGCTCCTCAATATCTCTTTTGTTCGTTCAATAACCATTATTCAATACTTTCAGCTATTTGGCATATGCAGATTCCCGTACTAAAGGTAGATCGTTTTTTTGCATAATCATTCTTCTTTTTAAAATATAGTTAGTAGCTAGGTAAAGGTCAATAATGTAATAAATAAGATCGGGATTTTTAAAGCTAATATATCCGCTTTAAAATCAATGTCCCACAAATTTGTATTGAGATAATAAGGTGCCAAGTGGAACAGATTGGTCGTATTTTTGGAAGGACTGGTCATAACCGATTTTTTAATCTTGTTCATTAATGAATTACCAAATTATTTCGAACATATTGTGACATTGTTTATTTCTGCATAGTTTCTTGATAATCATTGGTTATTCTACTATGGAAGTAAATTTATTAAAAGTAGGTGAATATTTAGTTGGAACAAGTTAACCTTTTCTTGGCATTTAGTGCAGGGTTTTTATCATTTCTTTCACCTTGTGCATTGCCTTTATATCCAGCTTTTCTTTCCTATCTAACAGGAATGACGGTAAATGAATTAAAAGAAGAAGGCGGCATTTTAAGAAAAGAAGCATTTATACATACCATCCTATTCTTATTAGGATTTTCAATTATATTTTTAGCGCTTGGTTTAACAACTTCCTTCATAGGGTCATTCTTCATGGCTTATCAAGGATTACTTAGACAATTGGGTGCGGTATTATTAGTATTTTTTGGTTTAATCTTGACTGGTGTACTTCGTTTCAATTTTTTACTTTTTGATAAAAAAATTCAGTTTCAAAAAAGACCGACTGGCTATTTAGGATCCATATTAATTGGGTTAGGGTTTGCTGCAGGTTGGACGCCTTGTACTGGACCTATACTTGCAGGAGTAATGGCTCTTGGAGTTGCTAATCCAAGCATGGGGCTATTTTATATGTCATTTTATGTGTTAGGATTTTCGATACCTTTTTTAATCATGACTTTCTTTATTGATAAAATGACATTTTTAAAGAAACATGGTAATCGATTTATGATATTTGGTGGGATTTTAATGATTGTAATGGGAGTACTTTTATATTTTGATTGGATGAGAATTATTATTGCATTGTTAATCCCGTTGTTTGGTGGATTCACTGGATTTTAACAAGTTGAACAGTGAGTGTATAAATAGAAAAGTGAATAAAGGAGTGATCCGTGTGCGTATCGAAAAAGCCAAGGAGAAGAAAAAAAGTAAAATACGGAATCGTTTAATTTTCAGAACGATTATTTTACTGGTGTTAGTAGCGGCAGTTGTGTTTGCACTCATCACAAATGCTGAAAAGGATAACACAATATATGGAGTTGGTGATAAAGCACCTGATTTTGAATTAAAGCAAATTAATAAGAATAATGAATTAGAATCAATCCGGCTTAGTGACCTGGAAGGAAAAGGGGTTATGCTGAATTTTTGGGCTACTTATTGTAAACCGTGTGAAAAGGAAATGCCTTATATGCAAGAGTTATATCCGCAATATAATGATAAAGGAATAGAGATTGTAGCGGTGAGTTTAGATGCTACCGAAGCAGTTATTCATCAATTCATTGAAAAATATAATCTCACATTTCCAATTCCACATGATAACAAAAATCAAGTAAGTGACCTATATAAAATTGGTCCTATCCCAACCACTTATTTTATTAGCCCAGAGGGAGAAATTATAGAAAAAATTGAGGGTGCACTAACATTAGAACGTTTGGAAGAATATTTCAAACAAATTCAACCTAGACAATGAAAGATAAAAATTGAGAGGGATTTATATGAAGAAAATCAAATGTGAATGTGGACATATCAACCCTGAAGGTACAGTTCTTTGTGAAGCATGCGGAAAACCGATAGAAGAAAATCAACATATTGACGGAAACGATAAATCTAAATTATTAAATATGCGTTATGATGGCAGTGCAAGACGTTCACTGACATATAACAGGTCAATAATTGATAAAATATGGAGTTTTTTCTCTTCCGTCAAGGTTGGTGTTTGGCTTATCGTAATAACTTTAGTTGCATCATCCTTGGGAACTATTTTTCCACAGGAAATGTATATTCCAGCTGAGGCAGAAAATCGTAATCCAGCTTTTTTCTATGAGGATTGGTATGGATTGCTTGGAAAAATTTATTACCAACTAGGATTTCATGAATTATATAGTTCCTGGTGGTATATGATACTTATTTCCTTAATTGGAATATCACTAGTTATATGTAGTATTGATAGAGTCGTTCCCCTCCACCGAGCATTAAAAATGCAAAAGCCAAAACGACATGAAACTTTTTTAAATAGGCAGCGATTGTTCAGTGGATCTAAAAATGTTTCAAGTAAAGAAAAACAACAACTAATTGAAAATTTGAAAAAACAGCGTTACAAAGTTAGAAATGAAGATGGTCATATTTTGGCTGAGAAAGGCAGATTTTCTCGTTGGGGTCCTTATGTTAATCATATTGGTTTAATAATTATATTAATTGCCGCTTTGCTTCGAATGACACCATTATTATTTTTGGATGAATATGTATGGGTAAGAGAAGGACAACAGATTGTAATTCCGGGAACCGACGGCGAGTATTATATCGAAAATAAAGAGTTTATATTAGAAGCGTATGATGATAATGATGAACGTTTTAAAGATGCAATAGCAAGAATGGGTGGAAATGTAGCGAGTAACTATCAGACAAACTTAATCATTTATAAAAATGTTGATGCATCTATTCCCGGTGCAGAACCGAAGCTTGAAAAAGTAGTCGAAGACAAAGTTTTTATGAATAACCCATTAAAGTTCGATGGATACACATTATATCAATCTGGATATCAACAAAATGAATTCTCCACTATGTCCTTTATAATACATGAAACTGATGATCCCGAGGAAAAAGCAATTGACACTTTTACAGTAGATTTATCAGAACCTGAAACCGAATATGAACTTGATAGTGGTTTTCGAGTTGTTATTGATAAGTACTATCCAGATTATGTTCTTGAAGATGGTGAACCAAGATCAGAAACCAAATTCCCACGAAACCCAGCATATGTATTCTTTATTTACCCTCCAAATTCCAAAAGTCCTGAAATTAGTTTCATTGGAATCGGTAAAAATATCGATGCTACTGGTGAAAACAAATATAAATTAGGAATTTCTGATTTTGAAATGCATGACGTGAGTGGAATGACTTTACGAAGAGACTATACGTTACCATTATTCGGCTTAGGAGCTTTCATTTTCATGATTGGTGTGGTTCAGGGAATGTACTGGCAACATCGGAGAATATGGATTCATCCAAAAGAAAATGAAATGTTACTAGCAGCACATACAAATAAAAACTGGTATGGCATTAAGAAAGATATAGAAAAAATTATTTCAGGTACGAATATCGAAATGGTAGTCGACCAACAAGAATTGAACGAACTAGATAAAAAACAAGGAGGTTAATTAATCATGAATAATTTAGTTAATATTAGCAGTACGATGCTGTATACGGCATTTGCACTCTATTCTATAGCGACTATCATATTTGGTGTTAGTATAAAAGATAAAAATAAACAAAAGAAAAAAGGAAAAACGGGAACTATAGCAATATCCTTAACCATTATTGGGCTTATTGCACAATTGGCCTATTTTATTACACGATGGATTGCAAGCGGACATGCCCCAGTTGGAAATATGTTTGAGTTTATGACTTTTTTAGGGATGAGTCTCGTTCTAGCGTTCATTATCATTTATTTTATTTATCGATTAAATATTCTTGGATTATTTGCGTTGCCAATTGCATTAATTATTATAGCCTATGCGAGTATGTTTCCAACAGAAATTTCACCATTAGTGCCATCATTACAAAGTCCATGGCTCTATATCCATGTAACAACAGTTTCATTATCACAAGGGATTTTGGGAGTTAGTTTTGTTGCAGGGCTTATATACTTAATAAGGCAAATTGATCAAACAAAACGTAGCAAGAAGAACGTGTGGTTGGAACTAGTTTTGTTTTTTATGATTGCTTGTATAGGGTTTATTCTTTCAACAGTGACATTTAATATATTAGATTATAAGTCAACTTTTGAATATCCTTCAGGAAATAGAACATTAACTGTAGAATATACATTGCCTGCGATAGCTGGACCTCAGGAAGGTGTATTGATCACTGAAGATGCTCAAGACGCTTGGTTCGAAGCACCTGGTTGGTTACAAGGTAGGAATGCAGCTAAAAAGTTTAATACACTTATTTGGTCATTTGGAACCGGGCTTATCCTATACGGACTAATTCGGTTAATTTTAAGAAAAAGAATTGGTGCAGCAATACAACCATTACTAAAAAATATTAAACCAGATCTTGTTGACGAAATAACTTATAGGGCCGTAGCCATTGGATTTCCTGTATTTACATTGGGGGGATTAATTTTCGCTTCCATCTGGGCACAAATTGCCTGGGATCGTTTTTGGGGCTGGGACCCAAAAGAAGTATGGGCACTTGTGACATGGTTTTTCTACGCAGCATTTTTACATTTGCGACTATCACGCGGTTGGCATGGAGAAAAATCCTCATGGCTAGCAGTTGGAGGATTTGCAATTATTATGTTTAACCTTATTGTTGTTAATTTGGTGATAGCAGGTTTACACTCTTATGCATAATTTTTTGGGATTCCTGTGGGTAAAGGTTAGCGTATTTAATAAAAGAAGAGCCGATTACAATAATCAGTAATCGGTTTTTCTTTTATCGGATTGCTAAATTTCTAGCCTAGAACTGTGGGGGGACAGATTTAAATCTTTTGATACTTTTAGTTATTAATTTTGGCAAAAAAACTGTGATTTCCCATTTAATATGCATACTTTCTCGATAAACCAAAGCTATAATTAATATAAATCAATAATATAAGAAGGTTTTTAAATGCATATGATGCCTGGTTATGGTTCGTTTTTTCAATGATTTTGGATTGATTAATTAGTCTTAGGATTATTTTTAATAACAACTATTATAAATGATGGTAATAAAAAAACCGCTACAAATAAGTTTTTATACATTTGGAGGATAGAAATATATGAAAAATAAAGTAATGATTTTCTTAACAGTAATTGTAGGAATATTAGTTGTAGGTTGCAATAACCAAGATGATAAAGCTTTTGAAGTCCCTTTTGATGGCACTATGGATCATGTGCATGGACTTGGTTACGCTGGAAATGATGATGGATTATATTTTGCTTCACATACCGGACTGAAAATTTACCGTGATGGTAATTGGTTCGAAACATCAAAGAACTTTAATGATTATATGGGATTTGCTGCGGTTGATAAGGGGTTTTATTCATCAGGTCATCCTGGGACAGATACTAACCTACCAAATCCTATTGGTTTACAACGGAGTTTTAACGGTGGAAAGACATTAGAAAAGATTGATTTTGAAGGCGAAAGTGATTTTCACGTAATGGCAGTTGGTTACAATAGTCATGATGTTATTTTGCTTAATGAACAGAAAAACTCTAAGCTTGGAGTCGGTATTTATCTTAGTGAGGATAGCGGAGATTCGTGGACAGAAGTAACTGCATCGGGATTAGATGGCGACATCCTTTCCTTCAGTATCCATCCTTCTAACTCAGAATATATTGCTGCTGCTACAAACAGCGGTGTGTATTTATCTAGTAATAAAGGAGAATATTTCACTCTGATCTCAAAAAGAGGAGCAGTTGGTAGTGCTGTGTTCTTTAATGAAGAAAATTTATATTTTGCTAGTTATGATACAAATCCAATTTTTGAAAAATATAAAATAGATAATGATGAAACAGAAAAAATGAACTTGCCAGAGTTATACGATGATGGGCCAGTATTCATTACTCAAAACCCAAAGGATACAAAACAGCTTGCAATCTATACAATTAAAGGACAAGCTTATGTATCAAGTGATTATTCGGAAACATGGGAACAAATATTATTTGATAACGGGATTCAATAATAAAATTATTTATTGTGAGTTGAATTTTTATGTTTGATTTGTTTAACCAAATTAGTAGTACATTAATTGGTCCAATAATGGATATTGCATATGGTTTGGAACATCTACCATTATTATTTGCTTTTTTTCTTGGTATTGTAGGAGCTGTTGCGCCATGTCAGCTTACCAGTAACATTAGTGCGATTACGATTTATGGTAATAAATCATTAATTGATAAAGTTCCATGGTTACACGTATTGTTATTTATTTTGGGAAAGGTTGTTGTTTATTCTGTATTAGGTATTGTAATTTGGCTATTAGGTAAAGAAGTATATAGCACACTATCACATATCATGCCTATTATACGTAAAGCGATAGGACCATTACTAATCATCATAGGGTTATTTATGATTGGGTTATTTCAATGGAAGAAAACATGGCGTATTTTTAATTTACCAACAAAGGCATTTAAAGATAGCTATTTAGGTAGTTTTTTGATGGGTGTAAGCTTCACGTTAGCCTTTTGTCCAACGATGTTCGTGTTATTCCTATTAACATTGATGCCGATTGTGTTGATTACTTCGTATGGGGTAGTCCTTCCAGCAATGTTTGGAATTGGTACGTCTCTTCCACTTTTGATTGTTATATTTTTAATTTGGTATTTTGGTGCAAGTGGTGCAATATTAAAAAGAAGTAGAAAAATAGGAGCTGTCACCCAAAAGATGGCTGGTGTGTTACTTCTGATTATTGGTATATTGGATACACTTACTTATTGGTTATAGAGGTGTACTATGTTTAATAAATTATCATTTAAAATTGGATTATTATTCTTTGTGTTTATTCTAATCATCGAAACCTTTTTATTTTTTATTTTATACGCAAATCTAGCAAATGACCGTATTGAAGAAGTTATGAATAGTTTATTAGCACGAGGTAATACACATCGTGATGTTTTGGAAGATCATTTTGATCAACCAACATTAGAGCATGTAGGAATTATGGAATCAGCATCTGAATTTATCGTCATCATCACAGATGAATATGGAGATATTATTATTTCGTCTGACCCAGTAGAAGATGACATGATGGATGTAGTAAAATATGTTAATAACGATGAAATACCTACAGAAGGTAAAATCGTTGATGATCAGTGGAATGAAGGGAAGTATATCGCAACAGATAGTCCGATTACAATAAACGGCGAACATAAGGGGCATGTGTTTATGTTTGCAAAGACAAGTTATGTAATAAAAACTGTTGATAAGCTTAGTAACCAGTTTTTAATTGCTAGCCTCGTTACTGTTGTATTAACTATTGTAACAATATTTATTTTATCCAGATTTATCGCTCATCCTTTAATAAAAATGAAAGAAGCAACAGAACAATTAAGTAAAGGTAAACATAATGTTGAGCTTCATACAGAACGGAAAGATGAATTAGGTGAATTAGCCAATTCTATTTCAAAATTATCAAAGGACTTAAAAGAATTGAAGATGGCCAGAAATGAATTTTTAGCAAGTGTCGCGCACGAGCTTCGGACGCCATTAACATATATCAAAGGATATGCTGATATCATTAATCGACCAGATACATCTGAAGAAGAAATTAAAGAATATGTTAATATAATTCGAGAAGAGACAGAACAATTGACGATATTAATTAAAAACCTATTTCAGCTAGCTAAAATAGATCATAATAATTTTCTAATTAGACGCGAACGTGTGGAAATATGTGAATTTCTACAAAATATAGTTGAACGTATCCGACCAGCATTGGCAGAGAAAGAAGTATTGCTTTATGTCAATTGCTCTAAAGTAGCGGCTTTGATTGATCCGGAACGGTTTCAACAAGTTTTAATAAATGTTTTAGATAATGCAAAAAAACATTCTTACGAAGGTTCAAAGATTTTAATAAAGGTGGAACAGACTGACCAGCATATAATTATTACAACTATTGATGAAGGGGAAGGAATTCCTGAACAAGACCTCCCATATATATTTGACCGATTATACCGTGTGGAAAAATCACGTTCAAGAAAAAGTGGTGGTGCTGGGCTAGGTTTGGCAATTACGAAAGAAATTGTTGAATTCCATGGCGGTAGCATTGAAGTAGAAAGCAAACTAGGAGAGGGCACAAGTGTCATTATCACGTTAGCAAGGGATGATCAAAATGAATAAAGTTCTTATTGTTGATGATGAGAAACGAATGTTAGATTTAATTGCATTATACTTACGTCCACATAATTATGTTTGTCAAAAAGCACAAGGGGCTAATGAAGCATTATCATATATAGAGGACGAAACAATTGACATTGTTTTGCTGGATATAATGATGCCTCAGATGGATGGATGGAAATTATGTCAGGAAATTAGACGTGTTTCCGATGTTCCCATTATTATGTTAACTGCACGTGACCAACGTGAGGATATTATAAAAGGGTTGCGATTAGGCGCTGACGACTATATTACTAAGCCATTTAATGAAGACGAATTATTAGCTAGAATGGCAGCTATATTACGTAGAAGAGCGCCAAAGGTTCATGTTGAAGTTAATAGTTTGCTGTGGAACAAGGAAAAATTCGAATTAATTTATAAAAATGTTCCAATTAAATTAACGCCTAAAGAATTTATTATGATTGGTCATTTTATGAAAAACCCGAATCAAGTGTTTGCAAGGGAACAATTGATAAATTTGATTTGGGGATTTGATTCGGAAACGGAAGGCAGGACGGTTGATTCTCATGTGCGGAATATGAGGGATAAAATTCGTCAAGCAGGGTTTCCAATTGACGATCACTTTAAAACAGTATGGGGTGTTGGTTATAAGTGGGTGAATTAATAACCGATCGTTCGATGAGGGGTTATTTAATGACCCAGTGGAATTAACCGAACTACAACTAACATCGGCAGAAAGAGTAGAGATTGTAGGTAACTTTTATAAAATCAAAGAGAATGTAGAAATTAGTTTGATTATGGATGATAAGACAAATTAAGATAGAGTATGTTGAGTATTCTATAATCAAAAAACAAGAAGAGTCTGAGTCAGGTCTCTTCTTGTTTTTGATTTATTTATTTGATAATTCGTTTTCAGTTACCCATTTATGATTAGTCACTTTTTCTCCACCATTAGTAGGAGTGTAATCAATCATATATACTGTAGTTTTTTCAGCAGAATCGATTACAGCGGTTGCACCATCCATCCCTTTCATATGATCCGCCAGTATGGTAACTTCTGATCCAGGTTCAAGTGGCTCATTATCAGCTTGCGCAATTTCTTCTTGAATAACCCATTTATGATTTTCAACTCTTTCTCCTCCATTTGTTGGAGTGTAGGAAACAGCATAGGCAATAGTTTCATAAGCTCCTACAATTGTAGCCACAGCGCCCTCCATTCCCTCCATATGATCCGTCTGGATGATTGCTTCACTTCCTATTGGATAAGTAGGGTTTTCTGCTTCTTTTAAAACTGAAGGAACTTCTCCAGAACTCGTGTGATCCATACTTGAGTCTGATTTTGTCTCTGCATTATCATTTGTACCAGAATCTATTACAGTGTCAGAGTCGTTTTCCGAATTCCTGTCTTCAGTGTCACCTGAACATGCGGATAATACAATTATTGAGGCTAGAGAAATTATTACTATATAAGACTTTTTCAACTTCATTTTTATAACCCTTTCTTATAAGAATTTTTCAATTACCAATGAGAGAGTAAACGTATTGTTTTCTTAGACAAATCCTAGTTTAATATTTCTAAGAAAATGAAATTATATTAATATTGGGCAATTTGGTCATTAATTTCATAGGTTAAGCAATCTGTTTGCAAGCCTCTGCACATCTAAAGCAAGCTTCTGCACAACGTTGACAATGATCATGTTGATGTTTTTCACATTCTTTCCCACAGGCTTCGCAAATAGTTGTACAAACTGCTGCTAATTCAGCAATAAATGGAGTATCCCTTGTAATGGCTTGTTCTAAAAAACCACAGATATCCGCACACTCTCTATCTAATCGAATGCATTCAGCCATCATCTTTATGTCTTCTTCTTTCAAACATGCATTATAACAATAATTGCATGCTGTCATACATTCATGCAAGATTTGAAGCAGTTCTTGATGTTTTTCATATGACATAAAAAATACCTCCCTATTTTGATCTTTTTGGTTTCACTATATTAATTTCCCAGTGCTTTTGAATATAAACAGAAAATATGAAACTTGATTGAAAATGCATACTTATTGATAATAAAAAATAGTCTGAATTATAACGTTCTACTAGATAAATTCTCGATAGATTAGTTATGGTATTAAGTTTAGTAAAAACTATTTAATGCAGCCATTAAATTTTCATTGCATTTATATCGTATTATACGATATAATCGTCATAGTCGATGTATTGGAGGGATATTATATGATGGATGAAATAAATAGATACTTTTCTGATATTTACTTTGAACTTCACCCTATACACCAAGAAGTCATCTCTCACCAAAGTGTCCGTATATTACAAATGGTACATAAAAAGCAGTTTGTAATGATTAGGGATATTGCAGAGCATTTATCTATATCACATAATACTGCATCGGAACACGCGAAAAAGTTAGTAAGTAATGGGTGGCTATATAAAGAGAGAGATGATAAAGATCAACGTAAGGTTTATTTACATCTAACGGAACTTGGTGTAAAGATATTAAAGAAAAATACAGAATTAGATAAAGAAAAATTACAAGCAGCGCTTGATAAGTTATCGGATAAAGAAATAATACAAGTTGTCAAAGCCTTTCAATTATTAAGTGAGGTATCAAAATAAATGTATTTATTTATAAAAATTGTAAGCTCAGCAGCCATTATTGGCATAGTTACCGAATTAGCAAGAAGATTTCCAATATATGGAGGGATTATAGCAGCTTTACCTTTAATCAGCATTCTAAGTATAATTTGGCTAACTATACAAGGAGAATCCGCAAAGACTATTAATGAATTTACAGGTGGTGTGATTGCGGGTCTTCCAGCAACCATTATAATGCTGTTGATAATTTATATGGCATTTAAACATTCTTTGCATTTATCACTAGCAATTTTATTTGGAGTTATTGGCTGGGGTTTCTTTTTAATTATTCAAAAATATATAACCGAAATATTCTTCACCTAAAAAAGATAAAATACATATGAAACGGAACATTACACTTCAAGAATTTTTACAATTTCTCCATATCTCGATAAATAATAACAACTTGTTGTCGTTATTTCGTCGATTCTTTGTTTAGGAATTATTAAAAACTGCCTTTTTTACCTACGATTACTTTATTGTCCTAGAATGAAAGAAATTATATTTGAGGAATGCAATAATAATTACACTAGATAAAATGCAAGAAATATATATTCAACATGGATGGAAGCTATTAAATGATAGAATTAACCATTTAAAAGAAACAGATTACATCGATGTTTTTAACGAAAATGATTTTAATCTAGTAATTGAAAACTATGGGGAAAGAATTGAGAAATTTATTCCTAAAAAGTTTGAAAGCCACTTATTCATCGACGAATGGATTGAAGAAATAAAATATATTGTTATTCAATCATTATTAAAAGAATTATCCCATAAATTAACCGGAAAATTTCAGGATCATTTCAAAGAAGAAATTAACTTGGAACAAGTTGAGTACGAGATAACAGATGAGTTATTAGAAGTATATCGTAGGTTTAATAGAGGGATGATCGATTATAAAAGAAAAAAGTTTATCAACCCGATTGTAGATATTGTAGAAACGTTACCAATTGAGGAATTAGCAGATACGGCTGAAGCTTTGTTAAATATCACTTCTTTAAAAAGAAAAATGTCCAGATCATTAGAGACTGTTGGTGGTCCAATAGATGTTGCTCTTATTACTAAAGGTGATGGTTTTACATGGATTAAAAGAAAATAAGATTTTACGCTACAATGGATACTTTGCGAACAATACGTTATACAAAGGAATGTTATTTAGGAGATAGTCACTTGTAATTCAGACTTCAAAATATTATTGGATTTAACTAGTCTAGAATTATTATACAGAATAGATGGCGCTCTTATGCCTTTGGTGAAAAGCGAAGTATATTTCTGTAGCGACTATTTTAAACCTAATCATTCCTCAATAACTCTTTCTAACTTATGTTCTAACCTTCCTCTATCTTTTAATGTTTTTTGATTCTCCATAACATCTCTGATAAAACGTAAATGATTTCAACAATATACTTATGATATGATAATAGTATAATATATTCCAGAAAATGTAGATTCGTATTCAAAACAATTTATGAGGAGGATATTAATGGAGAATAAACAGGATGTTAAAAAGCAATTCGGTCGTAGTGCTTATTCTTATGTGAGTAGTGAGATACATAGTAAAGGCGGAGATTTAAAAATTCTAGTTGATATGGCTTATACTACTGGAGAGGAAGAGGTTCTCGATGTAGCTACTGGAGGCGGACATACAGCAAATACTTTCGCTCCACTTGTTCGACAAGTAACTGCAATGGATCTGACACCGGAAATGTTGATCGCTGCTGAGAAGTTTATCAAAGGAAACGGGCATGAGAACGTACAGTTTATTGAAGGGGACGCTGAAAAAATGCCTCTTTCTGACGACTCATTTGATATTGTTACTTGTCGGATTGCACCTCATCATTTTCCACATATAGAAGATTTTATTAGCGAAGTTTACCGGGTTTTAAAGCCGGGCGGCCAATTTTTATTAGATGATAATGTTGCACCCGAAGACGATGAACTTGATCGTTTTTATAATCAGATCGAAAAAATGAGAGATTATAGTCATTATCGAGCATGGAAAAAGACAGAGTGGATCAATATGTTAGAGCTAAATGGATTTGAAACACAAGTCTATTATCGGTTTGAAAAGCAATTTCAATTTGAAAATTGGTGTGACCGGATGAAATTATCGGATAAGGAAAAATCAACGTTAAATGAATTAATTCTCACATCTTCAGACAAAGCAAAACAACAATTCCGTATTCAAATCAAAAATGAGAAAATAGAATCTTTCTATGGTGAAGCTATTTTGTTAAAGGCAATAAAACGGTAATAAAAAATATCTTCGTTGTTGCCATTAACATTTATAACGATTTTAGATTAGAAGTCTTTTTAGAAAATGGTCTATTTAACAGATGATGTATTCAGCTTCGTACGAGACTGTTGTGGTACTTAAGTCGTAAGATTAGGAAATTTAATTTAGAATTGTGACATCCCATCTTCCGAATAATTAGCTGATTGTCTAATTGTCATTATATAGTACATAGTATCACTAAATTACACTGTACTTCCTCATTTACTTTGACTACGTATAATTTTTATGGTAAAAAAGTAGTAGGTCTTTAATGTGTGGTTTCCTGTATTTAATACATACTAATCGCTAAAGAGGTGCGAAAATGTCCATTGCTAACCTAGAGGATTTTAATTTTCCTTCAGACGAGATTTCCAGTGAGATGGCAAATATTGCGTTAAATAACATACAACAGGGGATTATGATTACAAATAAGCATAATCAGATTATTTATCTCAACCAAAAATTTGAAGATATTACTGGCTATACTTTTAACGAGTTAAAGGGGAAAACTCCTAAAAAACTACAATCTGGTATTCAAGAATTTTCATTTTATGAAAAAATGAAGAAAGTAGTCATTCAAACTGGGAAATGGGAAGGCGAGTTATGGAATCGCACAAAAAGCGGGGAAGTTGTATTGCAGTCAATGACAATTATTGCAATAAAAAATGAGAATAATGAAATTGTGAATTTTATTGGTATTTTTTCAGATATATTAAATAATCGTACAATCCAAAAAGAATATTTGCATCATGTAACGTATTATGATCTTTTAACTTCATTACCTAATCGTTTTTTATTTGAAAAGCGGGTAGTTGCTTCATTAAAACAGTCCAGTCAATCAAAAAAACCTTTTGCCATTATTTATTTTCAATTAGAAAATTTCACTGAAATCAATCAACAACATGGCTTTTTGTTTGGTGATATATTACTAAAACGAACAGCTACAAGATTAAATAATATAACATCGGATACAAACTTAGTTACAAGATGGAGCGGAACAGAGTTTGCATGGATCATTGAGAATTTTGATAGTTTAGAAGTAATTAAAGATGAAATTTCCAAGTTTGCTGACAAAATTGGTGAACGAATCCTTGTAAACGGAATTGAAGTGAACTTGGAAGCGCGTTTTGGGGTAAGTATTTACCCTAAAGATGGTGAGACTGTCTCTAGTCTTTTATCTAAAGCGAATGCTGCGATGAATAGAGCGAGAAAAGACAAATCAGTAATTCAATTTTACGAAGCAAATATGGGGAAGCCAAGTAATTTTTTTATTATGGAGCTCGAATTAAAAAGGGCGATTAAAGAAGAACAGTTTGAGTTATATTATCAACCTTTGATCTCTGTTGAAACGAATAAATTAGTTGGTTTTGAAGCGTTAATTAGATGGAACCATCCTACTGAAGGATTAATCTCACCGGTGAAGTTCATCCCACTTGCTGAACAGTCTGGATTAATTATTGAAATAGGAAACTTAGTCTTCAGGAAAGCATGTATTCAGCTGAGTGATTGGAAGAAAAGAGGATTTACTGATATAAAAATTAGTGTGAATTTATCAATGAATCAATTTAAGGACCAATACTTAGTTGAAAATATTATGAATATAATTGAAGAAACAGGTGTTTCTGCAAATGATATTGGAATTGAGCTGACTGAAAGTTCGTTAATCGATAATATGGAAGAAACAACTTTAAAGCTTCACCAATTAAAACATTTAGGATTTTATATTGCAGTGGATGATTTCGGTACAGGTTACTCTTCTTTAGGTTATTTGATTGATTTTCCGATTAATCGTATTAAAATTGACCGTTCCTTTATAAAAGCAATGTCTCACAATCAAAAAATTAAAGCCATTGTTTCGGCCATAAATACAATGGCGAAAACGATGGAAATAGAAGTAGTTGCTGAAGGAATCGAGACGAAGGACCAACTTAAGTTAGTTCAAAAGCTTAATTGTAATTTGGTTCAAGGATATTTATTTGATCGTCCATTATCTGCCCTTGAAGCGGAACAAAAATGGCTTATAAATAATATATAAAGATAATCTACCGAGGTTGCTATTTTCCCTCGGTAGTTTTTTTGTCGACTATTATTCTTTTAAAATGGAATTTTTTGCAATAGCAATAAATTCTCGTACAGAAAAAGGTATATGTTCATTTCTTTTCCAAATCATTCCTAATTCCAAATGAATCTCTGGATGTTTGAATGGAATTGCTTTAATATGCGTCTCCTTTATTTGTCCACAAATTCGAGCAGGAAGTAAGGCGATACCGAGCTTTGCTTCAACCATTTCAAGTATAAAGTCCTTCTGTGAACTTTCGCATACAATATTTGGGTAGAATCCTGCTCCTGTACAAGTGTCAAGGATGCTGTCATATAATGAGAAGTCTTGTCTATACATAATAAAAGCTTCCTTTTCAAGATCTGTTATATGAACCGAATTTGATTCACAGAGTGAATGGTCGTTGCTAACTAATACCATTAGTGGATCTTTTATTAATTCAATAGATTCTACGTTTCTTTTATTTAGTGGATTACTACATACAAAGCCTATATCCAAACTGCCCTCCATGATCCCGTGTTTTATTTTTTTAGAGCCTACCTCTATTAATGAAACTTTGATATGGGGATATGTATCAATATATTGACTAATAAGATTTGAACAAAATGCTGCCCCAATAATTGGTGGGATCCCAATTCTGATTTCTCCTTTTTTTAACGAAAAGACATCATCCATTTCAGAAGTTAAATTTTCATAAGCATGTATTACATTTTTAGCATTTTGCTGTAATGCCTTACCAGCATCCGTCAAAGCAAGCTGACGGAACGATCGGTCGAATAATGGCACACCTAACTCTTCCTCCATTCCTTTAATAGTTTTACTTAAAGTTGGTTGTGAAATATGTAAGGCTGCTGCAGCTTTTGTAAAGTTTAAGTGTTTAGCTACCTCAAGAAAATATTCTAAATGTCTAATATCCACTTACAACATCCTTTCTTTACATCTATTTTTAATGTGTTGCACATCAGCTATAACTAAATGGAATAGTAGGTATTCTAATTATGTATTGTTATTATACTATAAACTGTTATATAATAGTTTTCAACAATTAATTCGAGGAGGAAATATAATGACGAGCTATGTACAGGTTGGTAATATTAAGGTTGCCGAAGTTTTATATAATTTTGTTAACAGAGAAGCACTTCCAGAGACTGGACTTGATATAGAACAGTTTTGGCGGGATTTTGAAAAACTTCTAGAGGATTTTTCTCCAAGAAATAGAGAGTTACTTGCAAAACGTCAACATTTACAAGATCAAATTAATGAATGGCATAAAGAAAATAAGGAATATACACAAGAAGAATATACTACATTTCTTGAGGATATCGGCTATTTAGAACCGTTAGTAGATGACTTTAAAGTAAATTTAGAAAATGTCGATGACGAAATTGCGCAAATTGCAGGACCACAGCTTGTTGTCCCGATTAATAATCCAAGATACGCGATCAACGCAGCTAATTCAAGATGGGGTTCCTTATATGATGCTTTTTATGGAACGGATGTTATTAGTGAAGAAAATGGGGCGGATAAAACAGGTGGGTATAACCCGGTACGTGGGAACAAAGTAATTGAAAAAAGTAGAGAGTTTCTTGATGCGAGTATACCACTTGTATCAGCTTCTCATAAGGAAGCATCAAACTATTCAATCGAAAACGGAAAGCTTGTTGTAACGCTTCAAAATGGTAAAACTGTTGGACTAGAGAATGAAACACAATTCGTTGGTTTTCAAGGAAATGAATCTGATCCCTCTTCTATACTATGTAAAAATAATGGATTGCATATTGATATTCAAATTGATCGTAATCACCCAATCGGTAAAACAGATGGCGCTGGGATTAAAGATATTATTTTAGAATCGGCTATTACAAGTATTATGGACTGTGAAGATTCTGTAGCGGCTGTAGATGCGGAGGACAAAGTTGATGTATATCGCAATTGGAAAGGTCTCATCCGCGGCGAATTATCAACAAGCTTTGAAAAAAATGGTGAAAAAGTTGAACGAACATTTAATGATGATCGTGTTTATAAGACGCCCGATGGAAATGAACTGAGAATATCTGGGCGTGTCCTTATGTTAGTAAGAAATGTTGGTCATTTGATGACGAATAGTGCCGTACTATTAGAGGATGATTCGGAAGCATATGAAGGAATTTTAGACGGTGTTTTTACGAGTTTAATAGCTAAACATAATTTGATGGGGAAAGGTAAGTTTATTAATTCGAAAAAAGGATCTGTCTATATTGTAAAGCCTAAAATGCATGGATCTGAAGAAGTGGCTTTTTCAGATAAATTATTTGAAAGAATTGAAGAAATGCTTGATCTTGATCGCAACACGTTAAAGATGGGAGTAATGGATGAAGAGCGCCGTACAAGTTTGAATCTGAAAAATTGTATTCACGCTACAAAAGAACGGGCTATCTTTATTAATACAGGATGGTTGGATCGTACTGGAGATGAAATTCATACATCGATGGAAAGTGGTCCTGTGTCTAGGACAGCAGATATGAGGGGGATGAACTGGTTCCATTCCTATGAGAAAAGTAATGTTCAAGAAGGTCTTCGGGCTGGTTTTCAGTATGAAGCACAGATTGGAAAAGGAATGTGGGCAAAACCGGATAATATGTTAGAAATGTTCGATGAGAAAATTGGTCATGTTAAAGCAGGTGCTAATACTGCTTGGGTTCCTTCGCCTACGGCTGCTACATTGCATGCGTTACATTACCATGAAGTAAATGTTAGGGAAGTACAAAATACTTTACTGCAAGGAGAGACGTCAACAAATTATCGCGATGATATTTTGCAAATTCCGGTGGAAACAAATCCATCGTGGACAGAAGAAGAAGTTAGAGAAGAAGTTGAAAATAACGCACAAAAAATGCTCGGTTATGTTGTTCGTTGGGTAGAGCAAGGGATTGGTTGCTCGAAAGTTCCGGATATAAATGATATTGGTATGATGGAAGATCGGGCAACATTACGTATCTCAAGTCAAATTATTACAAACTGGTTACACCACGGCATTGTTACGGAAGATGGGGTAATGGAAATATTAAAACGAATGGCAAAAGTAGTGGATGAGCAAAATGCCGGAGATGAAGACTATCATAATATGGCCCCGAATTTTGAAGAGTCGGTAGCTTTCCAGGCAGCATGTGATCTTGTATTCAAAGGGACAGACCAGCCTAACGGATATACAGAGCCTATCTTACATAGACGTAGGCTCGAGTTTAAGAGAAAAATTAGTGTAACAAATTAATTAAGTTGATAGAGGGAGAGCCAGCATTCAAATCGGGTGCTGGTTCTTCGTTTAGAAATAACTAAATAGTTAAAACCTCTATGAATGATTCTGGGTTTAAAAAGCTAGCTGCGTGTATTTAATATAAACAACAAAAAAGATTTAAAAAACACTTGCTTTTTTAAAAAAACACTTTATACTGTATTATAACAGGTAAAGAAATATACATACTGTTATATAATTGGAGGTGACAGACATGAGGAAAAAACATGACAAAGCTACTTGTCCTGAATGTGGTAAAAATATCTCCACGAAAAGCTATACATTAGAGTGTGACTACTGTTTGTCTAAAGCTGAAGAGTAAAAAAATAAAAGTATTGTTATGTACCAAAGTTTAATTTGTATTATCTGTATTATAACAAATGTTTTTCGTAAAGATTGAGGCTGGGACATAAATAAAACTAGCAACTGAATAGGCGAACAATATGTTTGTTTAGCGTAGGAAATATACGTAGACTCCTACGGGAACAGCGACAGGGGAACGCAGACTAAGTACGCCACGTCCTGTGGCAACGTCTGCACTAGTACATCCTGTACGTCGGAAGATCCCTGTAGCGACTTGAAACAAGGAGCTACAAAAGCTAAGGCCGTGCCCGTGTTTAGGAGACACAGTGAAAGCAAGTGGTAGCGTTGCTTGAACAGATGTCGCTCTTATGCCTGTGGTGAAAGCGAAGTATATTTCCGAAGCCTTTCATACTTCTAGTATCGTTCGTCTTTACTTTAATAAAAATTTGTCTCAGTTTCCTTTAAATAAATAAGTTATTTACTCAAGGAGGAAAAGTATATGTTAAACGAAAGAGCAGCAGCACTTCAAAATGAATGGGAAACAAATCCAAGGTGGGAAGGTATTAAGCGTCCATATACAGCAGAAGATGTTATTCGTCTACGTGGCTCGCTTGACATGAATCATACATTAGCTGAAAGAGGTTCAAAAAAATTATGGGACCTTTTAAATACGGAAGACTTTATTAATTCATTAGGAGCATTAACAGGTAATCAGGCAGTTCAACAAGTAAAAGCCGGATTAAAAGCAATTTATTTGAGTGGCTGGCAAGTTGCGGCAGATGCGAATATGGCAGGGGAAATGTATCCGGATCAGAGTTTATATCCAGTAAACAGTGTGCCACAAGTTGTACGCCGAATTAACAACGCATTACAACGTGCAGACCAAGTTGAATATTCAGAAGGAAATGTCACTCGTGATTGGTTTGCTCCGATTGTTGCAGATGCTGAAGCAGGATTTGGTGGACATCTGAATGTATTTGAATTAATGAAATCAATGATCGAAGCTGGAGCTTCCGGAGTTCACTTTGAAGACCAGTTAGCTTCTGAGAAAAAATGTGGTCATTTAGGCGGTAAAGTATTAATTCCGACACAAACAGCTGTTAAGAACTTAATTGCTGCACGATTCGCCTCTGACGTCATGGGGACACCAACCATTATTATGGCTAGAACAGATGCAAACGCAGCAGATTTAATTACAAGTGATGTGGATGAATATGATGCTCCATTCTTAACAGGTGAGCGGACGGTCGAAGGCTTTTATCGCACGAAAGCTGGATTAGATCAAGCGATTGCTCGTGGACTCGCATACGCTCCATATGCAGATCTAATCTGGTGTGAAACGGCAGAACCAGATTTGGAAGAAGCTCGTCGTTTTGCAGAAGCGATTCATGAAAAATATCCAAACCAAATGTTAGCATATAACTGCTCACCTTCCTTTAACTGGAAGATTCATATGTCAGATGAAGAAGCAGCAAATTTCCAAAGAGAAATAGCTAATATGGGATATAAATTCCAGTTTGTAACATTAGCTGGATTCCACTCACTGAACCATAGTATGTTTACTCTAGCAAACCAATATAAAGATGAAGGCATGGGAGCATACTCTAGATTACAGCAAGCGGAATTTGCAAGTGAAAAAGATGGTTATACAGCTACACGCCACCAGAGAGAAGTTGGAACAGGTTACTTTGATGAAGTAGCTCAAGTGATTGCTGGAGGAGAGTCTTCAACAGTAGCATTAGCTGGATCAACAGAAGCAGAACAGTTTTAATTCATAATTAGTAAAAAGCTATCTCAATATATTTGGGATAGTTTTTTTATCGTCTAAGAAAAATAAGTGCAATTTGTCATAAAAAGTAATGTAACGTCAATATAATCTTTTGAAACATAACTGTAACATTATTAAAATATGCTTGTCATTTTGTAGTGTTATACTAATATTCGACTAAAAGATTAATAGATTACATAATATATACTAATTTTTTATGACATTACATTGTTCGTGATATTTTGCGCGTTTAGACATAGAGAAAAAATGTAAAGGTCATAGGGGAAGCGGGGAATAATAGTTGAGGAAAACAGCACTTGCAATTGGAACTGTTGCGATCGTAACACTTGGTAGTACTTTTTTTAGTAATGTAACACATGCTGAAACATTACAAAGTGTGCAGAACCAACAAGAACAAGTTAAAGCAAAACTATCAAAAGCAGAAGCTGATATCGCTGATATTTTATATGAAATTAAAGACATTAATGAAGAAATTGCAAAATTACAATATGCTTTAGAAGAAAACAAGAAGCAAATTGATAAAACAGAAGAACAGATTAGTGGTTTAGAAGACGAAATTGATGAATTAAATGAAAAGATTGAACAACGAAATGAAATTTTGAAAACAAGAATTGCTTCTTATCAAGATAATGGAGGTAAAATTAATTATCTAGATGTTATCTTAGGTGCAGAAGGATTTAATGAGTTTATTAGCCGTGTGTCAGCTGTTACTACAATAACAAATGCTGATATGGAGCTATTAGAAGAAAACGAAAAAGATAAAGCAGCTGTAGAAGAAAAGCTTATCGAGCAAGAGGAACTTGCTGCTCAATTAGAAGAACAGAATGAAACAATTGAAATCCAAAAAGAGCAACAAAATGCAAGTAAGAAGAAATTAAAAGAAAAAGAAGAAAAACTTAAAAAAGATAAAGCTAAGTTGGAATCTGAAAGTAGTGATCTAGCTGCACTTGAAGCGGAAATCCGTGCAAGTATCATTACACCTGCTACACCACAGGTAGCTGCAGAAACAACAAGTTCTGGATCGAATAGTAATTCAACAAATGCAAGCAGCTCAAGTAGCTCAAATGCAAGTAATTCAAAGGCATCCACACAAAACACTACATCTGTACCATATACAGGTGGAGGAGGTTCTGCTATTGCAGCAGGGCGATCAGTAATTGGAACCCCTTATGTTTGGGGCGGTTCTAGTACAAGTGGGTTTGACTGTTCAGGCTTTGTACAGTGGGCTTATAATCAAGAAGGTGTATCGTTACCACGAACTGCAAGTGCTATGGCAAGTGCAGGTAAAGGAGTATCTTACAGCGAAGCAAAACCTGGAGACCTAGTCATATTCAGAGGTGGCGGTCATGTTGGTATTTACCTCGGTGGTGGTAAATTCTTAGGTGCTCAAAATAGTACAGGTGTTGCAATTGCTGACATGAACAGCGGTTACTGGAAAAATAATTTTGACGGTATTGTTAGAAGAGTAAAATAAATAGTTTAATTAAGACGCATCGTTAGATAAACTGACGGTGCGTTTTTTAATGCAATTTAAAATATTTGTCGCTTGTTATAAATATGAAAGATGAATTATTTTCTTATATTAAATACTTTAATTGTTGTATTGCCGATATTTGTAATAATTAAACCTAATTTGTGGTTAAAATGTAATTTTAATAAAATCTTTCTGTTATGTTGGAATGCTATACTTTGATTTGGAAACAAATTAATAGATAAGTAAATAGATTCTTTAAAAATAGATACATAGACTAAAGGGAGAGAGAAAGTTTGAAGAAAGTTATAGCTGTTACTGGGGTTGTGCTTCTAACCTATGCATTTGCAATGGGACCTATTGATGTACATGCAGAAAAAAATTTGTCGGAAATTCAAAAAGAAAGAAAGGAGATAAAAGAAGATCTAACAGAAGCAGAAAAAGAAGTTGCGGACATATTAATTGAAATAGAAGAAAAATCGAAAGAGATCATTGAATTGGATAAGACTTTAGAAGCAAATACTCAAGCGAAAACAGAAGTCCAAGAAGAAATGGATGAAGTTAATAAAGAGATTCAGGCTTTAGAAGATAAAATAGAAGAAAGATTTACTATATTACAAGACCGTGCAAAATCGTATCAAAAAACTGGCGGGAATATGGGGTATTTGGAAGTTCTTTTTGGAGCGGAAGATTTTAATGATTTTATTAGTAGAGTAAATGCAGTTACTGCAATTACAGATTCGGATGCTAACTTAATAAAAGAGCAAGAGGAAGATAAGAGGAAAGTAGAAATGAAGTTAGAAGAGCTAGAAGAACTTGAAAAAGAATTAATAGAAATTGAAAAGTTAGTAACAGAACAAAAAGAGCATGCAGTTCAAATGAAAGAAGAATTAGAAGATAAAAATAATGAATTAAATAAATTAGTTCATGATTTGGAACTGAAAGATGAAGAGTTAAACAAATTGGAAAATAAATTTTTAATGGCGTCTGCTCCTGCATCGGGTGGTTCTTTTAATTCTGCAGATGGTAATGGGATTTTAGGTTGGCCAACTGAAGGTGGGTACATCTCAAGTCATATGGGAAAACGTTGGGGTAAAATGCATAAAGGAATAGATATTGCTCGTACGGACCGTAGTACAAGCCCACCAATATTTGCAGCTGAAAGTGGCACGGTAGAAACAGCTGGTACATTAAATGGGTATGGAAATACAGTGATAATAAACCATGGAAATGGAATGAAAACTCTTTACGGTCATATGTCTTCGCTTACTGTCAGCTCAGGGCAGAAAATATCAAGAGGGGAACAAATTGGAGTAATGGGTGCTACAGGAAGATCAACAGGTATACATCTTCATTTTGAGGTTCATATCAATGGATCTATTCAAAACCCAATAAGCTATTTAAACTAAGAAAGCTTGTCAGGCATTTGGTCTGACAAGTTTTTTTAGTATGGAGGCAAGAAGGAAAAGAAGGAAAAGTTTCTGCTAAAAAGCTACTTATTTGAATACCTGAGCAAAAGGAAGGATTGTAAATTGTAAAATATTGTTTTATACTTATAACTAGTGTACTAAAAAAATTAATAGTTTGTGTTTTGGTTTTTTTGCATAAAGCAAAAAATTAAAAAGGAATCAGGTGAAAATCCTGAACGGACCGGCCACTGTAAATGGGAAGCTGCCCTTATAATGCCACTGGTTAAAAAACTGGGAAGGTAAGAGGTAAGCAAAGATCCATAAGTCAGGAGACTTGCCAAAGCATATATGCACTACACCTTCCAGGATAAAGGTTTGCATAAGAGCGGAATTTTCCTACTGTATTTACATGCATATATAGAATTTTCTATCAAACTCTTACCTTTTTCTGGAGGTAGGAGTTTTTTTGTTGAGCGAATGGTATTTTAAACTAAAGAAATAAACTAATAAATTTGATAAGGGGAGAGGAAACTTGAAAGTCATTCATAGAAAGTCGCAACGATGGTTATCGATATTTCTAGTATTTATATTATTCTTTGCATCTGTACCTACTTCAGCAGGAGCAACGAAAGACATTGATGCAAATGAAATCAATCAATTTGAAGTTGAAAATCAAGTAGAATTAAAGAATGAGGAAGAAGTAAATGTAGAAGCTGACCAATCTAATGAAGATATTAAAGAAGAAAAAGAAGACAATAGTGATGAAGAAAAAGACAAAGGTCTAGAATCCACAAAAGATAATAATTCTAAAAAGAGTGAAGAGAAAAATAAAGAAGAGTCGAACGATAATAATCTATCTAATGAAGATAAAGTAAAAGTTAAAAAAGAAGCTATAGAAGAAAACGATTCAAAGGATGAAGCAGAAAAGGAAGAGGACTTAGAAGATCGTAGTGCCGAAATTAAAGAAAAAGTTGAAATATCCGTTCAACATGCAACAGAATATTATAAAGACAACCCTCCAAATTATAAAAGTTATAAAGGATCGCATAGTGACTATTGGACCTATGCTGCATTGTGGGGAGCAGGACTAAAAAATTTAAGAAATGATATCCCTTGGGAATCTGAGGAATCTGCACCATGGGCACGACATACATACTGGTCACAAGGAAAAGATTCTAAAGTAACGAATTCAAACGAAGCTGCAGGAATTATAATTGGATCAATTCTACTAGAAAAAAATCCATATAGATTTGGCAATAGTAATGTCGTTGACGATTTAATAGCAAAGCAAAATAAAGAAAATGGTAATTTCTCTACGCTTTGGGGAGACCCTTGGGCAATGATCGCGCTTGATTTAATGGATGCAAAGTATGACAAAGAGAAGTTAATCAATTTCCTTTTATCTAAGCAATCAACTACAGGAATGTTTGGAGATGCAGATGCAACAGGATGGATTTTAACTGCATTAGCTCCATATTATAATGAACGACAAGATGTGAAAAATGCTATAAATGCAACTGTAGAATATATACATGAATATTATCAAAATAATAATGACGTTCCTGGACAAATGTTTGCAGCAAATTCTAACTCAACTGCTTCCATTATTATGGGGTTAGCAGCTAATGGGGAAAATCTATACAGTACAAAATGGACCACAGAAGAAGGTAATATTGTTGAACAATTCATCGATAATTATCAGCAAAAAAACGGATCTTTTTGGTGGCAAAAAGAACAAGCTGGGGCAATTGCAATGTCAACGGATCAATCTGTACTTGCTTTATCGACTGTTATACAAGGTGAGTCGATTTTTGTTCAATTAAAAGGTCACAGTCAAGGACTTAAAAAGAATACGACTGTTTCAGTCCGGGTTGAAGGAATAAATGAGACTAGTTATCCAGAACAAGACGTTCAAGTAGAAACATTTGCTGACAAACCAACTGCGTTAGAGGCAACTAAACAAGCTTTAAATGATGCAAGTATCCCTTTTGAAGACAGACATGGATACATTTCGAGCATTAAGGGAGACGAAGAAGCTTCTTTTGATGGTTGGGATGGTTGGCAATATATGGTTAATGATGTTTATCCCGATGTATATGCAGATGATTACGAAATAAAAGAAGGAGATAAAATTGTTTGGTTTTATGGAAATGTAGGTGATATTTACCAAGGAGTAGATGTTGCAGATGAAATCGAAAAACTAACATTAATTCCTGCAATCACTATTTCTTCAGAAATCTATGAAGATGAGGAAATCGAAGTTGAGGTTACTTCTACATATAATGTTTATGCAGAAGATTATAGTTTAGTAAAGGAAAACGAGAGAACAACGATCAAAGATGCCATTGTACATTTTAACGGGAAAACATACGCTACTGATGAAAATGGTATTGCAAAAATTCCAGCTGAAGATGTCAAAATAGGTGAATATGAACTGCAAGTAACGAAAGATATAGAAAACAGTTATCCGCGATTATTAAGACAATCGAAAAAGATTATAGTAAAAGAAAAACCAGACCCCAAAATAGATATAGATGGGTTTACAGATGGAGAAATAGTAAATCATTCTACAATAAACTTTTCCGTCTCAGCTAGAGATTATAAAAATAATGATATTGACCCTGTAGTTACATTAAATGAACAAAAAGTCACACCAGATAAAAATGGTACTTTTACAGTTGATTTAAATAAAGGCGAAAACATAGTAGAGATTATTGCTCGTGATGGGACTCGTGAAGTAAAAAAGGTATTTAAGATTACATTTGATCAACAAGAAGAGCAACAAAATCAGTTCATGGTAACACAATCGATTGTCATTTCCGGTAAAGAGATACCATTACCTGCTACGGAATTAGAAGTATACGAAGAGGATAATGTAATAGATGTATTAAAACGTGCTGCAAAAGAGCATAACATCCCAATTGAAGTGAAAGATTTAGGTTGGGGAGAATATGTAGCTAGTATTGCTAATGTTGCAGAGTTTGACCGTGGTGAACAAAGCGGTTGGATGTTTAGAGTAAATGGTAAATTCTCAGATGTCGGAGCAAGTGATGTTTATATAATTCCTGGTGATAAAATAGAATGGCTTTACACGTTGGATTATGGTAAAGACATAGGAGCAACAGAATTTGAACCAATTCGGGAACAAATGGAACCTATCATTGAAATCGATCATCTGCCTTCTGATTCACTTGTTAGAGATTCTAAACACACGATTAGAATTAGAGCGAACAGTTACTTTGGCACACCTCTGATACCAGTTGTAAAGTTAAATGGAAAAACAGTTGAGCGACAATCAGTGTCTAAACTTTCTCAAACAGATGTATCTAATGGTGAATCGGATGAACCATTTGTCTATCAATTAGAGTTTATTGAGGGTACAAATAGTATTGAAATAGAAGCAACGGATGCAGGAAAAAGAAAAACAGTTGAAAGATATGAATACACGTATATTCCACAAGATAAAGAGATAGAAAAAACGAATCCTCGATTAAACATAGAAGGGGTAAAAAATAATTCAATCGTTTATACACCGTCATTACGTTTGACCGTCTCTGCAGAAGACTATATGTTCAACCCATTAAGGCCATTAATCGAATTAAATGGGAAACAGATAGAGCAAAAGAAAGATGGTCAGTACGAAATTGAGTTAAAAAAAGGTGCAAACAAGATCGTAATTAGAGCGATAGATGAAGATGGTAGAGAAACGACTAAATCTTTTCTAGTAACATATATGGCTAATGACGAAGATAAGGCATATAAAGAACATGTTGAAAAAGCTATTAAAGAAGTAAGCAAACATATTCTTTCAAATGGGATTACAACAGAATGGCAAGCAATCGGTCTTGATAGAGCAGGTTATGCTGATCAACCACAATTTAAAGCATATCATGGTATTTTTGAACAAAATCTACAAGAACAAGTAATCGATAAATTAGGAACTGGAAGACTATTAATTACGGATGTAGAACGTTTAGCAATTGCTTCATTCGCAGTAGGAAAAGACCCGACAAATATCAATGGATTAAACCTTATTGAGAAAATATACAATAGTGAGGATGCAAGGGATGGAAGTAATAGCTTAACATTTCAAGGAAACAATGGAATTTTGTTTGCTCTAATTGCACTAGACACTAAAAACTTTGATATACCTAAAAATGCAACATGGACACGGGAGAAGTTGATTGAAGAGCTTTTACAAAATCAACGAGATGATGGGGCATGGAGCCTAACAGCAACCTCTTCAAAACAAGAAAACGCAAGCTTTGATATAACGGCTATGGCATTAACTGCTTTAGCACCATACAATAATAGTGATTATCCAGAAGTGCAAGAAGCAATTAGAAGAGCTGTAGACTTTTTATCAACCAGTCAAGACGAATCCGGAGGTTTCTCTGACGATTTTGTTGGTGGTGTTTCTAGTGAAACAACTGCTCAAGTTATCATTGGTTTAACAGCAAACGGTATTGATCCACGTAGTGATCAATTTACAAAGCAAGACATTAATTTATTAGATCATTTACTTAAGTTTCAAGCAAAAGATGGAGGTTTTACACATCTATTAGGGGACGAAAATTCAAACCCAATGGCTTCAGAGCAGGGTCTGCAAGCATTAGTTGCTTATAAGATGTTCGTGAATAATGAGGGTCGTCTGTATGATTTTTCAATAGAACCAGAAAAAAAAGAAGAAATTGATCCGGGGATTAAACAGCCGGAAAATCAAGGGCCTGATGGACAGGAATCAAACGGTGATGAAACTACCACTGGAAAAGAAAAAGGCGAACTAGAAAATGCACAAACTGATATTGATAATCAAAATTCACAAATGAATCAACAAAAAGCAGGTGAGGAGTCTAAGGCCTTACCAAAAACCGCAACTACTATGTTTAATATAATTCTCATTGGAACTATTCTAATCTTATTAGGTATAGGGATTTATATGATACGTAGAAAGCAAAATATCGATAGAAGTTAATAGAAAGTAGATCTAAAAGCCGTTTTTTAACGGCTTTTTAAGCCTATATAAATTAAATAAAGGAGGATTTCCCATGCGATTTAGGCGATTATATACTTCCATTTTAATAGCTGTTTTATCCATATTTATTTTTACAGCATGTGGCTCAACATTGGAAAAGCCAACAGGTATAGAGGACACTGAAAATAAACAGATAGAAACCAAAAATGACTATGAATTAGTAGATTTGGATGTAGATGAAAAAATAGAAAAAAGTAAAAAATCTGATCAGACAAAAAAACATGAAGAAGAGAAATCAACAGTAGAAAAAGAGAGTAATTATAATAAAGAAACAAAAATAACACAAAAGGAAAAAGACTCGCAACGTTCAAACAAACCAAATGATACAAAATCAAATCAAGAAAAAAATACGAAGTCAAAAGAAAATTCAAATCAAACTAAATCTTCTAAGTCTAGTAACTCAAATTCGGATAATTCAACATCATCAAAGGGAACAGAAAAAAATCAAACAACAAAATCTCCCGAACAAAAAGAGAAAAAACAGAAAGAAACGAAAAGTACTGTTACACAATCCATTGTAATTTCGTCAGATGAAGTGCCCTTATCAGCTACAAAAACTGAGATAAACGGTGAAGAGACTGTATTGGATGTACTAATTAAAATTACTAAAGAAAAAGGAATTCAGATGGATTATAGAGGTGGAGGTTCAACTGCTTATATTGAAGGAATAGCTAATGTATATGAATTCGATCGAGGACAAGGAAGTGGATGGATGTACCGGATAAACGGTGTTTTTCCAGATCGAGGGGCGGGAGCGATTAACGTTCAAGATGGTGATGTAATTGAATGGTTGTATACGACTGATCTGGGGAAGGATCTAGGAGCTAACTTACAACCTTTTCGAAGATGACAAAATATTACCCGACCTTATGCTACATACTGGTCGGGTCTGTATCTTAACTAATTGATTCAAATAAAGTAGGTGTACTTATGGGCAATGGATTTAATAGCTTTCATCCATATGTTATTTTTTTCTACTATGTTGAAGTTGGATTTTTATCTATGTATTTTCGGCACCCATTATTTCTAGGTACGATCGTGTTAATTCTTGCTTTGGTAAATATCACTCATGATGGTGGAAAAACATTAAAAAAATGGTTACCAATTTACATTTTAATGACTACAGTTATTATCATTCTAAATCCTTTTTTAGTCTCACGTGGAACAAATATTCTTTTTTATTTTCGTGGTAAACAGGTTACAGTAGAGGCGACCATGTATGGGTTAGTCATGTCATTGTCTATATTAGCTATTTTAATTATGTTCCTCTCTTTTAATTTAATCTTAAATGGGAACAAGTTTTTATATATATTTTCTCGAATACTACCAAGAACAGCTTTCTTAACGATGATTGCGATTCGATATGTTCCTTTACTACGAGATCGTTTAGAAGAAATAACTACCGTACAACGTGTAAGACAAATGACAATTTCTTCTGGAACGTTAAAAGAAAGAGTTAAAAGTGGAATGCTTATTATCCAAGTATTATTCACCTGGTCATTAGAAGAAGCGATTCAAACAGCTGATTCCATGAAAGCAAGGGGATATGGAATTGGTGAAAAAACTTCCTATACTCGATATATGATGCAAAAACGAGATTGGATTTGGCTCATTATTATCGTTTTTTTATTTATTATATGTGTTGCTGGGGGGGGATTAGGTTATGGGAAGATCGTTATTTACCCTCAACTAGGAACTCTTCATCTATATCCAATCGATTGGTTGATATATTGTTGCACATTTATTATTATTGCTTTTCCACTTATTGTTGAAGGGAGAGAATATATACTATGGAAATATTTAAAGTGAATAATTTATCTTTTCGTTACCCTGAAACAACTAGTGACGTTATTAGTAATCTATCGTTTAGAGTTCATGAAGGTGAATTTATCGTTATTTGTGGACCAAGTGGATGTGGAAAAACGACGCTACTACGTCTCTTAAAAAAATCACTTACACCAGTGGGACATAAAGAAGGAGATATTATTTATTTGGGAAAACAGTTTGATGAGTGGGACGAACGTACGTTAACAGAAGATGTAGGATTTGTTTTCCAAGATCCAGATACGCAAATAGTCATGGATGAAGTGATGCAAGAAATTGTATTCAGTATGGAAAATTTAGGATATTCAAATTTGGAGATGCGCAAACGTGTTGCAGAATTAGTGCATTTTTTTGGTTTGGAAGAATTACTTAGTAAGAAGTTGTCTGAACTTTCGGGTGGTCAAAAACAAATTTTGAATATTGTTTCGGTACTTTTATTAAAACCTAAAGTTCTTTTACTTGATGAACCTACTTCCCAACTTGATCCAGTAGCATCGAAGGATTTAATTGCCTTTTTAGAAAGATTAAATCAAGAAATAGGCATGACAATTATCCTTGTAGAACATCGATTAGAAGATTTATTTTCAGTTTCAGACCGTACAATAATGATGGATCAAGGGACCATTAGTTATATAGGGGATAACCGTAACGTTATCTATAACGTGTATCAGCATAAAGACGAACGATTTTTGTCATATATCCCATCGTTTATCCGTTTTTATATAGAAATGAGCAAACCTTTACAATTAGAACAAATCCCGCTTACCGTAAAAGAATGTAGAAATTGGCTCACTACGTTAGGTAGAGTAGTAGAACAGGAAACTAGACGGGAACAGGCGTTGAAAGCCAATGGGATAACTCCTCCACTTTTTACAATGAAAAATGTTTATTTTCAATATGAAAAGAACAGACCAATGATAATAAATAATCTTTCTTTGGAAATACATCAGGGGGAATACATTGCCTTAATAGGTGGAAATGGTTCGGGGAAGACAACTTTATTAAAATTGTTATTACGAATGATAAAAGCTCAACGTGGAAAAATCACTTATTTGGGGAAAACTTTGAATAAAACGAAGGAAAATGAATTGTATCGTAACATTGCCTTTTTACCTCAAAATCCCCGCGCCTTTTTTATCCAAGACTCAGTTGGAAAAGAAATGGAGGAAGTAACTAAAAAGTTTAATATAGAAGATGGCGAAATGAAAATAAAGGAAATGTTAGAACGACTTCATATTTCCTATCTATATGATCGCCACCCTTATGATTGTTCTGGTGGAGAAATGCAAAAGGCGGCATTGGCGTCGATGCTGATTAGAGAACCAGATATATTGTTTATCGATGAACCAACCAAAGGTCTTGATCCCGTTTCGAAAAAGCGTATTGGAGAAATCATTAACAAATTACATAAAGATGGTTTAACAATAGTGATGGTTACACATGATATCGAATTTGCGGCAAAGCATGCGGAAAGATGCGCAATAATGTTCAATGGCCAAATAACGGTTAGTGGAACGGCGAATACATTATTTAAAGGAAATTATTTCTATACGACGACAATGAATAGAGTAACAAGAAATACGACCTTCCCAGAAGTTATAACATTCGAGGAGGCTATGGATACATGTCCAAATCACGTAAATACTTGATCGTCATCTCGATTGGAATGTTTCTACTCCTATTCTCCTCGATTGCTTTATTGAAGTATAACGCTTATCTATTAGTAAGTTTTATTTTGATTGCTTTAATGATGGTTCCATTTTTTATACGATTTGAAGTGAAAAAAATTACCGGTAGAGAAATTGTTATTCTTGCAATATTAGCAGCTTTTGCCGCGGTTGTAAGGGTCCCATTTGCTGGCATTCCAAGTGTTCAACCGACTTCTTTTGTCATTATTATAACTGGTCTTGTATTTGGAGCTGAATCCGGATTTATTGTAGGAGCCATCGCTGCCATTGTATCAAATGTTTTTTTGGGACAAGGTCCATGGACACCTTGGCAAATGTATGCTTGGGGAATGATGGGAATGAGTGCCGGTTTATTCAGGAATATTTGGTGGATGAAATACGTATGGGGAAAAAGCATTTTTGGTTTTGTTTGGGGATATTTATTTGGTTGGTTTATGAACCTGTGGATTATTGTAAGTAACATTGAAAATTTTACTTGGGAATTATTTGTAAGTATTTATGCGGCGAGTATTTATTTTGATTTAGCCCATGGACTTTCAAATGTATTTTTTTTAGTTTTGTTTAGTACAAGCTGGGTGAAAATAATGAATCGGTTTAAAAGGAAATATGGACTACTAAATCAAGATAGTTGATTACTTAAATAAACTTTCATATTATATTTAGGTACACAAAAAACAAGGAGTTGTCTTATGGATATTTCAACTTTCAGACAAGCAAATCATACAATTGATTCAATTTACTTAAATCGATGGTCTCCTCGAGGATTTTCTAACCGGGAAGTAGAAGAAGAGAAAATATACAGCATTTTTGAAGCAGCTCGTTGGGCACCATCTGCTGCAAACTGGCAACCATGGAGATTTGTATATGCACAAACAGAGGAAGATCGAAACAAATTTCTATCATTTATTTATGAAGGAAATATAGAATGGTGTAAAAATGCACCTGTTCTCGTTGCAATAATTTCAAAGACAACGAGAAATGAAGAGGGAGCTCCTAATGTGACACACGCTTTTGATACGGGAGCAGCTTGGGGATATTTGTCACTTGAAGCCTCTAGACAAGGACTCATTACTCATGGAATGGGCGGTTTTGATCGCGTTAAAGCAAAAGAAGTTTTAAATATACCAGAAGAATATGAAGTTCAGGCTTTGTTTGCATTAGGATATCATGATCCGGATGCAAAGTTATCAGATCAACATAGAGAACGCGAAGTTCCTTCAGGGCGAAATCCAGTTAGCTCTTTTCTTTTTGAAGGAACATTTAAATAAAATAGTCACTCGGAAAATAGCGAGGAAAGAGGGTTAAAAAGTACCCTCTTTCATTGCTATCATTAGTGTCAATACTATATTTTCTATCCTTTTTTCTTGTGAAAATAGTATTTATTCATGAGAGTAACGATTTGAGAGTTTCTCTTTATGGGAATTAAATACTTCTTCTAAAGAAATATTATATTTATTGGCAATTACAATGACGTTACCTAACACATCTCCTAACTCTTCTACTAAAGCTTCTCTATTTTTCATATAGGATTCCGTTTTTTCGTCTGGGCGATCCCTCCCAATCTCAAGTGCTCTTATAGCACGTGCTACTTCGCCAGTTTCTTCAGCTAAAAATCCAATACGAATAAAGATGTCTAGTTCAGACCAGCCTCTATTTTCATAATAATCATGTACCCATTGTTGAAATTCAGTTACGTCCATTTCTTACCACTCCTAACATTTGACTACCATAAAGTTTAACAAATTATGAAGACTTCTGTATAATATAAACGCTAAATCCGATAAGGGGGACTTCTTTATGAAAAGTATAGCTGTATTTTGTGGTTCCAGTGCTGGAGCATCTAATGTATATATAGAAACTGCGAGAAAATTTGGTGAAGAACTAGTCAAGCGTGATATTACACTTGTTTATGGTGGAGCAAGTGTTGGGGTAATGGGAGCTGTTGCGGATACCGTCTTGGAAGAAGGTGGACAAGTCATTGGGATAATGCCTAGTTTTTTAGAGCAGAGAGAAATATCTCATAAGAGATTATCAGAATTGATAGTTGTCGATTCTATGCATGAGAGAAAGGCTAAGATGGCAGAGCTGGCAGACGGATTTGTCGCTTTACCAGGTGGACCGGGCACATTAGAAGAATTCTTTGAAATTTTTACATGGGCTCAATTAGGCCTTCATCAAAAACCTTGTGGTCTTCTAAACATTAATCATTACTTTGATCCACTCGTTGAACTTTTTAATCACATGACAAAAGAACAATTTTTACACGAAAAGTACCGTTCTATGGCACTTGTAGATATTGAACCAAATCGATTACTAGATAAATTTGATTCTTATGAAGCCCCAACCGTAAAAACGTATCTTAATGAACAACAGACTTAAAAGCAAAATGAGGCTGGGACAAAACAAAATATTATATATGAAACACGAACAATATTTCAAGTTAGCGAAAGAAATATACGGAGACACTGTGAAAGCAAGCGATAGTGCGGCTTGAACAGGTGTTTTTGATGGGACGAACTTTGTGCAGTCCCAGATGTCGCTCTTATGCCAGTGGTGAAAGCGGAGTATATTTCTGTAGCGACTGTTATAAACGTAATCATTTCAATAACTCTTTCTAGCTTATGTCCCTACCTCGTTTTCAACTTCTTCGCTCTTCAAAAATATTTTATGTGCTTTCATTAAAATTCCAACATATCACTTTCACTCCGTACCATAATTAGGTTATCTAATAAAATTAGCGAAACGTAAATATTCAACAAACCGGCCACCTCCTCGATCAGTGCCGGGCTGCATGAAGACATAAACCATCAAAAGCTAAGAATAATACCTACTATGATGATAGATACAACAAATGAGCTGACTACATAATATGTAGCGGTGCGGAATTTTTCAGCTTGTATCAGTTGAATTGTTTCACTTCCAAACGTTGAAAATGTTGTATAGGCACCACAGAAGCCAACACCGATCGCTAGCCATACTTCCTCAGAAAGCGAATGAACTAAAAAAAGTTTTAAAATAATTGCGAGAAGGATGGACCCACTAACATTAGCAATCCACGTACCGATAAAATGTTTATTCAATTTATTTGCAATCCAAAATCGCAGCATGCTTCCTAAAAAACCACCAATAGCTACAAGGAGAAGGTGAAACACCATTTACATCTCCTCCTTTGCAAATTTCTGAGCACTTCTATAACCAAGAAAGCTACAGAATAATCCACCGAAAATGGTAACAAGCAGATAAATAATTGCTAAAAACAAAGTTGTTTGAAATAGATGTACAACTTCAACCGTGATGGTTGAAAAAGTTGTATAAGAGCCAATCAAACCAGTAGTTAAAGCAGACCCAATAAGAGGGTGCATCCTTACCTTAATTGCCGGATGGAACATAATAAAAGGTAACAGGAAAGCGCCGGTAAGATTAACTGTTAATGTAGCCCATGGAAAAGTAGAAAAGCCATCAGATAGAAATAACAAAGAAAGTATATATCGCAAACAGGAGCCAATAACTCCTCCGATCCCGACAGCCAGATATGTTTTCACGTTAAATGACCTCTATGCAGGCTGGCATGTCGGACAAAACCCATACACTTCAAATTTATGTCCGTCAATTTTATAGGTTGATAGTAAGTGAGCGACATCATCCATTGGGCATATATTAATTTTTTTTGTTTTTCCACATGTATTGCAAATAAAGTGGTGGTGATGGTGGCTACCACAATTCATACGGAAATGCTTTTCGGCGTTTAATTCTGTAGATTCTAAAATTCCTAAGTCATGATAAAGATGGAGATTTCGATAAACTGTATCAAAGCTAATGCCGGGATAAATGGATTCCATATACTGATATAAGTCTTTTGCTGTATAATATTTATCTTCTTGAGCAAAAAAATTTAAAATATCTTCTCGACGCTTCGTCATTTTATGTCCATGTTCTTGTAATAAAGTGATTGCTTCTTGCTTATTCATTATTCATCCACTTCCTTCTGAAAATGAAATGTAAGTCGTTTATATGCTAATGAAATAATTAGAATGATAATTGCCATCACTACAATCGTACCACCTGGAGGGATGCTTAAATAATATCCACTTATTAATCCAGTAACTACTGCAATTTCAGCAAATAAAATCGAAAAGAAAATAAGCTGTTTGAAACTGACTGCGATTCGCATTGCACTTGCTACTGGTAAAGTCATTAAGGCTGATACGAGTAAAACACCTACGATCCGGATGGAGGCAGCTATCACAAGAGCAGTTAAAATAATAAATAAAAAATGAATACGGCCAGAGTGTATTCCTGTAACTGTAGCGTGTTCCTCATCAAAAGATAACGTTAAAAGTTCTTTATAGAAAATAAAAATCGATATGATAATAAAAATAGAAATAATTAGAATAGATAAAAAGTCATTTTTACTCACTGCCGAAACAGATCCAAATAAAAAGTTGAATAAATCCGTGTTAAATCCGTTAGCTAATGAAATAAAAATTACACTTAACCCAACCCCACCACTTAATATAATAGGAATTCCGATTTCTTGATAAGCCGTATAAACAGAACGCAATTTTTCAATTAATATAGCTCCTAAAACTGAAAAACCCATTCCGCTATACAAAGGACTTAATGGTAATAAAAGCTGTTTTTCAATAAATAAACCAAACGCTATTCCAGCTAACGTGACATGAGATAAAGCGTCAGCCAGCAAGGAAAGTCTTCTCACAACGAGAAAGGCTCCAAGTAATGGGGCGATGATCCCGATAAGAAGCCCGGTTAAAAATGTATGACGTAAAAAGTCAAATTCAATTATATCTGCTAACATAGGAGCCTCCTCTAGTCATGATCATGTACAATGACTTGCACAGGATGACCGTAAATTTCAGACAAATACTCTGCAGATAATGCGGTATATTCTTCTGATTTTCCATGAAAATGTAACGTCTGATTCAAACAGACAATATTTGTAGCATATTCCGTCATCGCACCAGTATCATGTGTAACAAGTAACATAGTTATATTTTGTTTTGTGTTCAATTCATGAAGTAATTCATAAAACTTTTGGACATATTGATAGTCAATTCCGACAGTAGGTTCATCTAAAATAAGCAGCTCAGGCTCACTGACAAGTGCTCTTGCTATGAAGACACGTTGCTGCTGTCCACCGGATAAATCACCGATATTTTGATACGCATATTTACCCATATCAACTTGATCAATAGCTTGCAATATTTTTTCTTTATCCTTTTTTTTCATGAACCGAAAATAACCTACTTTGGCTGTTAAACCCATGGCGACTACTTCAAATACGGTAGCAGGAAATCCTTTATTAAATGTATTTGCTTTTTGAGAAACAAATCCAATCCGGTTCCAATCTTTAAATGAATCAATAGGTTGATCTAACAAAAAAATGGAGCCTTTACTAGGTTTTAGCAGGCCTAATATTAATTTAATTAACGTTGTTTTCCCGCCTCCATTCGGACCGACGAGACCCATAAACATTCCTCGTTGAATATTCATATTAACATTTTTTAAAGCTATCTTATCCCCAAAAGAGTAAGAAATATTTTCTAATCGAATGATGGAGTCGGACATGACTTCACCTCTTTCTATATTAGTTACCCAGCTACTATAAAATTTATTGAGTAGCTTCATCTAAAACTCGTAAATTGCCTTCCATTAAGGTTATATAGTCTTCGTGATTCTCGATATCCTCTTCTGTAAGAGTTTCTAAGTTATGAATGGTTAATTTTTTTGCGTTTATATATTCTTGTATAATCGTAGCTAGCTTATTCGAACCTGTTTGTTCAAATATAACATACTGAAGATTATTCTGCTCAGCCAGTTTTGCAATTTTCGTCAGTTCTTTTTGGGATGGTTCATCACTAGATGAAATCCCGCTAATTGGGATTTGCTCTATGCCATATTTTTCTTCCCAGTATCCATAAGCTGCATGTGTAACGATAACTTTTTTATTTTCTTTTGACTGTAAGATTGCTGTATATTCTTCATCAAGTTTTATCATATTTTCTTTTAATCCAGTAAAATTCTCTTCGAATTGTGTTTCTCTTTCTGGATTTAGTTCAACCAATGTATCTTTAATAATCTTACCTACTTCAATCATGCGAATTGGATCTAACCAGATATGCGGATCTAAATCTTCGTGATTGTGACCATGATCATCGTCTCCGTGAGCCTCATGATGATCATCTGTACCTTCTATAAATAATTCTTTATGCTCCCCTATCTCAAGCAGCAACACATCTTGGGATTCAAGCGCCTTAGAAGTACTTTCAGCAAAGCCTTCCATTCCTTCTCCTAAAAAAATAAACGCATCTCCTTTAGCAATTTGCGTGACTTCTTTTGTAGTCGGTTCAAATGTATGTGCATCCACTCCTGGCGGGTAAATTGACTTAACAGTAGCCTCTTCTCCAGCAATTACTTGTGTAACATATTGTAATGGATAAATAGATGTGTATATTACTAACTGATCATTTGAAGCATTTTCTTTATTTGTACTACATGCTGTAAGCAAAAATAATATAAATAGACTAATGAATAAGACACTTCTTTTCAAAATAATTCCTCCTAAAATAGACTGTTTTTAAGTATATCGTAATGATTACGATTTGTAAAAGTATATGAAAGATCTATACGAAAAGTTTCATATATTTAAAACAATACAAGATAGAAAAAGAGTCCTATATTGCACGCATTCACTTTATTAACCTAATAAGTAAACGTAAGTAAAAAACATTTGAAAAAGTAAAAATGATTAAGTTTGTCATGTTTTATATGTGACAAAGTTATGTCATCTAAGTGATTTCATAATGTTTTTCTTTGTTATAATGATTCAAGAAAGCGCAAACAAACTACAGTAGGGGGAAAAAGAATGAATAAAAGAATAGGTTTTTTGGTATCGATCCTAATCATTTTTATACTAGCCTTAATGGGATGTGGTTCTTCTAATGATACGAATAAGAACGAAGAAAAAGTTGATGAAGCAGCAAATACGTCTAGTGATGGAACTGTTTTAACTGTAGCAACGGTAAACAACCCAGACATGAAAATCATGCAAGAATTAACGAAGGAATATTTTGAAAAAGATACAGGATATAAAGTTGAATTTGTTGTCCTACCGGAAAATGACCTGCGTAAAAAAGTAACAGAAGATGTTGCACTTGGAGCTGGAGCGTTTGATATTGTAACTATTAGTACGTATGATACACCAATTTGGGCTCAAAATGGATGGATTGAGCCACTAAGTCCACAAATGAATGCACTTAGTGATGAAGAAAAAGAAGCTTATGATCTAGAAGATATTTTTCCAACGATGAGGGACGCGTTAACGTTTGAAGAAAATTTATATGCATTACCTTTCTACGGTGAAAGCACGATGCTTTATTATAATACAGAAATATTTGAAGAAGCAGGAGTGGAAATGCCTCTCCATCCAACTTGGGAAGAAGTTGGTGAGATCGCAAGAACGATTAAAGAAGAAACAGGTACACCTGGTATTGTTTTGCGAGGACTTCCAGGTTGGGGTGAAATGATGGCACCTTTAACTACAGTAATTAATGCATTTGGGGGTTCTTACTATGATGAAGAGTGGAATGCACAACTTGATAGTCAAAATACAGTAAATGCGATTAATTTCTATGTTGATCTGTTAAATGATGCAGGACAACCAGGTGCCACAAGTACAGGATTTACAGAAGCATTAACTGTTATGTCTACTGGTAAAGCAGCCATGTGGTATGACGCGACAGTTGCAGCAGGATTTTTAAACAATCCTGATGATTCCGATGTAGTTGGAAAAATTGGTTATGCGTTTGCTCCTACTCAAGTGAAAGAAGAAAACACTGGTGGACTTTACGCTTGGACCTTAGCTATAGAATCCGCAAGTAAAAATAAAGAAGCAGCATTCGAATTCATTAAATGGTCAACAAGTAAAGAGTATATCGAGTTAGTAGGAGAAGAAAAAGGCTGGGTAGTTGCCCCTTCTGGTACACGTATTTCAACTTATGAAAATCCAAACTATCAAGAGGCAGCTCCTTTCGCAGAAATGGTATTAGAAAGTATTCAAAGTGTTGATTATGATAATCCAGCAGTTGATCCTGTACCATATGTTGGTGCACAATATGTAGCTATTCCTGAATTCCAATCACTCGGAACAGAAGTAAGTCAACAAATTGCTGCGGCGATTGCAGGAGATAAATCTGTAGAAGACGCAATGAAAGAAGCACAAAAATTAGCTGAAGATGCGGCAGTAGAAGGTGGATATAAGTAATATTATTTAACTTATAATCCGGTAGCAACAAAAGCTAATTTGATTATTCAATAGAATCGTTTATTAACACGATAAATTATTGTTAATTTAAAAAATCGTTGATAAGGTGAGCCCTAATGTTGGCTAGGAGCCTAAAGGAAAGCGAGCCTTTCAACGGTTTTTATATTTTAAGAACTTAAAGGAGGGATGAGTGTGAAAGCAGCCACACAACAGAGAAAAAACTTGAATCAGCCTCCTATCAAAAGGTTGATCTTACCAAGCGCTATATTTCTTATTATAATGACACAGATTCCGTTTCTGATCACAATATATTATAGTTTTCAAGATTGGAATATAATGCGACCTGATAAAGGGATACAATTTACGGGGCTATCAAATTTTAAAAAAGTATTAACCGATCCCGGATTCTACCAAGTATTAAAAAATACAGCTGTATTAACATTAGCAGTTCTTATTATTTGTTTCATATTAGGATTTGCTTTGGCCTTATTAATGAATCGACATTTCTTAGGAAAAGGTCTAGTTAGAACGATGTTCATTACACCTTTTTTTGTCATGCCAACTGTATCGGCGATTATTTGGAAGACACTAGTTTATAATCCTAACTTTGGATTTTCATCTTATTTCGCCGAAGTATTTGGTAAAGCACCAATAGATTGGTTATCCCAACATCCTCTTTTATCAATTATTTTAATTGTTTCATGGATGTGGACCCCATTTTTTATGCTTATTTTACTTGCTGGATTACAATCTCTTCCTAGTGAATTAATTGAAGCAGCACAACTTGATGGGGCCAATAAAATTCAACAATTTATTAACGTGACTATCCCACATTTAGTTAGATATATAGAAGTTGTCGTTCTTTTAGGGTTAATGTTTATTTTACAAGTGTTTGGGGAGATTTATGTAACGACTTCTGGAGGGCCAGGTTTTGCTTCTACTAATTTATCATTCTTCGTTTATCGAACCGGGTTTCAAAACTGGGATATTGGTAAAGCATCAGCGGTTGGTGTGATTACAGTAATTTTAACTATTATTATGATGATGTTCATGATAAAAGTATTACGTCGCATGTTTAGGGAGGAACAATAATAATGAAAAAAATTGTATCAATTGGACTTACATTTATTACCTATATAGCGGCAATCATTTATTTTTTCCCAGTGTTGTGGATTTTTATAACAGGCTTTAAGACTGAAAGTGAAGCAATCAATATACCACCTAGCTTATTCTTTAAGCCGACACTGGAAAACTTTCAGATGGTATGGAATATGGGAGTAGGAGATTTCTTTATTAATTCGGCAATTATAACTCTATTATCTACTTTAATTGCACTTTTATTAGGGGTTCCCGCAGCATTTGCACTTGCTATGTATCGAGTAAAAAGAAAAGAAGATATTTTATTTTGGGTGATTTCAACACGCTTTTTGCCTATCGCAGGAATAATTATTCCGCTTTATTTAGTGTTTAAAAGTGTTAATTTGCTAGATTCGTTAGTAGCTCTAATCTTACTTTATGCTGGTATGAATGTCCCACTAATTATTTGGATGATGCGTTCTTTCTTTAATGATGTATCTTATGAAATTATTGAAGCTACACAAATTGATGGAGCGACCGGTATTCAGTCATTCTTTAAGGTAGTATTACCTCTTGTTAGACCAGGACTTATTTCAACTGCACTTTTATCGATGGTATTTGCTTGGAATGAATTTTTCTTTGCAGTTAGTTTAAGTTATACAAATGCAGCAACCTTACCCGTATATATGTCGTCGTATATGACACAAGAAGGATTATTCTGGGCAAAAATGTGTGCAGCTGCATCAATTTCCATCTTACCAGTAATCATCTTGGGATGGTTTACACAAAAACAATTAGTTAGAGGACTAACAATGGGAGCAGTAAAAGGGTAAATGCTTAGAAAATAAGCACAAAAGTTAAAAATAATAAAATGGGGTGTAGATTAAATGAAAGCTTTAGTTATAGAAAAACCGTATACAGCAGTAGTTAAAGAAGTACCGTATCCAAATCCAGGACCAGATGAGGTTACGATAAAAGTTAAAAATATTGGTATTTGCGGAACCGATATTCATATATACCAAGGAGAGTTTCTTTCTCCATATCCGATCATACCTGGTCATGAATTTTCAGGCATAATTCACGAAGTTGGGGAAAACGTAAAGGATTTTAAGAAGGGTGAACGAGTGACAGCAGATCCTTCCTTATTCTGTGGTCAATGTAAATATTGCCTGACGAATCGAGGTAACCAATGTGAAGATTGGGGCGCATTAGGAAATACAACTGATGGTAGCATGGCAGAATACGTGAAAGTTCCAAGTAGAAATGTTGTAAAAATTCCAGACTCCATGTCATTTAAAGAAGCAGCTTTTATTGAGCCGATGGCATGTGTTGTTCATGGAATGAATCGTTTAGATCTTTCTGTAGGAGATCGAGTAATTATTTTCGGGGCCGGCGCAATGGGGCAACAGCTCGTTCAAGCGGTGAAAATGGCTGGAGCTTCAGAACTTGTCGTTGTTGATGTTTCTCAAGAAAAGTTAAATAAGGCTCTTGAGTGGGGTGCGACAAAAGGCGTATTAAGCGAACATATTGAAACTGAAATAAGCTCGGAAAAGTATCCAGATGGTTTCGATGTTGTTATAGATGCTACCGGCATTCCAAAAGTAATTGAACAAGCATTCAATTATATTGGTGCAACCGGGAAGTATTTACAATTCGGTGTGACAGCACCAGATGCAAAGGTAGCCATTGAACCATTTAAAATTTACAATAAAGATTGGACAATTATCGGATCAATGGCAATTAACTATACCTTTTTACCCGCCTTTCATTGGGTGAAAGAAGGTCGAATTGATGTAGAGCATTTAATCTCAAAAGAAATCACACTTGAGGAAGCAGTTGACTTTTTAAAAGGGCCGAGAGACCCTAATGATTTTAAAGTTCAAATTAAATTATAAAATGAGTCAATTTCATAATAGATTACTTCTAGAATAAAACCGAACAACAAGCAAAAGTATATTGTTATCGTTCGTTTTTACATCCTATAAAATTTTGGCTGGAACGGCAGGTGGTCGACTCCTGCGGGAGAAGAGGCCTAGATAAGACCCTGCCCCGGCAAGGGGTATGCAGACGTTGCCCGCAAAGGGCGATTTTAGTCTGCCTTCCTTAAAAACCCGAGGAGGCTTATCAGTCGCACTTGTGCCCTCAGGGTGAAAGCGACCACCTGGAGTGAAAGCCTTTTGCTCAAGCAATATAGTTCGGTTTTTGAAGCGCTATATTGATTTATGAAATTGATTCAAATACGTAAATGTTGAAAGTCACAATACTGTGTGGCTTTTTCTTTTATAATTATTTATTGGGAGGAAAAATAATGGCAAATAGATTGTTGGTGGGAATAGATATTGGAACACAAGGAACAAAAGCACTCGTAATAGATGAACATGGTAATGCTGTTGCAGCAGGGCATTGTAGTTATGATTTTTTTGTTCCACAAGTTGGATGGGCTGAACAAGACCCGGAGCAGTGGTGGAATGCTGTTATAAACTCACTAAAACAAATCTGGAACCAAGGTATAAATCCAGAGCAAATTAAAGGAATTGGTGTATCTGGTCAAATGCATAGTCTAGTCCTATTAGATGAAGACAAACAGGAGTTAGGGAATTCAATATTATGGAATGATGTGCGAACTCAAGAAGAATGTATAGAAATCGAGCAAATAATAGGTAAAGAAAAATCAAAATCTATTACACGGAATGCTATTTTACCTGGATTTACCGCACCTAAGATACAGTGGATTAAGAAAAACGAGCCAAAACGATATAATAAAATTTGTCATGTCATGTTACCTAAGGATTATATCGTTTATAAACTTAGTGGAATCTTTTCAACTGATGTATCAGATGCTAGTGGTACATCTCTTTTTGATGTAGAAAAGCGGAAGTGGTCAAAAGAAATAATAGAAGCACTGGATATTCCTATTGAATGGTTACCAGAAGTGCACGAAAGTAATACGGTCGTTGGTGGAGTAGTTAAGCAAGCAGCAAATATTACTGGATTAATAGAGGGAACTCCAGTAACCGCAGGAGCTGGTGATAATGCAGCAGCAGCACTTGGAAACGGTATTTATGAAGAGGGCTCCGGTGTAATAAGTGTAGGGACATCTGGCACTGTTTTTGCTCCACTGAAAAAATTGCCTCCACTTAAAGAGGATCAAGCGTTACATACATTACATTTATTTTGTCATTGTCTTCCTAATACTTGGCATGCAATGGGGGTCACATTGTCAGCAGGCATGTCATTAAATTGGTTTAAGAGTACGTTTTCAGAAGATACGTATGATGAATTACTTGAAGATATTCATAAAATCGAAGCAGGCTCTGAAGGGCTCATATTTCTACCATACCTAAACGGGGAACGTACACCACATAATGATCCACATGCAAGAGGAGTTTTCTTTGGAATGAACTATAACCATACTCGTGATCATTTCACTAGAGCTGTGATTGAAGGTGTGTCTTATAGTTTAAAAGATTGTTATGAATTAATAAAACAATGTAATGTTACAATAGACACATTATATGTTACTGGTGGAGCGAGTAAAAATCTAAATTGGAGACAAATTCTAGCAGATATATTAGGTCAAAAGGTTCATGCTTTTAAAGAAAGAGAAGGACCTGCTTTCGGAGCAGCATTATTAGCAGGATTAGGTGTAGGTATATGGGATAGTCCAGAAGATTTTCCGAACTTTTTTGACAAAGGGGAAGAGACAAAAGAAAATATAAATAATGTAAAGCTTTATACAGAGGGTTATCAAATTTATAAGGAGCTTTATACAAAGTTAAAAGATACTTTTATAAAATCAACTAGTTAAGTGTTAAGTTGAGTTGTCAAAATGAAAGGCGGCGACTCCCGTGGGATAAGCAGGAGTCTTGAGACCTTAAGCGGTAATTTAATAACGGTCTACTAAAAGCTTCCTTTGTTGACAACGTCGGCATACCATTTGTCGGGTCAAGGGGCCTCGAGACATGTCCAATGGAAAGCGTTCGCCTGTAGTGAAAGGCAACGTAGAATAACAGTTTGTATATTTCAAATATCAACCATATAGATAGGTGGAAAAACTATACGAGGGGGGAGAAGGGTTGGAAGAATCAATTATTTTAAGTTCACGTCAAAAAGAATTATTACGAACATTATTAAATAGCAATATGCCAGTTACCTATAAGTATCTAGCCGAAAACTTTAAATTAAGTACAAGAACGATTCAACGAGAAATTAAATCCCTTACATTAACTCTAGATCAACTTAACATTAAGATTACGAGAAAAATTGGTTCTGGACTTATTTTGCAAGGTTCTGAAGAAAATATAAAAAAATTAAAAGCTCAAATTAAACAGGCCAAAATAATGTCTGCCTATACTCCCGAAGAACGACAAGAAGGGATTACCTATGAGCTGTTACTTGCAAACACACCGCTTAAACAAGAGTTTTTTAGTAAAAAATATGGGGTGTCTATAGCGACCATAGCGTATGACTTAGATAAAATTTGTATATGGTTAGAAGCGGGCGGAGTTACAATTCACCGTGCACCAGGTATTGGCGTATATATCAAAGGAACAGAACAGCAACGGAGAACATTATTATCTCGCTTACTTCATAAGGATATTACTTTTGAAGATTGGCTTGAACTGTTTCATGAAAAAAAATCTGTTGAATCATTATATGGAAAATTAGGATCAGTAATTAGAAATAGATTACTAAAATTTGTCCAAACAGATAAAATATTAGATGTTGATCGTGTTTTAAGTGAAGTGTTGCATGAACAATCGGAATTTATTTTAACGGATAGAAATTATGTAAACTTAATGATTCATATTATGCTTGCGATGGAACGAATCCAAAGTGGAAAAGTAATTGAAAATACGAATTTAGGTAAATGGGAACCATTTGATATGGAAACCCTTTCTCTGGCAAAGAAAGTAGTAAATCGCTTGGAACAAGTGTCATCCTTAAAATTCCCGGAAATTGAAGTGAAATATATTTCACTACATTTAGCTGGTGCAAAAGCTACTAAAAAACAAGATAATCGAAATGAGGAAAATGAAGAGTTTATTTGGATAGAACTTACACAAAGCTTTATAAGGTCTGTCGAGTTTTATTTAGACGAATCTTTTGAAGGAGATCAACTTTTGTTTGACGGACTAGTATCACATTTCGTTCCAGTTTTTAATCGATTAAAATATGGATTGCAAATTCATAATCCAATGTTAGAAAAAATAAAAGAAAAATATCCAGAAGTTTTTTTAGCCTGTTTAAAAGCATGTGAACTTTTAACGGAAAAAACAGGATATCCAATTCCAGAAGATGAAGTTGGTTATTTGGCTATGCATATTGGTGCTTCTTTACTCCGAATTGAAGAAGGGGTTAAGCAAAAATATAAAGCTATCGTTGTATGTGCAAGTGGTCTTGGCACTTCCATGTATTTAGCGACAAAAATTCGTTCAGAGATCCCAAACATTGAAGTTGAAGCAGTAGTTTCAGTAAATGAACTTTCCGATTGGTTAAAAGATGAAAATGAAATAGAAATTATTATTTCGACGGTTAATTTGCCCTATGTTAATGAAGAAAAAATGGTAGTAGTAAGTCCTTTCTTGAAGAAAGAAGATATTGCTAAAATAAGAAATACGGTGATAAACCAAACACATATAAAGATAGAAAAGCCACCTATTATTCAAGAGAAAGATAATATAATAGAGACCTCATCATTACTTTCTCTTGCAAAATATGGAGAAGGTTTAATTCAAATAGTGGAAAATTTTAAATTATTTACAAAGGTGGAGTTAAGTTCTGATAGTATTAAGAGTGTTGTTTCCTTACTGGGTAAAGTGAAAGAAATTACAGATCAAAGTATGTTGACAGAAGATTTAAAGCAGCGCGAGGAGTTAGGAGGTTTTGCTTTAAATGGTTTAGCAATGATTCATACAAAAACGGCAGGAGTCGTCTGTCCAATTGTCGCAGTTTTTCGTACTAAATATCCTGTTTCTTGGAAAAGTGACGATGGAAAAATGCAAGATATTCAGACGATTTTATTATTGGTTGTTCCAGTTGATTCACCAGTCGAACATATGGAACTGATTAGCGAAATACCTGCAGCCTTTATCGACGACTCTTTTATAAAAGAAATCACGACAGGTAATGAAGATAGGGTGAGAGCTGTATTGGAAGAAGTTTTAGCGAAAGCTTTCGAATTAAAAATAACTCGCTCTGTAAAGGGGTTACATAGCAAATGAGAAAGTTTACTCAATTATTGAGTGCGATGGTGTACCAAAATATTGTCATCATAGTAGCGATAGGTATTATCCGAGCTGTTTTTGGTGACTATGGCTGGTGGTTTAACGAGACGGTTATTGAAATTGTTGATCCAGTTTATCATACATTATTGCCAGTCTTAATTGGATATACTGGAGGGAAAATCATTGGGGGTCAACGAGGAGCTGCCGTTGCCGCTATTGCAGTTTTCGGATTAACGCTTTCTAGCTCTTTACCAGTAATACTTGGTGCAATGATTGTTGGACCATTTGCAGGTTGGATTATTAAGAAGATCGATGAAATAATAATTAAAAAACTACCTGGTGTAGGCTATGAACTATTAATTGGCAATTTACTAGCTGCTATAGTCGCGGTTATTTTAACAATTATAAGCTTTGTTTATATTGGTAATATGTTTTCAATTGTAATTGATATTGGAACAGATTTACTAGAATATATTATTTATTCTAGTTCGCTTCCCCTGGCAGCATTAATTATTGAACCTGCAAAAGTACTCTTTTTTAATAATATTATAAATTTCGGTATGTTAGCCCCTCTTGGTATCCAGCAAGCAAATGAGATTGGTAAATCTATTTTTTTCTTATTAGAATCAAATCCTGGACCAGGTTTAGGAATTTTACTTGCTTACTGGATACGAACGAAAGCAGAGCAGCGAAAAGGTGCAAAAATTGCCACATCCATTCATTTTTTAGGTGGAATACATGAGGTATATTTTCCCTATGTTTTAATGAAGCCTAGATTAGTTATCGCACTTATTTTAGGTGGAATGGTTGGTATAATTACATTCCAATGGTTTGATGTTGGACTTGTTTCTATTTCATCTCCAGGCAGTATTTTTCTTCTAATTGGATTAGCTCCAAAGGAAGATATGATTTTTGTCTTTTTAGGTGTGTTTTTTTCAGCATTTACGTCATTTATAATCAGTATTTTATTATTAAGGACTGTCTCCGAAACCCCAACAGTAGAAGATACACAAGAAACAATTGCTGAATTTTATCAATTGGCTAAAAATGAGCAATTACCGAAAAGAAAAAAGACCAAAATTGTTCAAACTAAATTGACGGAGAAACGAACTAAAGAAAGGGAGCTCGTTGAACCAGTTACGAATGTAAAGGAAATTTATTTTGTTTGTGAAGCAGGTATTGGATCAAGTGCTATGGGTGCAGCAATGCTTAGGAAGAAGTTACAACAAGCTAATTTGCATATTTCTGTTGAAAACTCTTCGATGAATGAAGTGCCTGAATCCGCAGACTTAATTATTTGCCATGAACGACTTCTACCGGATATCAAAAATATGTTACCTAATAAAAGATATTATCCATTACGTACCTTCACAGATATGAATGTGTATGATAAACTGGTTGAAAAATTACAGTGATTTTAATATAGGAAATAAGTTTATCTTTATTGACATGTTTATATTCAGTAATATAGTTTTATAAATTCAGTTTGTGGTATTTTTAATATAATAATATAAATTTTTTTTGTGAAAAAATATCAATGGATAAGGAGTGTCTGATGAATAATACTATTAGATAATGATTGAAAAGGAGAGAGCATCATGGACGTAATAGTAGAGGTCAAAGGGATGAGCTGTAATCATTGTGAAAAAACAGTAAAGGACACACTAGACAATATTAATGGAGTGCAACACGTTAATGTTCATTTACCCAGCGGAAAAGTAGAAGTGAAATATGACCAGACAGTTATTGACTTAGATACAATTTGTAAGAAAATTGAAGAACAAGGATATGAAGTTGCCAGATGAAAAAATTCAAAATGTTGGAAATATAATCTAGAAGGCTCGTTTAATCGGATGAATGAAATAAACGGGCCTGTTAAGTGTGTTTAAAAAAGGAAAGCTAGAATGGAATGACAATTAAGGGAATGATATACTAAATTAAGAAGATAGGAGTGAAGATGAAATGGTTACTAAAATGACAGCAACTTCTTTTGAAACATTTAATGATGAAAAATGGAAAGAAGTGGCCGAAAAATCTTTGCGAGGACTACCGTTTGAAAAACTCATTACTAAAACAATAGAAGAAATAGATTTGAAGCCTCTTTATACAAAAGAGCAATTCGAAAAAGATTTTCGTACGAATGACCAAATGCTCCATTCCGTAAGAAAAGGTATTGAATCGCCAGATTGGACAATTGCTCAATGTTCTTATGTTGTTGATGGAAAGACATATGTATCGGAACTAAAAGAATCGATAGAAAGAGGCAATGAAGCGATTGTTTATGATGGCTCCCGGAAATTAACATTTAAAGAAGCCGAGTTACAAGAGTTAGCCAATCTTATTCAACTTTATCCTCTCTATGCGTTTAATGTATCGGAAGAAGATTCCTTTATGAAATTGTTCGATCAGATTAATGAAGCTGATAGAAAAAATGTCAAAGGAGTTTTTACCGGAAAGGCAATCCTTCCAGAAGGATTTCATTTACTTCGAACTTCTTATGCAAATATGATACCACTGCATCAACAAGGTGCCGATATTATTACAGAATTAGCTGTCACATTGTCTATTGCAGCCGAAAAAGCTGAACAATATAATTCTTTCGTTTCGTTTTCCAATCAGTTTTTTGTTCGGTTTGCAATTGACACACAATTCTTTTTGGAGATTGCAAAATTGAGAGCATTTCGTGTCTTATGGCAAACGTTCGCAGAAGCATACGGTTATACGAAATTTAGTAAAATACCGATTTTGTCGGAGACTTCTTTACGTACATATTCTAAATTAGATCCATATGTTAATTTACTTCGTGCAGGAAATGAAGCTTTTTCAGCAGTTCTTGGTGGTACAGACGTATTGACTGTTCACCCTCACAATATTTTAACGAATCCAACTCCTGCATCTGTCCGCTATGCACGCAATATTCAACTCGTAATTAAAGAAGAGACATTTGTTCAATATGTTCTAGACCCTTCTGGAGGCTCTTATTACATTGATACATTAACAAATCAAATGATTGATAAAGCATGGGAACTTTTTAAAACGATTGAGGAACAGGGTGGATATTCCGCATATGTTGCAAATGGCGAATTAAATAAAAAGCTAGATCAGTTATACAAACAGAGAATGGACCAAATAAGCCGACGAGAAAAGTCGTTGATCGGAACAAATATATATGCAGATCTAACTACCTCTTTCGAGAAAGAGGAAAAAATAGTTCATGTCGAACGCAGGTTAGCAGAACCATATGAAAAGTTACGTGAATTCTTTGAGCATAGTCAACCAAAAACAGTATTATTGACATTTGGAAAGTTAAAAGATTTTAAAGCACGTGCAGATTTTGTTTTAGGTTATTTAGCAACTGCTGGTATTAAAACAGAACAAAGCCCACCGTTTTCAACTGTCGAGGAAGCGAGAGATTGGATGAAACAACATAATTTCGATTATGCTGTTATTTGTACACCGCCTAAAGAGACGAAAGTCATTATGGATGAGTTCATTCAAGATTTTCCGAATGAAAAATGGATAGATATAGCTGGAAAATTTGATGCGAAACAAGAAGCGGAATGGAAGAAGGCGGGAGTATCTGGTTTCATTTATCAAGGACAAAACCAGCTTGAAAAATTAACTAAACTGCAAACACATTGGGAAGAGGTGAAGAAATAATGAAGAAACCAGACTTTTCTCAAATAGAGCCAAAAAGGCTAGACGATAATAAAGACTTGTCATCCACAGACTCAGTGGAAACAAATGAAGGTATTCATATACAATATGTATATCAAAAAGAGGATATTGAGGATGTAAATCATCTAAATGACTACCCTGGGGTTGCACCTAATACAAGAGGACCATATCCGACAATGTATGTTACTCGCCCATGGACAGTTAGACAATACGCTGGATTTTCAACGGCAGAAGAAAGTAATGCTTTTTATCGCCGAAATTTAGCGATGGGACAAAAAGGGTTATCTGTAGCATTTGACCTTGCTACCCATAGAGGGTACGACTCAGATCATGAAAGAGTTCATGGAGACGTAGGGAAAGCAGGAGTTGCAATAGATTCTGTGGAAGACATGAAAATATTATTTGAGGGAATTCCGCTCGATGAGATGTCTGTCTCTATGACAATGAATGGAGCAGTACTTCCTGTAATGGCTTTTTATATTATCGCTGCTGAAGAACAGGGTATATTTCCGGAGCAACTTGCAGGGACAATTCAAAACGACATATTAAAAGAATACATGGTTCGTAATACATATATTTTTCCACCGGAAATGTCCATGAAAATTATTGCAGATATTTTTGAATATACATCAAAATATATGCCGAAATTTAACTCGATTTCGATATCAGGTTATCATATGCAGGAGGCAGGCGCTACAGCTGATTTAGAACTAGCATATACGTTAGCAGATGGATTGGAGTATGTCCGAACAGGTTTAAAAGCTGGAATTGATATTGATTCATTTGCCCCTAGATTATCTTTTTTCTGGGCAATTGGGAAAAATTATTTTATGGAAGTAGCGAAAATGAGAGCGGCTCGTAGAATATGGGCTCAGATGATGAAAACATTTGAACCAAAAAACTCAAAATCACTCGCGCTTCGAACACATTCCCAAACTTCAGGCTGGAGCTTAACAGAACAAGATCCATTTAATAATGTAACGAGAACGTTAATTGAAGCTAACGCGGCTGCAATGGGACATACACAAAGCCTACACACGAATGCATTAGATGAGGCAATTGCTTTACCGACTGATTTCTCAGCTCGAATTGCTCGTAATACGCAGTTATTTCTTCAAGAAGAAACACTTATGACAAACGTGGCAGATCCTTGGGGTGGTTCGTATTATGTTGAAAAACTTACGGATGACTTAATGAAAAAGGCTTGGGATCTCATTGAAGAAATTGAAGAGCTTGGTGGCATGGCTAAAGCAATTGAAACAGGGCTTCCGAAATTAAAAATTGAAGAAGCCGCTGCAAAAAGGCAAGCACAGATCGATTCAAAAACAGAAATCATTATTGGAATGAATAAGTATCAATTAGATAAAGAAGAACCAATTGATATTTTAGATATAGATAATACTGTTGTACGTGAAAAGCAAATTGAACGGATTGAAAAAGTAAAAGCCGTAAGAGATGAAGCAGAAGTGAAAAGACAGTTAGCTCGGTTAACAAAAGCTGCTGAAACAGGAAATGAAAACTTGCTCGCTTGTACAGTTGATGCAGCGCGAGCTAGAGCGACAATTGGAGAAATTTCTGATGCAATTGAAAAAGTGTCTGGAAGGCATAAGGCGGTGATTCAATCTGTGAGTGGTGTTTATAGTTCGAATTTTTCAGATCAGGAAGAAATTGAAGAAGTTAAACGGATGACGGAAGAATTTTTGGAAAATGAAGGACGACGACCGCGGATTTTAATTGCTAAAATGGGTCAGGATGGACATGACAGAGGGGCGAAGGTAGTTGCATCTTCTTATGCAGATTTAGGGTTTGATGTAGATATTGGACCTTTATTCCAAACTCCTGCAGAGTCAGCAGCACAAGCAGTAGAAAATGATGTGCATGTGATTGGAGTTAGTTCTTTAGCAGCGGGTCATAAAACACTGGTCCCGCAATTAAAAGAAGAATTACGTAAATTAGGTCGTGACGATATTTTAATTATTGTTGGAGGGGTAATCCCGGCACAAGATTATGAACATTTACGAAAAAGTGGTGCAGTCGGTATTTTTGGACCAGGTACAGTCATTCCGGTTGCTGCTCAAAAAATTATTGAAGAAATTTATAAGAGCCTCGGATATGAGGAAGTGAAAGAATGACCTCAGGCAATAAAGAACAAAAAGATTCTGCTCTCCATGTAATGGGAGGGATTAATAGTTCACATGATGGTACCAAAAAAACAAAGAGACGTAAGTTTGTAAAGAAAAAGAATACGATCAACATTGATTTATTGTCTAAAAAAGTGTTGGAAGGTTCCCGACTGGAATTAGCTCAAGCAATTACGTTGATAGAATCGATCCGTTCCCAAGATCAGCAATATGCGCAGGATTTATTGCAAAAAACTCTCCCTCATACTGGAAAAAGTATCCGAATTGGGATAAGTGGTGTGCCTGGAGCGGGTAAGAGTACGTTCATTGAGACGTTTGGATTGATGTTGTGTGAACTTGGTTATAAAGTTGCTGTTTTGGCCATCGACCCCAGTTCTACTGTTACGGGAGGAAGTATATTGGGAGACAAAACGAGAATGCAAAACCTCTCTGGTCATCCAAATGCATACATCAGGCCCTCCCCAACATCGGGTACGTTAGGGGGCGTTCATCGAAAAACACGTGAAACAATGCTACTATGCGAAGCGGCAGGATATGACATTATATTAGTTGAAACAGTAGGTGTAGGTCAAAGTGAGACAGCTGTAAGAAATATGGTTGATTTTTTCATGCTGTTAGCTTTAACAGGTGCAGGGGATGATCTGCAAGGAATGAAAAAAGGAATCATGGAAATTACAGACTTAATTATCGTACATAAGGCAGACGGGGATAATCTTCGGTTGGCGAAACGAACGGTACGGGAATATAAACAAATACTGCATTATTTACAACCATCAACACCTGGCTGGCACTCAACAGCTGTTCCAGTTTCTTCGATAAAGAAAACTGGTCATGATAGTGTATGGGAATTAATTACGGAGTTTAAAGAGACCATGCAAAAAAGTAATTACTGGGAAAAAAGAAGACAGGAACAATCGAAAAGCTGGTTTCATGATATGATACACAATCAATTAGTGGAGCATTTCTTCAGTCAGAAAGGAAAAAAAGCAGAAGTGGCTGAATTGGAGAAAAGTATCATGAATGGGGAGCTGACCATCACATCCGCGGTAGATAAGTTGTTTCGTCAGAATAATAATAGTTAATAAAACATAGAAAAGATAATGTAGGTGCAAAATTTTTAATTGGGAGATGAGTAAGATTAAAAATGTAATAGTAGTTCTTCACCCAAAATTTGCCGAATTTCAAATAGGACATACATTATTTTTACTGAAAAAAGTAGGAAATGCTAACATAATTACAGCGACGATAGACGGAAATCCTGTTGAGAGCATTGGTGGGTTAAACGTTCATGCGGATGTTTCTTTAGAGCAATTAAAGATCGACCAAGCAAGTTTATTCCTTATACCAGGTGGAGATGGAATACAAGAAGTTATAAACGAGAAGAAAATGAGTGAGATACTTGTAAAAGCGTTTGATTCCAATATACCAATTGCTGCTAGCTGTGGAGCAACTGTATTAGTTGCAAAAGCTGGGATATTAAAGAAGAAAAAATTCACATGTGCAATGAAAACATATGAACATCATCGTTCTCTATTTGAACATGCAACGTATACAGGAACGAATGTACAAGTAGACGATTCTATTATTACAGCTAAAGCAACGGCTTGTGCTGAATTAGCAATAACAATTGGTGATTTACTAAATATGTTTAAAGATGATAACCAACGAGAAAAACTGAATTCTTTTTTAAAAGAATAAAAGCGCTAAATGACTGAATAAGAATCGAGTCAATGATCAATTAGCAGAACGACTCGATTCTTATTTTATAAATGATGATTCTAAAACAGTTTTATAAATAAGCCCCAGTTACAGAAAAGCCAATTTTTTGAAAAAATAGTTATGATAACGTTGCCAAAATGAAAAGTTTGGTCTATGATAGATACAGAAACACTTTTTTTATTTACTCAATAGTGAATGAGGATTCATTCAAACAATGATGTTAGGAGGATTATGTAATGAGTCGTGTTATTAAACGTGCTGCAGTTCTAGGATCAGGAGTGATGGGTTCGGGGATTGCTGCTCATTTAGCGAATGTTGGAATTCCTACTTTAATGCTAGATGTTGTTCCTAAAGAGGTAACTGAGAATGAGAGTAAGCAAGGCTTAACTTTAAATGATAAAGCTGTACGTAATCGAATTGCTCATACAAATAAACAAGCCTTATTAAAACAAAAGCCTTCTCCAATAACATCCAAAAAAAGTCTCGATTTAATAGAAGTCGGAAATATGGAAGATGATATGGAGAAACTGGCAGATGTGGACTGGATTGTTGAGGTAGTCGTTGAGAATTTGGAAATTAAAAAACAGGTCTTTTCAAGAGTGGATCAGTATAGAAAAGAAGGTACAATCATCACTTCCAACACATCTGGGATATCAGTCGAAAAAATGATTGAAGATTGCTCAGAAGATATGAAGAAACACTTTCTGGGGACTCACTTCTTTAATCCACCAAGATATTTAAAACTGTTGGAAATCATACCGACAAAGCACACGGATTCAGAAATAGTTTCATTTATGAAGCAGTTTAGTGAAAATACACTCGGAAAAGGTGTTGTAGAAGCGAAAGATACACCAAACTTTATTGCAAATCGAATTGGTACATACGGTTTGCAAATTACCGTGCATGAGATGTTAAAGGCAGGGCTTTCGATCGGAGAAGTTGATTCGATAACGGGCCCACTAATCGGGAGACCGAAAAGTGCAACATTCCGCACATTAGATGTTGTTGGACTGGATACTTTTATCCAAGTAGCCAAAACAGTCTATGATCAAGTGGACGGAGAAGAAAAAACAGTATTTGAGATCCCGAATTTTATGAAACAAATGAATGAAAAAGGGTGGATCGGTCAGAAAGCAAAACAGGGCTTTTATTTGAAACAAAAAGGAAAAGATGGAAGCGTAATCTTAGAACTTAATCCTGAGACAATGGAATATGAAGATAGGAAAAAATTAAAGTCCCCTACAGTTGAAATGGCTAAACAGCAAAAAGGCACTAAAAATAAAATGAAAGTATTGATTTCTCAAGCTGGTGATAAGGCAAGTGATTTTTCTTGGAATGTGTTCAAGCGAACATTGCTTTATTCGGCGGAATTACTTGGTGAAATAGCAGACGATATTACCCAAATTGACAATGCGATGAAATGGGGATTCGGCTGGAAAATGGGACCGTTTGAAACATGGGATGCAATTGGTGTTACCAAATCCGTAGAACGTATGAAATCAGAAGGAGAAGCAATCCCGGCATGGATCGAACAATTCCTTGAAGATGGAAATGAAACATTTTACAAAAAAGAGAATGGCAACGTCTATTACTATGATGAGGGTGCCTATGAACAAATTGAGTTTAATAAGAAAGAATTTAATATTAAACGACTAAAAGATACGAAAGGCGTTATCAAAAAGAATACCGGTGCTAGTTTAATAGATTTAGGAGATGGGGTAGCTTTACTCGAATTTACATCTCCCAACAATTCTATTGGTTTAGATGTTATGCAAATGGTAAATGAGTCTATCGATGAAGTGGAAAAAAATTATGAAGGGTTAGTCATCGGAAATCAAGGAACGAATTTCTGTGTCGGAGCAAACTTAGCTTTAATGCTAATGGAAGCTCAAGATGATAACTTCTTTGAATTAGATATGGTCGTTCGACAGTTTCAGAATATGACTTTGAGAATTAAATATGCGGATAAACCTGTCGTATCTGCACCATTTAATATGACATTAGGTGGAGGAGCAGAAGTTACGCTACCTGCTGCATCTGTGCAAGCATCCCAAGAAGCGTATATAGGATTAGTTGAAGTAGGTGTCGGATTAATCCCAGGTGGAGGGGGTACGAAGGAACTTTACTTAAAAATGCTTCGCGGAATGCCAGAAGGAGTGAAGTTTGATTTAGCGCAAGTGGCAAATACAGTATTTGAACGAGTTGCTACAGCAAAGGTATCTACTTCCGCAGTTGAGGCAAGGGAACTTGGCTACTTAAATAATTTCGACGGAATCAGTGTAAATCCAGACCATCTACTTCATGACGCAAAACAACGTGTTTTAGCATTATCTCAGTTAGGATATCAAGCACCGAAACGTGAGAAAATTCCTGTCGTAGGAGACGCTGGTTATGCTGCAATGTTATTAGGAGCAAAGCAGTTACAATTGAGTGGTTATGCATCTGAACATGATATGAAAATAGCCGAAAAATTAGCTTACGTCTTATCAGGGGGCAGAATTAAAGAAGGCACATTGATCGATGAACAAGTAATGCTTGATCTTGAAAGAGAAGCATTTTTAAGTCTCATCGGGGAACCAAAAACCCAGATGCGAATGCAACATATGTTATTAAAAGGAAAACCATTACGTAACTAAGAAATAGAGGGAGGAATAGTAGTGAGGGAAGCAGTCATTGTTGCAGGAGCAAGAACTCCTGTCGGAAGAGCAAAAAGAGGAACGCTTGCAAATACACGGCCAGACGATTTGGCTGCACTAACGGTAAAAGAAACATTAAAACGTGCAGATAATTACGATGGAAATATTGACGATATTATTTTTGGAACAGCAATGCCTGAAGCGGAACAAGGAATGAACTTAGCGAACAATATTGCAGGACTTGCTGGTCTAAAAAAAGAAACACCGGCCATTACAGTGAATCGCTATTGTTCATCGGGATTACAAACTATTGCCTACGGTGCTGAACGAATTATGTTGGGACACAGTGATACGATTCTAGCAGGTGGGGCTGAGTCAATGAGTCTAGTTCCAATGCCGGGACATGTTGTCAAACCAAATTCTAGATTAGTGGAACAAGCACCAGAATATTATATGTCAATGGGGCACACAGCGGAAGAAGTAGCGAATCGATATGGAATTTCCCGTGAAGAACAGGATGCTTTCGCTGTAGAAAGTCACAAACGTGCAGAGAAAGCCATTAAAGAGGGAAAGTTTAAAGATGAAATTGTACCTGTGGAAGTGATTGAACATTTTGTTGGTAAAAATAATAAAATCGAAGAACGTTCGATTACATTTGATACGGATGAAGGAGTACGCCCTGGCACGACAATGGAGGTACTGGCTAAATTACGACCAGCATTTTCCGTAACAGGATCTGTGACAGCAGGAAATTCATCCCAAATGAGTGATGGAGCGGCTTCGGTATTATTGATGGATCGTGAAAAAGCAATTGCAGAAGGTTTAACGCCGCTCTTAAAATTCCGTGCTTTTGCAGTCGCAGGAGTGGAACCGGAAGTAATGGGAATTGGACCGGTAGAGGCAGTGCCTAAAGCGCTAAAACTTGCGGGACTCGAACTATCTGATATTGGTATATTTGAGTTGAATGAGGCATTTGCGTCACAATCTGTTCAAGTTATTAATACGCTAGGACTTGATCTGGAAAAGGTGAACGTAAACGGCGGAGCCATTGCGCTTGGTCACCCACTTGGTATGACAGGGACCAAATTAACATTATCTATCATGCACGAGATGAAACGAAGAAACGAACAGTTTGGCGTTGTGACAATGTGTATTGGTGGAGGAATGGGTGCAGCTGGAGTATTTGAACTGTTATAAAAAGGGGAAAAGTAATTTTTCCCCTTCATATTTAAAATAGAAAGGATGTATTCCAATGACAGAAGAAAAATTATTTAAAGGTGGAGCTTTTTTAATAGAAGATTTAGAAGGAACAGATGTTATTACACCAGAAGACTTTACAGATGAGCATAAAATGATCGCGCAAACAACGGAAGATTTTGTTGAAAAAGAGGTTTTACCATTAGTAGATAATTTAGAAAATCACGAATTCGAACATTCGGTAAAGCTTTTAGAAAAAGCCGGAGAACTCGGTCTGTTAAGCGCAGATATTCCAGAAGAATATGGCGGATTAAATTTGGATCGAATTAGTTCTTCACTCATTACAGAAAAGTTTTCCCGTGCAGGTGGATTTTCCGTAACTCACGGAGCACACGTTGGGATCGGAACATTACCAATTGTGTTTTTTGGTAACCATGAACAAAAAGAAAAGTATTTACCAAAACTTGCTACAGGTGAATTAATTGCTGCGTATGCGTTAACGGAACCTGGTTCAGGATCTGACGCATTAGGTGCTAAAACAACAGCTAAATTAAATGAAGCGGGAACTCATTATGTGTTAAATGGAGAAAAACAGTGGATAACTAACTCGGATTTCGCAGACGTTTTTGTCGTCTATGCAAAAGTTAATGGGGAAGATTTTACTGCGTTTATTGTGGAAAGAGATTATCCGGGTGTATCTGTTGGGCCGGAAGAGAAGAAAATGGGGATTAAGAGCTCCTCAACTCGTACGCTAGTTTTAGAAGATGCAGAAGTTCCGGTAGAAAATTTACTTGGAGAACAGGGCCGTGGTCATATAATTGCGTTTAATATTTTAAACGTCGGTCGATATAAACTGGCTATTGGTGGAGTTGGCGGAGCTAAACGTGGTATCGAGTTAGCTACAGAATATGTGAATGAGCGTAAGCAATTCGGTCGTTCGATTTCAAGTTTTAGTTTAACACAAGAGAAACTTGGTACAATGGGTGCCCATTTATACGCAAATGAAAGCGCAGTATACCGTACGGTCGGTCTTTTCGAACAACGAATGAGCTCCTTAACGGAAGAGCAATTAAAAGATGGACGTGAGATTGCCAAAGCAATTGCAGAATATCAAATTGAATGTTCCATGAATAAATATATGTGTACAGAACTACTTGATTATGTAGCAGATGAAGCGGTACAAATGCACGGTGGATACGGATTTATGCAGGAATATGAAGTGGAAAGAATGTACCGTGATTCACGTATTAACCGAATTTTCGAAGGAACCAATGAAATCAACCGCCTACTTGTACCAGGAACTTTATTGAAAAAAGCACTAAAGGGTGAACTACCTTTACTAGAAAAAGCTCAAGGATTACAAGAAGAGCTGCTAATGATGATGCCTGAAGAAATTGGGACTGAACCATTGGAGCAAGAAAAGTATTTAGTGAAAAATGCGAAGAAAATCGTATTATTAGGCGCGGGGCTTGCTGCACAAAAATTCATGCAAGCAATCGAGAGCGAGCAAGAAATATTAGCGAATTTAGCTGATATGACTGCAGAAGTTTATAATATGGAATCTGCAATTTTACGTACTGAAAAAGCTATTAACAAAACAGGCTTAGATAAGAACAAACAAAAATTGCTTTATACGGAAGTTTATGTCCAAGAAGCATTCAACCGTATAGAAGCTGATGCGAAAGAAATTCTTATTGCTGTAGAAGAGGGTGACAATCTCCGTATGATGTTATCATCTTTACGTAAATTAACACGACACACGCCAATCAATGTCATTGCGAAAAAACGCGAGATTGCCGCACAGATTATTGAAGCGGAAAAATATGTACTGTAAATAGTGAGCGCCCCCCCGAAACGGTGCTGCACCCCAAAAGTTAATTTTTAACGTTAACTTTTGGATGCAGCACCAAACCAAGGGGGTTTTTCTCTGTTTGAATGATTAGGCTTGTTTGCTGAATTGCTGATCGCTGATAAAGTCACCTCTGCCGCCGATAAAATTGCTCCGACCGCCGACAACAGAGGCTACCCCGCCGTTATCCAGGTACAACCCGCCGATAAAGATATTAGCGCCGTTATATTTAATCTACCGCCGATAAATCATTTGTTCCGCCGTTAAAATTGCACAACTGCCGATATTAGAGGCCACCTCGCCGTTATCCAGGTACAACCCGCCGATAAAGATATTAGCGCCGTTATATTTGTCCATCGTCGATAAGTCAATTTGCTCCGCCGTTAAAATTGCACTACCTCCGATATCGTCCTCCACCCCGCCGTTATCCAAGTACAACCCGCCGATAAAACTGATAGCACCGTTATATTTAATCCACCGCCGATAAATCCATTTATTTCGCCGTTAAAACTGCACTACCGCTGATATTGGCCTCCAAACTACCGATATCTCGTACTAAAGCATAAAAATGGATGAAATCTACTATCTATAGTGTGATCCAGTCCTAAAATGCAATAATTATATAGACAAATTTATATTTTAATGCCCAGCTAATTACGAATTATACAATTTTACCAATTTGATCATGTAGACCAATTCGTTTATTTTTAATTTAAAAGGAGAGTTAGTTTTATGCATATAATAGAATTAGAGGACGATATTATGTTAAATAAATTAATCGCTTTGGATGGAAGAACGCCAACAGAACACCAAGAAAAAGTGAATGTTCATAGCGATCTTATTAAGGAAATGACAAAGAAAAAAGGAGAACGGACTGTTCATTTTCTACTCCGTTTTATAAATAAAGAAATGGTGAAAATTATACATTCTACAAGACTACCAGATGAAAATGGATTCTTCCAATTAGATACACTTCTGTTAACACGTTTTTTTGCTCTTATTCTAGAAGTGAAAAATTGGTATGGGACTTTACTTTTTGATCGTTCGGGACAAGTGATCAGAATTGGAGATAGTCAGATTGAAGAAGGATTTCCCAACCCAATTCCCCAGTTGTATCTGCAAAGATTTAGACTTCAAAAATGGTTTTCAAATTTGGGGGTAAACAGTCTACCAATTGTTGGTTTCATAGTAATAAGCTTTCCTAGTACTATCCTTAAAACAGAAACACCATCGATCGACATTCCAAAGGAAATTATCCGCTCTGAACAGTTACTTGTAAAAATTAATCAACTATTTGATCATTATACCGAAAAGGTTATTACTCCAAAGTCAATTGGTGATATATCAAAAAAAATTATTCAAGAACATACACCTAGGGATGAGGACGTTTTATCCAAATATGGAATCACAGCTAATGAATTAAGAAAAGGCGTAATTTGTATCCAATGTTCGGTAAATACCATGATGAAAAGGCATAAATACTGGAGATGTAATAGCTGCGGCTTTCAATCTTAGACTGTATATTTGGATGCTTTAAATGATTATAGGTTGCTTATAGGAAATAAAGTGAAAAACGAAGATATAAGAAAATATTTATTAATTGATTCTCCATATGTTATTAAAAGATTAATGTTAAAAGCCGGCTTCAAATATGAAGGTATAAAAAAAGGGAGAGTGTATAATTTGGATATGCTGTCTAGCAACTCGTTGATATCGCAAGGCAACACCCGCTGATATTAGAGGTCACTCCGCCGTTATCCAAGTACAACCCGCCGATAAAACCATTATCGCCGTTATATTTTGTCCATCGCTGATAAATCATTTGCTCCGCCGTTAAAATCGCTCCGACCACCGATATTTGAGGTCACCACGCCGTTATCTAAATGCATCCCGCCGATAAAGTTATTAGCGCCGTTATATTTAGTCCACCGCCGTTAAAATCGCTCCGACCGCCGATATTAGAAGCTACTTCGCCGTTATCCAAATGCAATTCGCCGAAAAATTATTAGCGCTGTCAATTAGCATAAAAAGTTATAATCGGTGAGCTCAGGACTGATTAATCGCTATATATTTGTTATAATCATCATAAATCTCAAATTATGGAGGTGCACAATGACTCTTACGATGTACTGGTATCCGAATTGCGGATCTTGTAAAAAAGCAAAAAAGTGGTTAGACGATCATGATCTTACATATAATTTAATACATATTGTAGAAAATCCACCGAGTGAAAAAGAGTTGTTAGATATGATTGAAAAAAGTAAACTCCCTGCACGGAGGTTCTTTAATACGAGTGGAAAAGTATACCGAGAAGAAAATATGAAAGATAAAATAAAAGATGCGACTATCGAAGAGATGGTAGGCTATCTCGCATCGAATGGAATGTTGATTAAACGACCGATTGTAACAGAAGGTGAGAAGGTAACAGTTGGTTTTAAAGAAGAAGAGTTTGAAGCTAATTGGTTAGAAACTAAATAGGAGGTATTAGGATGAGTTTACCAACGGATTTACTTTATTCGAAAGAGCATGAATGGGTAAGAAGAGAAGGAAGCGATGTTAGGATTGGAATTACTGACTTTGCGCAGGACGAATTAGGGGATATCGTATTTGTTGAACTTCCAGAAGTAGGCGATACGATTGAAGTGAATGAGCCTTTTGGAAGTGTTGAATCTGTAAAGACAGTTTCAGAATTGTATGCGCCAATCAGTGGTACCGTCGTAGAAGTTAACGCGGACTTGGAAGATAATCCAGAGTATGTCAATGAATCGCCTTATGAACAAGCATGGATGATCGTTATTGAACCGTCTGCTGATGAAGAACTAGATGAACTACTTTCCTCTGAAGAATATAATGCCTATATTTCCGAATAATAAAATAGCTACTCGCACCCACAATAAAACAGGGTGCAGTAGCTTTTTATAAGGACTAACGATGTCTACCTTGAAATTGGGGGAAAAGCATTGGGTAATTTACATGATAAAAAAGTTATTATTGTTGAAGGTTTGTCAGACAAACTGCATGTACAGAAAATAATTAGAGAAGAAATTGATATCATTTGTACACATGGAACATTTGGTGTGGAAAAGTTTGATGAAATGTTGTATGAATATGATCTAGATTATCGTGATGTATATATTTTTGTTGATGCGGATGAATCGGGAATAAAGTTAAGAAGACAATTAACAGTTGAATTACCCAATGCTATTCAGATGTATATCCCGGAAGAATATCAACAAGTAGAATTAACTCCTGAAAATATCATTGCAAATGAACTTGTTAAACATAATTTTCAAATAGATCCATTCTATTTGATGTGAAAAGAAACTGGTGATTCTCTTGCAAGCAATAACTGCAGAACAATTAGAAGAAAAAGATGATTATTTATTATTTATTCATACTCCTTTTTGTGGAACATGTCATGTAGCACGAACCTTTTTAGAAAAAATTGAAACAAATCATCAGCAAACTATTTTTTATGAGATGAATGCGTCATTATATCCTGAGTTTATGCAGAAATATAAGGTGGAAAGTGTACCTTGCTTGTTTATTATGAAAGATAATGAAGTAAAGGAAAAGGTATATACTTTCTATTCTATTTCAAATATATATCACTATGTATGGACTTACGCATCAGATCTTTTTCGACTAGAATAAACGTATTGTTTGACATCTAATTAGATTTAATGTTATATTGGCAAGTGTTATCGATAATAATAAAATATCTATTAACTCTTATGAAGAGCGATGGAGGGACTGGCCCTGTGAACTCGCGGCAACCTTCAATTTTAATTCCAAAATTGAAAGGTGCTAAATCCTGCAAAGCAAATGCTTTGATAGATGAGAGAATGTGAAGATAGATTTGTAAGTCTTTCTGTTCTCTTACGGAAGGACTTTTTTATTTGTATTTGAGTTGCAGGATGAATCACAGTTTTCCCCCAATTCAATCGTGTTAAAGGAGGTCTCATCATGATTTCAATACAAAATTTAAAGAAAGTTTTTACACTAGATAAAAAACCAATTACAGCAGTAGATTCCTTATCTCTAGAAATAAAAGAAGGCGAAATCTTTGGTGTAATAGGGTATAGTGGCGCGGGGAAAAGTACACTAGTACGGTTACTTAATCGCTTGGAAGAGCCTTCAGATGGATCCATTATTATTGATGGTAAAGAGATGACAAAATTAAAAGGCAGAAATTTAAGACAGGCTCGCCAAGAAATCGGGATGATTTTCCAACATTTTAATCTTTTATGGTCACGAACAACAGAAGAGAACATTGCTTTTCCACTAGAAATAGCTGGAGTTCCGAAAACAGAACGAACTAAAAGAGTTCAAGAACTGATCGATTTAGTCGGTCTTACTGGCAGAGAAAAAGCTTATCCATCTCAATTAAGTGGAGGACAAAAGCAAAGAGTAGGGATTGCTCGTGCGCTTGCTAACGATCCGAAAGTTCTCCTCTGCGATGAAGCGACTTCAGCACTGGATCCAGAAACTACGAATTCTATCCTTGATTTGCTAGTCGATATTAATAAAAAACTTGGTCTTACCATTATTTTAATAACGCATGAGATGCATGTGATTCGCAAAATATGTAATCGGGTAGCAGTTATGGAAAAAGGAAAAATTGTAGAGACAGGAAATGTTTTGGATGTATTTTCTCAACCTGAACAAGCTGTAACGAAAAAATTTGTGGAACAAGTCATGGCAAATCCAGATGTTGAAGAGAGTGTTGATAATATCCTAGAACATGTAGAGAAACGTGGCAAAGTACTACGTCTCCATTTTTTAGGAACATTTGCAAATGAAGCTTTAATAAGTGAAGTGTCAAAAAAGTTTTCTATTGATACGAATATAATCCAAGGGAAAATCACACAAACACAAAATGGCATATTGGGCATTTTAATTGTTCAAATGGTAGGAAATAAAGACGAAATCAATGAAGCTATTAATTTCATTAAAAAAGCCTCAGTGGAAGTAGAGGTGATTCGAGATGACACTTGATTTTGCTAATTTAGATTGGGACAAACTCATGACAGCGACGTATGAAACGTTTTATATGACGTTAATAGCGCTAACTGGAACATTTATTTTAGGCGTGTTACTTGGATTACTATTATATCTCACTGCCAAAGACGGTCTTTGGGAAAATAAAGTAATTAATTTTATCACAGCTACTCTTGTCAATGTGTTTCGTGCAGTCCCATTTATAATCTTGATCTTACTTTTGTTCCCATTTACGTACTTTTTAATTGGGACGATAAGAGGGCCGAATGCAGCGTTGCCAGCTTTAATTATTGGTGCTGCTCCATTCTATGGAAGATTAGTGGAGATTGCTCTAAAAGAAATAGACAAAGGTGTTATTGAGGCAGCACAATCTATGGGAGCTAGTACACGTTCAATTATATTTAAGGTTTTGCTTCCCGAGTCGATGCCCGCATTAATTTCAGGTATAACTGTTACGGCAATTGCACTTATCGGTTATACGGCGATGGCAGGTGCAATTGGTGCAGGAGGACTTGGAAGTTATGCATATTATGCTGGTTTCCAGCGTAGAGCCTTTGATATTGTGTTTATTTGTTCCGTTATTATTGTACTTATAGTATTTATATTCCAGTTTATTGGTGACTTCACGTCAAAAAAACTAGACAAAAGATAAAGGGGATTTATTAAATGAAAAAACTACTTGCATTATTTTCCGTTCTACTAATTTTAGTATTAGCAGCTTGTGGTGGCGGAAATACAGACAAAGCTGAAGAAGCAACAAATGATGATAAAGCAGAAACAGATCAAGAAGTAACTATTAAGATAGGAGCTTCCAGTATCCCACATGCGGAAATTTTAGAAAAAGCACAACCGATTTTAGCTGAAAAAGGAATAACGCTTGAGATTGAGCCATATGAGGATTATATTTTACCAAATGATGATTTAGCTAATGGTGAATTAGATGCAAACTACTTCCAGCATATACCTTATCTAGAACAAACAATTGAGGATACAGGATATGAATTAACACATATTGGTGGTATTCATATAGAACCGATAGGAATTTATTCAAAATCAATTACAGATATTGAAAATATTCCTGAAGGGACAGAAGTTATTTTAAGTAATTCAGTTTCCGATCATGGTCGTATTTTAGGCTTATTTCAAGAAGCAGGGCTAATTAAGTTAGCAGATGATGTTGTAGTGGATAAAGCAACGATTGATGATATTGTAGAAAATTCGAAAGACCTAACGTTCACACCAGATTATGAGCCTGCCTTCTTACCAGAATTGTATGAGACGGAAGAAGATGCACTAGTCGTAATTAATACAAACTATGCAATTGGTGCCGGTCTTGACCCACAAAAAGATTCTATATATAGGGAAGAAGACGATTCACCATATGTTAACGTAATTGCAGTTAGAACGGAAGATGAAAATAACGAAGCATTAAAAACATTAGTTGAAGTACTACACTCAGAAGAAATTCAAAACTTTATTCTTGAGAAATATGAAGGTGCGGTTGTACCTGTAAACTAAAAGACAGGATGCTGATCTCTTTTCAACAAGGGATCAGCTTTTTTTCGATCAATCTTATTTTACAAATCGGCAATTTTATTTTACTATTAAATAAGAACGATTATTATTAATATAGTGGTAAATGAGAATGGGAATGGAAAAAATAAGTAATTTGTTATGAAACACATTTATTTGAAAAACTATATAACTCGTTACTTACTTTACCATTATATTTGATAATTATTTTTTAATCAGCTAAGATTGAGTTGAGAATAGGTTGATGATTGGCTAATGACCAATTTCAAATATATTACAAGTATGTGGAGGTATCAATATGTCAGAGTATACATTAGAAATTAAGGATCTTCATGTTTCAATTGAAGGTAATGAGATATTAAAAGGGATTACCCTAACAATAAAAAGTGGTGAGTTCCACGCAGTGATGGGACCAAATGGTACTGGGAAATCAACACTTGCTGCAGCTATTATGGGACACCCTAAGTTTGAAGTAACAAAAGGGTCTATTACTCTTAATGGCGAAGACGTACTTGAAATGGAAGTAGATGAACGTGCACGTGCAGGTCTGTTTTTAGGAATGCAGTACCCAAGTGAAATTAGTGGAGTAACAACGTCAGATTTTTTACGTTCTTCCATTAATGCACGTCGAGAAGAAGGAGACGAAATTTCTTTAATGAAATTTATTAAAGAAATGGATAGTGCTTTAGATGATCTTGAAATTGACCAAAACATGGCTCAACGTTATCTTAACGAAGGATTCTCAGGTGGAGAAAAGAAACGAAACGAGATCCTTCAACTAATGATGTTAAAACCAGGCATTGCTATCCTAGATGAAATTGACTCTGGTCTTGATATTGATGCTTTGAAAATTGTTTCTGACGGAGTGAACAAAGTACGTGAAGAAACAGGATTGGGTTGCTTAATTATTACCCACTACCAACGCTTATTAAACTATATTAAACCTGATTTTGTTCATATTGTTATGCAAGGTAAAGTTGTTAAGTCTGGTGGGCCAGAACTTGCAGAACGATTAGAAGCAGAAGGGTACGAATGGGTTAAAGAAGAACTAGGTATTGAAGACGAAACGGTTGGTCAAAAAGCTTAAGGTAGGAGGGAGATAGTTCAATGACGACAATTACTACGGTTCCATATAATAATGAATATATTGAACAATTTTCTAAAGAAAATAATGAACCAAGTTGGATGACATCTTTACGCTTAAAAGGTTTAGATCTAGCACAATCCCTTGATCTACCTAAACCTGATAAAACGAATATTACAAGATGGAATTTCACCCAATTTAAACATGGAGCAAAGGGAGAAGCGATCTCTGATTTAAAAAATGTTCCTGAAGAATTAAAAGATTTTATTGATGAAGAGAACATACCTGAAAATATTGTGATTTTACGTAACCAATCGGTTGCTTATGCTGCATTAAGTGATGATTTAAAAAATAAAGGTGTTATCTTCACAGATATATTTACTGCTCTTAAGGAACATGGAGAGCTCGTTGAAAAGTATTATATGAAAGATGCAGTTGGTATTGATGAGCATAAGCTAACTGCCTTACATGCAGCTTTAATGAATAGTGGAGTATTTGTATACGTACCAAAAAATGTACAAGTCGATGTACCTTTACAAACATTATTCTGGCAAGAGGATCGTGAAGCAGCTTTATTTAATCATGTAATTGTAGTTGCAGAGGAAAATAGTGAAGTAACATATGTTGAAAACTATATCTCCGATAATGAGTCAGAACAAACAGTATCCAATATTATTACTGAAGTATTTGCACATGATAATGCAAAAGTTTCTTTTGGTGCTGTTGACCATTTTGCAGCTGGAACTACTTCTTATATCAATCGACGTGGAGTGGCTTATAGAGATGCTACAATCGATTGGGCATTAGGTCAGATGAATGAAGGAAATACAGTATCTGAGAACGTTACTAATCTAATTGGTGATAATTCTTCTGTTAATGCAAGAACAGTAACTGTAGGACGCGGGAAACAAACGCAGAACTTTACAGCGAAAACAGTTCACGTCGGGTTAGATACAGACGGACAAATTTCTCAAAGAGGAGTACTTAGCGGTAAAACAACTGCTATCTTTAATGCTATTGGGAAAATTGAAAATGGAGCAACTCGGGCCAATGCAGAGCAAGAATCAAGAGTACTCATGTTAAGTGGAGATGCTCGTGGGGATGCAAACCCAATCTTACTTATTGATGAAGACGATGTAACTGCTGGTCACGCGGCTTCAGTCGGTCGTATAGATGATATGCAACTATACTATCTACAAAGCAGAGGTATTACAAAAGAAGAAGCAGAAAGACTAGTCATTCACGGATTTTTAGCACCGGTTGTTAGTGAACTACCTATCCAAACGATTAAAAATCAGTTGACTCAGTTAATTGAAGGGAAATTAAGCTAATGGATATACGAGCAATTCGTAAACAGTTCCCAATTTTGGATCAGGAAGTGAATGGCCATCCTTTAGTTTATCTTGATTCTTCGGCAACTTCTCAAAAACCAATACCGGTTATTGAAGCGGTAGATAACTATTATCGACTAACGAATTCAAACGTTCATAGAGGTGTTCATACACTCGGATCTCGAGCTACCGACTTATATGAAGGTGCTCGAGAGAAGGTCAGACGTTTTATCAATGCTCGTAGTACAGCAGAAATTATTTTTAACCGAGGAACTACAACAGGAATAAATATGGTTGCGCAAAGTTATGGGCTACAAAATGTTAAAGCCGATGATGAAATTGTTATTACACCGATGGAACACCATAGTAATATAATTCCATGGCAACAAGTAGCTAAAATTACTGGAGCTACTTTAAAATATATTCCATTACAAGAAGATGGAACAGTTTCTATTGAAAATGTGAAAAATACAATTACGGATAAAACGAAAATTGTAGCGATCACCCATTTATCAAACGTACTAGGAACGATAAATCCGGTTAAGGAAATTGCAAAAATCGCTCACGAAAATGGTGCAATCATCGCTGTTGATGGAGCTCAGAGTGCACCACATATGAAAGTGGATGTCCAAGATTTGGATTGTGATTTCTATACTTTTTCTGGGCATAAGATGTGTGCTCCAACTGGAATAGGTGTATTATATGGAAAAGAAGAACTTTTACAACAAATGGAGCCAGTTGAGTTTGGCGGAGAAATGATTGATTTTGTTGAGAAATACGACTCAACATGGAAGGAGCTTCCTTGGAAGTTTGAGGGAGGGACTCCAATTATAGCTGGAGCTATTGGTCTTGGTGCAGCAATTGATTTCCTTACAGATATAGGGATGGATAATATTTTACAACATGATAAAAAATTAGCAAAATATGCACAAGAACGCTTGAATGAAATTGAAGGTCTTACTATTTATGGACCAAAAGATCGTGCAGCACTCGTGACATTTAATTTAGATGATGTCCATCCGCATGATGTGTCGACTGTATTGGATATGGAAGGAATTGCTGTTCGTGCGGGCCACCATTGTGCCCAAGTGTTGATGAAATGGTTAGATGTTTCAGCTACTGCACGTGCGAGTATGTATTTATATAATACGGAAGAAGACATTGATCGTTTAGCCGAAGGTCTGGTGAAAACAAAGGAGTATTTTGGTAATGTCGCATATTAATTTAGACACATTATACCGACAAGTCATCATGGACCATTATAAGCATCCACGAAATCGAGGAACATTTGAAGATGAAACTTTGACGGTTGAGATGAATAATCCTACGTGTGGAGATCGCATTTTCTTACAATTTAAATTAGATGGAGACATTGTTGAAGATGTGAAATTTACAGGTGAAGGATGTTCCATTAGCCTTGCATCTGCTTCGATGATGACTCAAGCAATAAAAGGAAAAAAGATTGATGAAGCACTCGAGATGTCAGAACTTTTTTCAAAAATGATGCTCGGGCAGGATGTTAATGTAGATGATTTTGGGTTAGAAGATATAGAAGCATTACAAGGTGTATCCAATTTTCCAGCGCGAATTAAATGCGCAACGCTTCCTTGGAAAGCGATGGAGAAAGTAAGTAAGTAAAGCAATGGTTAGCACTGGTGCTGTCTTTTATAGTCAGACGGCAGATTAAAAAATTTCCAGTGAGCAGTAAGAGTATTTCTTACTTTCTAACCGCCTAGAAAAACGAAGGAGGTTTTTTACGTGGCGAAAAATATGCCTGATGTTGGCGAGTATAAATATGGGTTCCATGATCGAGATGTGTCGGTATTTCGTACGGAAAGAGGACTAACAAAAAATATTGTTGAAGAAATCTCCCGCATGAAAAATGAACCTGAATGGATGTTAGAAGAACGTTTAAAAGCTTTAGATATATTTTATAAAAAACCAATGCCTCAATGGGGTGGAGACTTATCAGAACTAGATTTTGATGAGATTATCTACTATGTAAAACCATCTGAGAAACAAGGTAGATCTTGGGATGAAGTACCTGAAGAAATTAAACAGACGTTTGATCGATTAGGTATCCCGGAAGCTGAACAAAAGTATTTAGCAGGAGTATCTGCACAGTATGAATCCGAAGTAGTATACCAAAGTCTAGAAAAAGATCTTGCAGAATTAGGTATCATTTTCTCTGATACAGACTCTGCACTTCAAGAACATGAAGAGATTTTTAAAGAGTACTTCGGTAAAGTAGTTCCAGCATCTGATAATAAATTTGCTGCTCTTAACACAGCAGTATGGTCTGGTGGTTCGTTTATTTACGTACCAAAAGGTGTAGAAGCAAAAGCACCTTTACAGGCTTACTTCCGAATTAACTCTGAAAATATGGGGCAATTCGAAAGAACACTTATTATTGTTGATGAAGGTGCATCTGTTCATTATGTAGAAGGATGTACTGCGCCTGTTTATACAACGAATTCACTTCATAGTGCAGTTGTTGAAATCTTTGTTAAAAAGGATGCTACATGCCGTTATACAACAATTCAAAACTGGGCAAACAACGTATATAACCTAGTTACAAAAAGAGCTACATGTGAAGCGAATGCAACAATGGAATGGATCGACGGTAATATGGGATCTAAATTAACGATGAAATATCCATCTATTTTACTTCGTGGAGAAGGTGCACGCGGTGTGACGATTTCTATTGCTTTAGCAGGTAAAGGTCAACACCAAGATGCAGGTGCAAAAATGTATCATTTAGCACCAAACACATCTTCTTCGATTGTTTCAAAATCGATTTCGAAAGATGGAGGAAAAGTATCTTACCGCGGAATCGTTCACTTTGGACGTAAAGCAGATGGAGCTCGTTCAAATATTGAGTGTGATACGCTCATTATGGATAACGAATCTACATCAGATACTATTCCATATAATGAAATTTATAATGATAATATCTCATTGGAACACGAAGCGAAAGTTTCAAAAGTATCAGAAGAACAGTTATTCTACCTTATGAGTAGAGGTTTGGGAGAACAAGAAGCCACTGATATGATCGTAATGGGCTTTATCGAACCATTTACAAGAGAACTTCCAATGGAATATGCGGTTGAAATGAACCGACTCATTTCGTATGAGATGGAAGGAAGCATTGGATAATACCATTAACCCTTGTCACAACAACGTTTGTGGCAAGGGTGTTTTTGGCTATGCCTAATTTGTGCCTAAATGAAATGACTCTCTATGATTTGATGTGATAAGTGAATTATTCAAACATCATATTAAATCAATGTTTTGAGAAATATACTTATGAATTATAAGTATATCAAATCTATTGTAATCCATTCATATCAACATTCTACGTGTTTAAGAAGGGATAAAAATATATGAAAAAAGATTAAAAATGATACTTCTTGAACCAATTTGAACCAACATGATAGATTTTAGTTGAATACAATACTAATTATTAATATTTGACCATAAATTTTACATTAGCGTCAATACACTTATATTATGGTGAAGTCGTCACTGTTTTGTCACTGAAAAAATGGAGTATATTTAAGGTCTTTTGATTATGAAGCTTATTCGAGAACAACACCCGTTAGTTTAAGTGTAACCCTTCACATTGCTTTTAAATTACTGTAATCATTCTTAATAAATCATTGTATTGGTTTATATATTTGAATTGAATCACCATCATCTTTTATACCATATGAACGTGGAAGACCCTTGAGTAAAATTATTGCCTGTAAGTCACCTCTTGAAGCATATAGATTAATTATCCATACAAATATAGTTAGCCAAATTCCCGTTCCTGGAATGATAAAACTTAGCACTACAGAGATAATTCCTAAAATTAGCATTGGTGCTAGTGTAATTAATATGTAAGCATATTTATCAAAAACGGCTTCACTTTTAGCAAATATGAAAGGCCCACTAAAGCCATACTGTGGACTTATTCCACTAAAATATTTCATCAAAATTCCATGTATTAATTCGTGTAAAACAAGATACAACAATATTAATAGAGGGATCACAAGTATTAATAAAGGCATTTTTTTTATTAATTTTAATAATTCGATGAGCGAAACAAAATATTGCCCTACCAAAATACTTATAACAATAAGGCTAAGTATACTTATATTTATTATCTTAGGAATTTTGATTTTCTCCCAGTCCAATGACTTAAATTCTTCGTAGTTTTGATACAAGTTTTTTCCTCCTTAATGTTTCCACGTATACTAATGAATGCCTACTTGTTATAAATTGCTTCAGGAGCAAATTTTATTATTCTGCCAGTTAGTTGAACAAGCTTTGAGAGTTTTATTGAATAAAAACCTCTAATATACAATGAATCCATATTTTATAATACATTAACTCTAATCATCATACCATCACAACCTATATTTATTAAATGACAATTACAAGTATATCCTGAAGAAAAAAACGTAATGTTTCTTTCGTATGAGATAGAAGGTTCAATCGGTTAATAAGTTATATATGGTTGATACTAAATTGTATTAATCCTGTAAAAGATCTGAACTGTGATTTAAATTTCTAATTTGAATCATCGTTCGGACTTATATTTGTTATTGAAGATTTAAAGCGCAGCTTAGACTTATCAAGTAATATGCGCCTTCTTACATAAGATGAATCCGACTGAGTGAACCTCGCGTGTCACTTCGTATCTGTTGAATATACTTAGCGTAGATCGCATGTCACTTCGCATCCACTGAATCGACTCGGCAAACACCTCGCCTGCCCACTATCCTACTTTGCATCCATCCAGTCTAGGTCATACAGCTCGCATAACTCATCATGGACCAATTCGTCAAGCTTCTAATTTAGTAGCTTGACGAATGCAATTGCACTTTTATATTGTTCTTTTCTAATCAGAATCTTGAATAAAAAGAGGATAATCCTTATTAAAATAATTTACTTTTCTAGAAATGTATGCGGACGGGTGTTACTATAGGTACTACAAATATATACAACAAGGATTAGTGATTTGTTTTGATTATTATTATTTTAATATCATTATTGATCGGTTTTATTTCGGCTTTTGTAGGGAGTTTGGTTGGCCTTGGTGGAGGAATTATTTTTGTTCCGGCAATGTTATTTCTGTATGATAATTTTGGAAACTTTTCTTGGGCCACGCCACAAACTATTGTAGGAATCTCTTTAATTACCATGGTGTTTACAGGCTTGTCCTCAACCATCGCTTACTATAAAATAGGCAGAGTTGATGTGAAAACTGGAGTTATTTTCCTAATTGGAAGTTTACCAGGCAGTATTTTTGGGTCTTGGATTAATACGAAGCTAGATATGAATGATTTTTCTTTATACTTTGGAATCTTAATGCTTATTATTTTTGCAATGATGTTAGTGGATCGGAATAAATTATTAAAAAATAAAAAGTTTGAAGTGACAAAAAATACACGAACGTTTGAAATTGATGGAGAAATACATCAATACAATGTAACGTATATTCCAGCATTTATTTTATCGTTTGCGGTCGGTGCATTATCAGGACTATTTGGTATTGGCGGGGGCACAATAAGTGTTCCGGCAATGATCCTCTTTTTTGGTATACCGGTACAAATAGCGATTGCGACTTCTATGTTTATGATCTTTTTTATTAGTTTAATAAGTGCTACAACTCATATCGCCTTAGGCCATATTGTATGGGCATACGTTCTATTTTTTGTAATTGGATCGTATATAGGGGGAACTGTTGGAGCGAAAACGAGCAAATTATTTAAAGGAAAAACGTTGGAATGGATACTACGGATTGTCATCGTAATTGCTGCAATTCGATTAATTATTGAAAGTTTTCACTAGGGAGAAATTAGATGAAGGAACATATTCACTTTTATTACACAAATGATTTACATAGTTATTTTGAACACTGGCCACAAGTAGTTACATTTTTAAAGAAAAAACGTCAAGAGAGTTCTGAACGTCAGGAATCTTCTTGGACAATTGATATAGGTGATCATTTAGACCGTGTACACCCGATTACGGAAGCGACCATGGGCAAAGCAAATGTAAAATTACTAAATGATGCAAGCTATGATCTGGTAACAGTCGGCAATAATGAAGGAATTACGCTCGCTCATGAAGATTTTTATCATCTGTATGATGAAGCAAATTTTGATGTTATTTGTTCAAATCTGCAATGTATATTATCTGAAAACCCATCTTGGTTACATACATCAAAAATAGTTGAATCTCGACATGGAGTAAAAATTGGATTTATCGGCCTTACAGCACCATTTAATCCTTATTATCATTTACTAGGCTGGCATGTAGACTTGGCACATGAAGCAATTGAAAGAGAGCTTATCAAGCTGAAAGGTAAGACTGACATTATTTTGTTGCTATCTCACCTTGGGATAAATGAAGATCAAGAAATAGCAAGGAAATATAATGATATTGATGTCATTATTGGCGGTCATACGCATCATCTCTTACGTACCGGTGAGGTGGTTGATAATACATTATTAACTGCAGGTGGTAAACATTGTGCGTATGTAGGGGAAGTTCGGCTCACTTGGGACCATACTGCGAATAAATTAATTAACAAGGAAGCTTATACAACAAACATTACTCATTTACCAAAAGATGCTAAAACAGAACGAGAAATCGAAACGATGAATGAAAAGGTTGATAAAATTCTTGGAAAAAAAATTATCCGGATAGAAGAACCAATACAAGTCGATTGGTTATCCGAAACTCCAATTATTAAGAGATTGACAGAAAAACTAGTTGAATGGACAAATGCTGACTGTGGTATGTTAAATGCTGGATTATTATTGGATGATTTCGCTGCCGGAGACGTTACATATAAAGATGTACATCGTATTTGTCCTCACCCGATTAATCCTTGTGTTGTATATTTAACAGGTGATGAACTTCTCGAAGTTATTCGCGCTTCGCTTACAGATCAATTTATTAACTTCCAATTAAAAGGTTTTGGGTTTCGTGGGGTTATCATTGGTCGCATGGTGTTTGCAAAATTGGATGTCAAAACAGCGTTTCATGCCAACGGACAAGAATTTGTAAAAGAAGTATATTTTAATGATGCCCCCCTTCAACCTGATAAAAAATATAAATTAGTTACTGCCGATATATTTACGTTTGGAAGACTTCTTCCGGAGATTGCAAAGTCGGAGAAAAAAGATTTATTTCTACCTGAGTTTTTACGTGACCTATTAGTAGAAACACTAAAGGATTACGGACATACTCGATAATAGTGTCAAATCTAATCATTTTGCATACATTATAGTGGTAATATGAGAAGGAGTGATTAGGTGATTACGATTAATCCGGTTGAAATTGAAGGCAATATTTTTACCGCGATCCGCGTAGAATTACCGAAGACTAATCTGTTAATAGTAAGTAATGAGATTGGTTATATTATGTGCGCCGCACTAGATGTTGACATTCTTAATGAAAAATTAAAAGAACGAAAAGTGATCGCTGGGAGAGCAGTGGGTGTAAGAACTATTGATCAATTACTTGATGCCCCTTTAGAACGGATTACAGATGCTTCAAGAGAACATGGATGGGAAGTAGGTATGTTAGGGAAAGAAGCATTATTAAAAATTGCTTAATAAATCATCAACCGAAGACTATTTAAAGCATAAGACAACTAGTCTAACCTCTTTAAAACAATCATATATTGTTTTAGGGAGGTTTTTATTTTGCGACAAAATCAAATGCGAGTTTTTACCCGAAGAAGGTCACCACCTCCAGTTCGTTATTTATTATTACTCACAACAATGATATTTTTAGCCGTCATTATCTTAAGTTTATGGTTAATTGATCGGGGAATAAGGCCGACTTTAATGGATATTGCAAATGAAAAAACTATTGAATTTGCAACAAGAACGATTAATTCAGCCGTAAAATCAACTGAAAATATAAGTTTTGATGATCTGGTTGATATTCAAATGGATAATAACGGAAATGTTGCTACATTAGGTTGGGATGCAGATGCGGTAAATCGAGCGTTACGAACGACTACCGAAAGAGCAGAGTATTTCTTATATGGGATGAACAAAGGCCAACAGATAGATGTAAATGATCCAGATTTACAACCAATCGAGTTTGGAGATTCAGTTGGAGATTTGGCTGCAAAAGATCCTACAGTAGTAGAAATACCTTTAGGTCAAGCGACTGGGAATACCGTATTAGCAAACTTAGGACCGAAAATACCTGTCCATTTTGAAATAATTGGTAGTCTACGTTCTGATGTTGTTCATGAAGTAAAAGAATTTGGAGTTAATGCTGCCTTAGTTGAAATATATATTCCAGTAGATGTAAATATTAAAATTGTTGTGCCTTTCTCAACAGCGACTGCTGAAGTTAGTACAAATGTGTTTATTGATTCAAGAGTGATTATGGGCGATGTCCCGGAATTTTATAATGCTGGAGATTCAGGTGGACCTTCTATTTCTGTTCCAAGAAAGCCAAAAACCGAATAATTAATGTAACTAATTTAAATTGATAGAAAATAAAATGTATTTTGACATAAATATAAACTATTGCTATAATATTAACAATTAATGACAGGGATTTTTTGTATATTAAAATGCCTGTCTACCATAAAGGGGGAAGTAAATGATGGAAGGACGTTCACAATGGGGGACGAGAGCCGGATTCGTATTGGCCGCAATTGGTTCAGCAGTTGGATTAGGAAATATTTGGCGTTTCCCGGCAGTTGCTTATGAGAACGGTGGGGGAGCATTTTTTATTCCTTATCTTTTCGCGTTATTAACCGCTGGAATTCCTATTTTAATTATGGAATTTACAATGGGACATAAATATCGCGGTTCCGCACCACTCACGTATCGTCGTATGACCAAAAAAGCAGAAGGAATTGGTTGGTGGGCAGTAGCCGTAGCCTTTGTAATTGCTACTTATTACTCAGTAATTATTGCCTGGGCAATATCGTACTCATATTTTTCAATTAATTTATCGTGGGGCGAGGATACAGAAGGATTTTTATTTGGAGATTATTTACATCTTGCTGACGTTCCAGGACAAATGGGCAGCCTCGTACCTGGTGTATTCTTCCCGTTGATCATTGTATGGATCATTGTGCTTGGTGTACTTATACGTGGAGTTAAACGTGGAATTGAAATCGCTAACAGAATAATGATACCAACTCTAGTAATCGTTTTTCTAATCGTTGTTATTCGTGCAGTTACATTACCTGGAGCATTAACAGGATTAGATGCATTTTTTAAACCAGACTTTACTCAAATTTTATCCCCACATGTTTGGGTAGCTGCATATGGTCAAATATTCTTTAGTTTATCGATTGCATTCGCTATCATGATTACTTATTCAAGTTACTTACCTAAAAAATCGGACATAACAAATAATGCTTTTATTACTGGATTTAGTAACTCAGGTTTTGAGTTGTTAGCTGGTATTGGAGTTTTCGCAATCCTAGGATTTATGGCGACTTCACAAGGCGTAGGTATTGATGAAGTTGTTGCAGGTGGAGTAGGGTTAGCATTTGTCGTATTCCCGGCAATTATCAATGAGTTTCCGGCCTTTAATGAGTTTTTCGGTTTACTATTTTTCTTATCACTCGTATTGGCAGGACTGACCTCGTTAATTTCAATTGTTGAAACGTTTGTTGCCGGAGTTGCAGAGAAATTTAATATTTCTAGAACAAAATCAGTACTATTTGGAGGGGGGCTAGCGGCAATCCTCTCGATAATTTTTGCAACCCAAGGTGGATTATATTTCTTAGACGCTGCAGATTATTTTATTAACCAATTTGGAGTCGCTGCATTAGGTTTAGTAGAAGTCATCTTAATTGCATGGATTTTACGTAAACTAGGCTTATTTAAGAACCATGCAAACGAGATCTCGGATATTAAACTTGGTTCGTGGTGGACGATTAGTTTAGCCGTTATTACTCCAATAGTACTTGGCTGGATGATGATCGACTTATTGAGATTAAACATAATGAGAGGTTTCGATACAGAAACGGGTAACTATGAAGGTTATTCAAATATGTTTATTATGTGGGGCGGTTGGGCAGTTGCCATAGGAGCCCTTGTAATTGGTATTGTTTTCTCGCTTATCAAATGGAGATCAAATACGAGCGCCAAGGAAGAAACGGAGGACATTAGTAACGTTAATAACTAACATGAAATGTAAAATTTAACCTTGAGGAAGGTGAAAATGATGAGCGCTAGTGCACTTATTATGATGGTAATCGGTATCGTCATTATATGGGGAGGCCTTGTCGCCAGTATCGTAAATGCTGTTAATAAGGCAAAAGGAAGATAATCTGGGTGGATTTGTGAATATAGGTACTAAATAATGAGAATGGTTTTTATTATCATTTTGTGATAATAAAAACCATTTTTTATGAATTCAATTTTTCTATCTCAACGATAAAAAACTAAAGCAGCTGGAACATAAGAAACCGTATAGTTCGACTTTTCTTTGATGAAAATCTTAGCCTCATAGTAAGCTTGATACTTCATAAAGTGAAACATTGAAATAATTTTACTTTTCTTATTTATAAATTAGTTGCTTTTTTTATCTAAAGACATTCTTTCCCATCTTTTCAAATATGGATATGGATCAAATGACCATTCATTCCTCCCATTATCCTGATACATTCCATAATGTAAATGAGGAGGAAATTTTCCAGAAGTACCAGGGGGCCCATAACCGCTGGAACCAACACTACCTAAAACATCTCCTGGTTTCACAATATCTCCAACTTGTATTTCATCATTGTAACCATTAAGATGAGCATAATAATGATAAATATTAAAAATATCCCGTATTCCAATTCGCCATCCGCCATATAAATTCCATCCTTTTAGTTCAACAACACCGTATGTGGTCGATTTTACAGGAGTACCGTAATTGGCAAAAATGTCAGTACCTTCATGAATACGTCTACCCCCAAAACCTCTACCAGCTCCCCAAGTACTGCGATAAGTATAATTATGGTCTATTGCTACAGGAAAATCACGATCTTTCAATTCAATTGATTGAAAATGTTTAAATACTTTTGCGTTATTCGTAATCGTTTTAACGGATAAATCTCTTTTGTAATGGTCCCATAAACTGATCTTTATATCTTCATCTGATAAGCCGTTTTTCTTTAGTAATATGGCAGTAGTATATAAAATATCTTCTGGATTGTTAGGATCAGCTTTTCCATCACCGTTTCCATCTTTTCCTATACCGTTAAATAATTCAATATATTCGATATTGTTTATTTGTTGGCTATTACCTAACCCATACCACAATTCTTTTGGGAAATTTATGGAGACTAGAGGATCTTCGCGTGACTTTGCTAAATCAATATTTCGTTCATATTGGTCCATAGCAGCTAAGTAATACCATGGAACAAGTGATATTGCCTCTGTTTTTTTATAAAGCGCAAATCGTTCTGGATATTTGTTTTCTTTCTCAGCTGCAAGTATATGTAAATATGTGAAAGAATTGATTACAATAAGTAAAATAGATAATACACATAAAAGCCGATATGTTAGTTGCAACATAGTAACTCCTTTATAATCTAATTAAAAACTTATGTTTTATTGTGGAATAAATTTTGTTTTTCATACATGTTAAATTTCTGTTAAATATGATAAACTAAAACGTATAAACAGCGAGGAGATTAAAATGATTGAATTAAATGGAAAAAAATACGAATTAATTAAAAATATAAAAGATGGTTTTCAAGAAGAAGCAGTTAATGAACGTTATGCAGATGTTTTAAAGAAATATGATTTTATTGTCGGCGATTGGGGATATAACCAATTAAGGTTAAAAGGATTTTATAGTGAAGAAAATGCAAAAGCATCATTCGATACTAAAATTAATACATTAGATGATTATATTTACGAGTATTGTAATTTTGGTTGTGCATATTTCGTTTTAAAAAAGGTCGATTAAAAAAGCGCGATTAGTTTACTACTAACCGCGCATACCACTCATTCATCATGTAGAGGATGTGACCCAGGTGCCCGACGTGGTAAATCGTCGTGCTGTTCTTGGTCGGGAAAGACAAAAGCACTTGAACGCTGTTGCCCTTTTTCCCATTCCGTTGATTTACTTTCTACTTTTGTATGTTTATGAATTGGAGACCCAAATGCTCCTTCAGGAAACTCTTCAGGAATCAAAATGTCATGTTGTTGTTCTACGTTTGATATCTCAGAAAATCGATTATCATATTTTTCGTTGTCTTTTTCTTTCTGCATTTCCATCATCCTTTCCAAGGTTATTGTCTCCTATTAACGAAGATGTATAAGGGTAAAAGTGATGGAATTTTGTTACAGAAATGATTGATCATCAATCATAAATAGTGCTTCTAATATACCCGCCAAACTTACTTTCCAGTAATTTTCCTAATTTAAATATGGCATGTTCATTTTCATTTCTACTCATAATTTGAATACCAATAGGCAAATGTTTTTCGTCGAATCCAATCGGGATAGTTAGAGATGGTAGGCCCCAAACATTAGCGTACGCAATATAAGGCATATATTCTGTATATGTTTTTTTTATTGAGAAAATTTCTTTAAATAAGTCCCCATGTTTTAAGGCACTGCAATGATAAACTGGGAATATGAGCAAGCGATTTTTTAAGTAACTATTTAAAGCTCTGTCTCCCTCTTCGATAAATGCCTCTATCTCTTTCTTTCTCTTTTTGGACGGTTTAAATAGATTAGCACCAAGTAGAGCCCAAGACAAATACAGATGGACAGGAGTTTTTTTCGTCATTTTTTCTTGCATATAAGACTTCCAAATATTAGGGCGATCACTATTAAATGCTAAATCCCTAATTTCTTTCCCTCCATCAATAGACATTATTTCTTGCCAAATAGTAGCACTATCATTGAAATAAGGAGGAATGGATATATTTGTTTGATAAAAATCTTTTAGATACTCACTGATTTTATCCATAAAGAGTGCAGTTTGTTTAGAGAGAGGAAAGCCATTGTCATTAGGTAATATTTCTATTTGCATTTTTTCATAAAAAGCTTTTTTCTCTTTCTTTTCTTTTATTATTTCATAAACTAATTGAACGTCACGGACCGTTTTTCCAATCGGACCTATACTGGACATTCTTGTTTTTAAAGGAATATTATCAGGTGGAAAATGACCTTCAGAGGAAACTTGAAATTTTCCAGGTTTAAATCCAACTACTCCGTTAAAATGGCTTGGAAATCGAATAGAGCCTCCAATGTCTGAGCTCATGCCGACAGGAGTCCCTCCAACCCCAATAAGAGCTGCTTCACCACCACTTGAGCCACCAGCAGTGCGTTTCTTATTCCAAGCATTATTCGTTCTTCCATACAGTTTATTGTCCGTTTCATGGCAAAAACAAAGGGATGGAGTGTTTGTTTTACATAAGATAATTGCACCAGCTCGTTTTAATTTATGTACTACATCGGAATCTGTTGACATAATTAAATCTTTTCTATGTACAATTCCACCAGTCGTTTTCATACCTTTAACGTGTAATGATTCTTTAATACTAAGTGGAACTCCGTATAGCGGTTGAAGATCCCAATTAACGGAATCAATTTCTTTATCTTTTTGTTTGGCCTCTTTCTTTGCCTCACTAAATCGATCTTCAATAACTGCATTTAATGCAGGATTCACTTTCTGTATATGATCGATTAAGATTGAAGTAACTTCTTCACTAGTTACTTGTTTTGCCTTAATTAGCTCAGCAATTTCAGTAGCGTCCAGATTTATCAAATTATTCTTTACTTTTAGATTAATTACTTTAGACATACCACTCATCCTTTCGAAAGTAGACCATATATCAATTATATCATGGAAGGTGTTGAAATCTACTGTTTACGCGTTCTCTTAATGATTTGGTAATAAATTATTAACATAATGATTGGCTTCACTCAAAAGGGAAATAAAGTGAATCGTTACTTGCAATCTAATTATTTAGAACTATATATATTTATGGTATGATAAAGGGAGAATGGCTTAAGTGAGGGATTATTAAATGTACTTTGTTAATCGAAGTGAAATTGAAGAAATTATTTCACATATGGATACACTCTTACAAGAAATAAAAGATAAACAATATTCTACCTTGATAGAAAAATTAGGGTTGGAACGATTAGTCCATGTTGTTATTGAATCAATAATTGATGTAGGAAATCTTATGATCGATGGTTTTATTATGAGAGATCCAGGCAGTTATCATGATATTGTCGATATATTAATCGATGAAAAAGTGTTACCAGAGGAAGAAGAGAAAAATTATAAGGCAATTATTGATCTAAGACAAATAATCGTTCAAAATTATTTATCTGTAGATCATGAAGATATTAAAAATGTGTTGTTTTCGAATATAGATATATTTAAAAAGTTTAGTTCTCATATTCGGACGTATCTGGATAATGAGCTGGGAGTTGCGAATGCATTTGCCAATGAGCCCTAGGAGGGAATCTCATGAATAAAAGAGCGACGACAAAAGAAAAAGTTCTACAAATATTAAAAAAAGACAATGAGATATCCATTAAAAACATAGTGGACTATTTTACTATTTCTGAAGTTGCAGTCAGACGCCATTTAAATGATCTGATTAGGCAAGGTTTCGTAAAAGAAAGATTGGTTAAACAAAATATTGGTCGTCCTTATTATTTATATAGTTTGACTGGCAAGGGACACGACACTTTTCCAAATCAATATGAAGAGTTACCAATGGAATTATTAGAAGATTTGGAGGAATTACAAGGTAAAGAGGCTGTGTCTGAGTTATTACTACAAAGAAAAAAACGAGAGGAAAAAGAGCTTCTCCATCGTTTAACTACCAATAATTTTGATGAAAAAATTAATGACATGATTGCTGTTCTAGAAGAGAAAGGCTATATGCTGGAGTACGAAAAAACAGCAGCTGGTGACTACGAAATTAGAAACTTCAATTGCCCCATTTATAACTTAGCTTCAAACTATGTAGAAATTTGTAAAAATGAGAAAGATATTTATAAAGGGCTATTTCCTAACAGCGACGTTATTTCTACATCTTGTATGACAAAAGGCGGAAAATATTGCTGTTGGAAAGTTACGAAGCCTGAAAATTAAAAATTTAGCCAGTTGTTGGAGGTTTAAATGAATTATAAAGGATATCTAATTGATTTAGATGGAACAATCTTTCGTGGAAATGAACTAATTGATGGAGCGAAAGAGTTTATAGACTACTTAATTGAACGAAACTATCCATACTTATTTATTACAAATAATGCGACATATACGATAGAAATGATCTTAAAAAAACTAAATGGGTTGGGAATTAAAGCTGATGAAGAAAATATACTGACTTCAGCAATGGCCACTGCCCAATATATTAAGGAAAAAAACAAGCAAGCGCATTGTTATGTTATCGGAGAAACAGGTTTAATACATGCATTGGAAAATGAAGATTTAATCGTAACTGATGTCAATTGTGATTATGTAATTGTAGGATTGGATCGAAAAGTAACTTACGATAAGCTCGCAAAAGCTTGTCTTCTCGTACGAGATGGGGCACAATTTATACTAACTAATAAGGATGCCGCGATTCCAACGGAGATAGGCCTATTACCAGGAAATGGCTCGATTGGAGCTGTTATTTCTTATAGCACAGGAGTAGAACCTGTTTGTATTGGTAAACCAGAGTCAATTATAATGGAAGAGGCGATTAAGAAAATCGGTATAAGTAATAAGGAGCTGCTCATGATAGGGGATAATTATCATACAGATATACAAGCGGGTATAAACGCACAAATAGACACGTTAATGGTATTGACTGGATACAGTACAAAAGAAGATTTACAAGTCGTAGAGGTGCAACCAACTTATGTGATGGAAGACTTAAAGTCGTGGTTATTTGAAAAAGCTTAAGAAACTAATCTTAAGCTTTTTTTAATCGATAATATCACCCGCAGATGAATGGGCGAGACGACTGGAGGCAGCTGCTGCTATCGCGCCAACAATATCGTCTAAGAAAGTATGAACATTGCCGTCTGTATGGTCATTTAATTTTTTCAGAATTCCCGGCTTTTGTTTGTCGATATAGCCATAACTAGTGAAACCAATTGATCCATATACATTGACTATCGAAAAAGCAATGACTTCATCTATACCATAAAGTCCTTCATCACGATGGATAATATCTTGTAAAGGCTCACTCAGTTTATTTTCTTCCGCCAATTTATCAAGCTGGATCCCTGTTAAAATGGCATGTTGAACTTCTCTTTTAGAAAGAACACGATTCACATTATGGATACAAACTTCCATACTTAAATTTTCAAAATACCCTGATTGTAAATAATAAACCAATTCTGCAATATCGTTGATCGTTACGCCTCTGTCTTCTAACCATTCACGAGCAACTCTTTCTAATTCGCTTTGCTTTTCCTGCATGCATTTCACCACTCTCTCTCAACAATAAGGATGGAAAAATAACCGTTAAATTATACCATATGTACAGTTTAGCACGGATATTCTTAACTTGGAACTGTTTAGTTATAAGGAGCTATGGTAAAATGGGAGCAAATGATTATAGAAGAGGTGGGCATAGTGGGCAAGCCAAAAATCTATATTACGAGAAAAATTCCAGAACATTTACTAAGTCCTTTTAATGACCGATATGAGATTAATATGTGGAAAGATGAAAAAACACCTATACCTGAAGAAATATTGTTTGAAAGAGTAAAAGAGGCAGACGGTTTACTATGCTTATTAACTGAAAAAATTGATCGGAAATTTATTGAACATGCTTCTCATTTAAAAATTATCGCAAACATGGCAGTTGGTTATGATAATATTGATGTAGCTGCAGCGAAGAACAAAAAAATAATTGTGACGAATACACCTGATGTATTAACAGAGACGACAGCTGATTTAACTTTTGCTCTCCTAATGGCTACCGCAAGAAGATTAATTGAAGCGACTAACACTATTTATCATGACGAGTGGGGAGATTGGTCTCCATTTATGCTTGCTGGTACAGATATTCATCATAAAACAATTGGAATTGTTGGTATGGGACGTATTGGGGAAGCGGTTGCCAGAAGAGCTAAAGGATTTCAAATGAATGTTTTATACCATAATCGGACTAGGAATATACATGCAGAACGACAACTTCAAGCTACATATGTTTCGTTTGATAAACTATTGGAGGAGTCTGATTTCGTCGTTTCATTAGTACCTTTAACAGAAGAAACAACGAACTTATTTAACCAAAATGCATTTCAAAAAATGAAGGAGTCGGGAATTTTTATTAATGTGTCACGTGGTGGGGTAGTGGATGAAGATGCACTTACTGAGGCATTGAAACAAAAGACAATACGAGCGGCAGGTCTTGATGTGTTTAAAAATGAACCAATTAATTCAGCACAACCGCTTACAAAATTAAAAAACGCTGTATTATTACCTCATATTGGTTCAGCTTCTGTTACTACAAGAGAGAATATGCTGACCTTATGCTTGGAAAATATTGACCTTGTTTTTCAAGGTAAGACCGCTAAAACTCCTGTTTACTAAAAAAATAAAATGGCAGACTTTAAATTGTCTGCCATTCCATAAATTTAGAATACTTGTTCAATTTCGGTAACGCCTGGTACTTCTGTAGTTAATGCTCGTTCGATACCTGCTTTTAACGTAATTGCAGAGCTTGGACAATTACCACATGCTCCCATTAAACGTAACTGAACAACACCATTTTCATCTACGTCAATCAATTCAACGTCTCCACCATCACGTAGTAGAAATGGACGTAATTTATTTAAGACTTCTTGAACTTGTTCTTTCATTTTTGTATTTCTCCTCCCCAGATAATGTAAAAACATTATAGGCAAACATGATATATTATATGAAGTAAATAATTATAAAGTTAATCTACTTTTATTTTAGCTTCTTTCTCTCTTTTTGTAAACGAAAAGAATTCAAATAACTAATAGGATGAATCAGTTATTCCTTTTAATTTTTAATTAAGCTATACTATTTTTGTTTAACTGAACGAATTACATTACAGATTAAATTAATATCTAATATGACGAAAAATTATTCGAAGTTATTAATGTAGTAAAATGATGATAAATCGTCCCACGTAAGAATAAATATAAATGGAAGGGAGAAGGACGAATGAAATCACCACTTCAAATAACAGTGTATGGACGTAAAGAAATATGTCCAAGTTGCGTTGGGGCACCTGGTTCATGGGATACGTTTGAATGGTTACAAGCAGCTATCGGTCGTAAATTTGGTGTGGAAAAATTTCGTTACACATATATTGATATGGATCAAAAGCAAAGCGATGATAAACATAGAGAGTTCATTGAACATATCATAGAAGAAGATAGATTTTATCCTGTATTACTAATGAATAACGAAATAATTGCTGAAGGAAATCCTAATCTAAAAACTGTTTTTAATGTGATTGAATCTTATGGTATTCAGCCGATTAACTAAATATTTTACGTATCAATTATTTGAACGAAGATTAATCAGTTTGTATACTTAATATAAGACGGTTGAAATATTCAAAAAGGAGGTTGTAACATTGGTTATTTCAATTACAGATAATGCTCAAAAGCAGATAAAAGAAATGATGAAAGATGAAACGAAAGAGAGTAAACTACGTTTTGGTATAAAAGGCGGAGGATGTAGCGGACTTTCCTATTCTCTTGGGTTTGATGATAAGGTGAATGAAGAACTAGACTCCGTTTTTGAAATAAATGAAATTCCGGTAGTTATTTTTAAACAAGATATACCAATTATCGAAAATACAGAAATTGATTTTAAACAGAACATGATGGGTGGAGGATTCAGCATTAACAATCCAAATGCAATTGTTTCCTGTGGTTGCGGATCTTCTTTCCGAACGAAAGATAAAGTAGGTACACCTGGTGATTGTTAATTTACAAGCGTAGAGCTTTCGTTTTAGTACAGTATGAATAAAAAAGAATCTGACCGCAAGGAGCGAGCAGATTCTTTTTATCTTCGTTTTTTAAAACATACTTGTTGAATGTCGTGGTTGAATTCTTGCTTTTGGATTCATATATTGCATAGCATTATTGATTGCAGTAGGACCTTCTCCGAATCCAGTAGCAATCAGTTTTACTTTGCCCTCATACGTATTGATATCCCCAACTGCATAAATTCCTGGTATATTTGTTTCCATTTTAGAATTTACAATGATGCTGTTGCGTTCAATTGTTAATCCCCAGTCTGCAATTGGTCCAAGTCTTGAAATAAACCCATAATTACAGATCACAGAATCAACATCCATTTTAATAATTTTTTCGCCTCTTGTTTCCTGAAAGACAAGTCGTTCAATTTTGTCTTCTCCTTCAATATCTGTAGGAACAAAAGGAGTTAAAATATCAACTGAAGAATTATTTAATTGATGGATACTACCTTCATGTGCTCTAAATTCATCCCGACGGTGAACGAGAGTGACTTTTTTAGCAATCGGCTCAAGCATAAGAGCCCAATCCACTGCAGAGTCTCCACCACCTAATATAACGACATTCTCATCTTTAAATTGATTCATATCGTTAACAAAATAATGCAAACTATTTCCTTCAAATTTTTCGCAACCTTTAATATTTAGTCGTCTAGGTTCGAATGCTCCATTCCCGGCAGTAATAATGATCACTCTTGATAAATGGACCTCATTTGTATGAGATGTTAATTTAAATGTGCCATCCTCTAATTTTTCCACCATTTCAATCGACTGACCGAGTACTAACGTTGAATCAAACAGTTTGAGCTGCTCTTCCAAATTATTTACTAGTTCTTGCGCACGAATTTTAGGAAATCCTGCCACATCATAAATGTATTTCTCTGGATAAAGAGCTGTTAATTGTCCACCTGTATGAGGTAAACTCTCAATTATTTTTACACTTGCTTGACGCATTCCACCATAAAAAGCAGTAAACAACCCTGCTGGACCTGCTCCAATAATTGTAATATCATATATTTTATCTGTCATCGTTTTCCCTCCACACTATAACGACAATTCTACCTTATTTTTATTTTATCATAAACAGATAAGCCTTCAAAAAGGCCATAACCTTATAAAAAGTAATTTTATGCTCATTAAACTGTTCACAATTTATATTTGTTTTCCTAAAATAAAATCGCTTGTCTTTGCTTTTTTTGTAATCTAACTATAAAATTAGTATGAGATTATCGAGAAGATTAATAAATTTACCGAATAACTGGCACCTCCTTCGTGGCAGTTTTCGTTATGTTACGCTTGAAAGGGGAAAATTCATTGATTCAATTAATCGTATCTATGGTATTATACTTTGTTATTTTTTTTGGAATAGCCTTTATTTTAAATATGCTGTTAAGAAGGACTTGGCTGATGGCAATTCTCTATCCATTCGTTATTGCGCTAATTGTTGGAGATAGTAGCATAGGAGATTATTTTACTTCGCCGGGTGAGGCATTTTCAAGTACGTTTTCTAAAATGACATCATTGGCACTAGTTGATATCGTTATTTTGTCGTCTGGATTAGTTGGGACGATTGTGTCGGGAATCGTCATTAAATTTTTACGAAAAAGTGGTTATCAGATGTTTTAAATTAGTAAAAATAAGGGTAAATACCCTGAAATTAGGACGGTATTATTAATAATCTATTACTATTAGATTAAAATTTGTTAAAACATGAATAGATATCTACCTTAATGGAAATGATGATTTTCAGAGAGGTGTTATAAATGTCTATTCTAAAACTAATGTATAGGGCTATACTTTTACTACTATTTATTGGTGCCGTATACACAACCATTAGTTCTATTTCGAATGTAACTATTTTTGATGTAAAGGAAAGCTTTGCATTAGAAATCACGGAAGAGAGTATTGACAATACAGATAATGTTAAAGAAAGACAGTTTCATTTACCTAAAAAACATTTAAACCAGTTAATGGAAAGAAAAGAGTACATTTCAAGTGAAGAAATTGCGGAACCAAAAACATTAGAAGAGGCGATTGATTTTGGTCAATACCCAAGTGCTACTGTTACTGCAACAGGTTATACGGCAGGGGTTGAATCAACTGGTAAATCACCTGATCACCCCGAATATGGAATAACGTATTCTGGGATAAAAGTAAAAAGAGATTTATATTCTACTATTGCAGCTGATTTATCTGTATTTCCTTTAGGGACCATCTTATATATCCCTGATTATGGCTACGGCGTAGTTGCAGATATTGGTGGAGCAATAAAAGGAAATAAAATAGATCTATATTTTGATACTGTTGAAGAAGTATATTCAAAATGGGGAAAAAAAGAATTAGAAGTGTATATTGTAAAACAAGGAAATGGAACTATTACTGAAACAGAGCTGGAAGTACTGAATAACAATGAAACCTTACAAGTTTTTAGAGAACAATTTAACTTGGAATCATAAGTTTACATAAGAAAAGACCTATCGAATTAGAGATAGATCTTTTTTTTGCTTAGAAAAGTGGATAAATTAAAAACGCAATTCCGATACCGGTTAGTGCACCAACAAATACTTCAATTGGCTTATGTCCTAAAAGGGTTTTTAATTCAGCTATTTTTTCGTATTCAGCTTTGTCATGCCAGTGAGACGCTTCGTCTATAAATTTTTGAAAGTCTTTAACGAGTTGATTTAAAATGATCGCATGCTCTCCAGCTTCTCGTCGTACGCCCGATGCATCGAACATAGTAATGATACTAAAGACGAAAGCAATCGCAAAAGGAATCGATTGAACTCCTTCTGATATTCCGATCGCTGTTGTTAATGCAGAGACAGCAGCTGAATGGCTGCTTGGCATACTACCTGTTCCAAACACAAGTCCTGGTGTAAACTCTCTCGTGACAATAAATTGAATTGGAACTTTGACAACTTGCGCAAATAAAATTGCAGCTAGTGCTGAAACTAACGGGAAATTTGTAAATAATTGAGCCAACTGATACACCACCCTCTCACTGAACGCATAACTTCTTGCATGAAACGTCAGTTAGTTTAAAAATTACTTTATCGCTGTTTCTAATGCAAGTTCCATCATTTCCTGGAAGGACGTTTGTCTTTCTTCAGAGGTTGTCTGTTCCCCGGTAATGACATGGTCAGAAGCTGTTAAAATAGATAGAGCTTCACGATCATATTTGGCTGCCAAAGTATAAAGTGCTGTTGTTTCCATTTCCACAGCCAGCACATTGTAACGTGCTAATAATGCATTAAGTTCTTCTCCGTTATCTCGGTAAAATATATCACTTGTAAACACATTGCCCACATGAGTTTTTAATCCTTTTTCCTTAGCGATATCATGGGCGGTCTTAAGCAAATTAAAATTTGCCAAAGGTGCGTAATCAATACTGCCAAAAGTCTGGCGATTTATCTGTGAATCAGTCGTTGATCCTTGGGCTAAAATAACATCACGGACTTTCACATCTTCTTTCATTGCTCCGCAAGTTCCAACCCGAATTAATCGCTTCACATCATATTCCGTAATTAGCTCATTTACGTAAATGGAGATAGATGGCACTCCCATTCCAGAACCTTGAACCGAAATACGCTCTCCCTTATATGTCCCCGTAAATCCATACATTCCTCTTACTTCGTTGTATTGAACAACGTCTTCAAAAAAATTCTCCGCAATAAACTTTGCACGTAGTGGATCTCCTGGAAGCAAAATCGTTTCTGCGATATCTCCTTTTTTTGCACCAATATGTATACTCATCCTTATTCGCTCCTTCTATTAATGAAAAATTTTATTATAATAGTGTTCTTCTAAATCACTAATCCTTGAGAGAGAAAGATTACCGAATTCCGAATCTAGCTCTTGTAACTGTTTTTTCATTCTTTCTACTGCAATTTTTAAAGAGTCTGCATAATTCGGTATTTCTCCCTCATAAAGTTGCGTGTCTCTTTTACGCGCATTCATTTTTTCTTCAAAAGCGAGTGCTTTTCTCTCATGGAAGGCCACTCCATTCACTTGACCTCGGTTATGAAGATCACCTTGAGTTGGGTGTTCTAACACAGCAAGCACTTTTACAAGATAAAAGTTCCTTTTATCTTCTAACATTTCACCTATGTATGTACCAGAATTATACCGTGTTTTTACGATATCTCCAATGTTTATCACTAAGGATATTCCTCCTTTTAGAAGTACTTATTACTCTTATTGTTACAAAAATACAATGGTATGTCTAGTGGTTCGCAAAGCTAGTTATATCAATAGTTTTGAATTTCAAAATATAATTAGCCCTAAAAGAAGTAGCCCTGATAATTACCGATTTCAAATTTCTGTGGCGTTGAAAATGTATTAAAAGACGTTAATAAATCATTAAAGAATAAAACTGATCCACTAGTAGGTTAGAACTAACAAATTCTAACTTTACGACGACAGACGGAAAAGTATTTTTTCAAATGGATCTGGCTAGAGACTAGACTCAGATAACGAAAAGTTCGTCAAAAATGGAACTATTTCACCTTGAGTCTATACCGCAAGGAGGTAACAGCCTCAAAACAACACCGGTACAGCTATACAACTAGATCATCTTGATGTAAACGTAAGAGTTTGGAGTGTTATTAGTTGTGAAGCAATAGATCATTTTGGACGTGGAGGAGGTAGACATTTATATAGTCGATCTACAAACTTCACTAAATGTTAACTCAGGAAGATATGTTGAAATGATTAACAAATTGAGGGAAGGATATTAAGAATATGGAAGTATCACAAAATAGTTTGTAATTAACCGCAAAGTGGTTTTTTAAAAATAAATCTAGAGGAATATAAAATTCACTCTAGATTTTTTGTCGCACATATTAAAAATAAGTTGCTTGTTAAATATAATATTATTGAGGTTCAGGAAAACGAACCTTTCACTAAACTTAATAAATTAATATGAAGGATCGAGTCTCATTGCTAAGAGTAAGGGATTATAATCCACTATTAGCGAGAATAATGCTGCAATTCGGGATCCATTCTGTGTTGCATTCCTTGTTGCATTCCGTGGTGCATACCATGGTGCATTTCGTGGTGCATGCCATGGTGCATTTCATGGTGCATACCATGGTGCATTTCATGGTGCATACCATGGTGCATTTCATGGTGCATACCATGGTGATAGTGATGATGGTGATGATGGTGCACATGTCTTGTTTCATTACGTTGACGTGATTCTTCACCGTTCATTGCTTTCACTCTCCTTTTGAATAAATATTAATCTAACTAATTACATGTTATGACACTAGTTTAATAAAGGCGCCTGTCTATTTTGGGGATTTCCCATAAATTGATTAAAACTGAGAATTAAATAAATGAAGGATTTTTAAATGGATTAAATGTAGCTTCCTTACGGGAAACTATAAAATGGATAATCTTTACGAAAATTTTGGAAGGAAAAAGTGGCACTTTATTTATTAAATGTTTCGATTACATTTCCGAGAACCAAAGCATATAGCTGATTGGGATATAATACACTTTTGATAGAGGAAAAACCTCCTACTCTTATCATTGCAAAACGCTAGTAATATTACGCTTGCAGTGATAAGGGTTAATTTTTTATGTGAAAAGACCGATGTAGATGCAATTCGTTTATATTAAATCTACTCAGGTAGTATTTTTATTTAGTCTTAAAAGCCAGCCCAAATTATATTCATTTTCTTGCTTCTTCTTGCGTTATGGACTATTTTATAGAAATCGCTATAAGTGATGGTACAAAAGACTTTCCCGATGTAATATAAAATTTGTTGCCACTATAAGATTATAGTGTGATAAAATACAAGCAACTTTCTAATAAGATTAGTTTTAAATGGACATCTATGACTAAAATATAACAAATTTACGAAAAATATCTTGTTTCGTTAAATAAAAAGACAACATTTGATATAATGTAGGAAAGGACGTGATGTTTAGATGTTTATGGAGTTTTTATATTTTCCCGAAGATAAGTCAGAATATATACCTGCTTTTATAATGCTAGTTATCTTTATGATTGGTGCCCTTGCAACAATGTACTTATTTTACAAAAAATCAAAAAAAGAAGAAAGGTTTTTTGAAGAAAAGTATGATTTAAACAACCAATTTATTGACCAAGATGATAAAAGCAACAACTTTAAAGACTCTCATTAAAGAGTTTTTTTCATTTATAAAAAACATTTACTATAGATTAAAAACGGTTCTAATGGCATATACTAAAGATTCTAGATGAAAGAAGCAAAAGGAGTTATCCGTATGCGTTTCACGATGATTATCTTTAGTATATTTTTTTTAACTGCTTGTCAGTTTACATCACAGCCTAAAACGGCAAAAACGGTAGATATGTATAATAAAGACGGAGATATGGTTGGTACTGCTAAGTTAACGGAAGATCCGGATGGTGTAAAGATTGCTCTTAAGGTAGAGGGACTTACTCCAGGGTTTCATGGGGTCCATGTACATGAAATAGCTAAATGTACAGCCCCTGATTTTAAAAGTGCAGGAAATCATTTTAATCCTGAGAAGAAAAAACATGGCTTACTCAATCCTAAAGGGCCACATATTGGCGACCTTCCAAACATAGAGGTTGATACTAATGGAAAAGTAGACACTGAATTAACCATTAAAGATGCAACATTGTTAAATGGTAAAAATTCACTAATAGAAAGTGGGGGAACATCGCTTGTAATAACGAGTGAAGCAGATGATGGGATGACCCAAATTAGTGGAGACTCAGGTGAACGGATTATTTGTGGAGAAATTAAGGAGAAAAAAGGGGAAGTCGATAAAGAAAAACCGTCAGATCCAACTGATAAGAAAGAAAAAAAGTGACGTATTACTTCCGTCACTTTTTAAAATGAAATTTTATTAAATTTTGTTTACCGCTTGGACAATTCGGTTTACACCTTCACGCAAAGTTTCCTTTGGGCATGCAATATTAATACGCATAAAATGTTCGCCATCTTTTCCATAAGCAGAGCCAGGATTTAAACCGACTTTTGCCTGTTCAATCATAAATGTTTGTAAATCTTTATCACTTAAGTTTAATTTTTTACAATCGATCCACAATAGATAGGTCGCTTCAGAGTCAATGACGTTTAATTTCCCATTTGTTTCATTTTCTAAGACCGTTCGAACATACTTTTTATTATCTTCAATTACGTCCATTAACTCGCTAAGCCAAGCTGCTCCGTGGGTATATGCCGCTTCCATAGCAATAACACCCATTGTGTTTAACATACTAAAACCTTGTTGAGCAAGATCACGATTGATGATCATTCTTTTTTTCGGATCAGGTGTAACTAAAAAAGAAGCTTGTAATCCTGCTAAATTAAATGTTTTGGTAGGGGACATACATGTGATCGTTTGTTTACTTATTTCTTCTGACAAAGAAGCGACAGGAATATGTTTATAGTCGTTAAATACTAAATCTGCATGAATTTCATCTGCTAAAATAAGTACATTATATTTTAAACAAAGTCTAGCCATTTCGAGTAATTCGTCTTTTGTCCATACTCTTCCAACAGGATTATGAGGAGAGCATAAGATAAATGCTTTAACCCCTAGTTTTAATTTCTCTTCAAAGTCTTTAAAGTCAATTTCATATTTTTCACCATTAAAAACTAGCGAATTTTCTACTACTTCGCGCTTCCCATTTCGGATAATATTGAAAAACGGCGTATACACGGGAGTTTGCAATAAAATCTTATCATTTTCCTCGGTGAAAGATTGAATGGCAATATGTAAACTTGTAATAACACCAGGGCTAAAAGAAAGCCAGTTTTTGTTAATATTCCAGTCATGTTGCTTTTCGACCCAGTTCACCACTTTTTCTTGAATTTCATCATTGATTACGGTATAACCGTAAATTCCATGTTCAGCACGTTTTTTTAGGGCTTCATTTACCTCTTTAGGCGCTTTAAAATCCATATCAGCAACCCACATAGGCAATACATCTTCCGTTTTAAACACTGCTTGAAGATGATCCCATTTGTAAGAGTGAGTATGTTTTCGATCATACACTGTATTAAAATCTACCATCTTTTTTTCCTCCTTACTTTCAGTTATTAATTATTATAAAGAAGTTAATCGCAAAAAACGACTATTGTAGAATAGGCTTTATAAAAAAGGGCAAAAAAAGAGCAAAGCGATTACCGCTTTGCCTACAGGGGGAATACGAGAAAGTCTTACACTACTAAGTATACCCAGGTATTTTTATTTTAAACAAAAATTTAAAAGTTTTTTTAAGAAAGTATTAAATGTTATTTTCTTATTAATTATTTGGTTTTCCAAGAAGGCGGAACATATTAGTTTTATATGCTTCTACACCAGGTTGGTCAAAAGGATTAACTCCTAATAAATATCCGCTAATTGCACAAGATTTTTCGAAGAAATATACGATATAGCCAAATGTAAATGCATCTAATTCAGGAAGAGTGATAACAAAATTAGGGACCCCTCCATCTGTGTGAGCGAGCAATGCACCTTCAAATGCTTTTTTATTTACTTCATCAACGGTTTTTCCAGCCAAATAATTTAGACCATCCATATCTTGTTTTTCCAGTTCGATGGTGATATCTTTACGCGACTTTTCCACTTGTAGAATCGTTTGGAAAAGATGTCGTTCTCCTTCCTGGATGTATTGTCCAAGAGAGTGAAGATCGGTTGAAAAACTGGCTGCGGCCGGGAAGATACCTTTTCCGTTTTTTCCTTCACTTTCACCAAATAGTTGTTTCCACCACTCCTGAAAATAATGGAAACGTGGTTCATAACTTATAAGGAGTTCAATAAGCTTTCCATCTTGATATAGTAGATTACGAAGCGCAGCATACTGGTATGCTGGGTTTGAATCTAAGTCTGGAGAAGCTAATTCGGTCATTGCCAATTTCGCGCCTTCCATCATACTTTCAATTGATATGCCGCTAACAGCGATTGGCAATAATCCAACTGCAGTTAATACCGAATACCTTCCCCCAACATCATCTGGAATAATAAAGGATTCATACTCTTCTTGGTCAGCTAAACTCTTTAATGCTCCAGACTCCTTATCAGTTGTCACGTAAATACGTTTTCTTGCTTCGATTTGACCATATTTATTTTCTAAAAACTTTTTGAAAATACGAAAGGCAATTGCAGGCTCTGTCGTTGTTCCACTTTTAGAAATAACGTTAATGGATATATCTTGGTCACCGATAATGTCAAAAAGTTCATCCATATATGTAGCACTTATATGATGTCCGACAAAAATTATTTTTGGAACTCTTCGTTGTTCTTTTGATAGCTCATTTTGAAAGGAATGAGTAAGTAATTCAATGGCTGCTCTAGCACCTAAATAGGATCCACCGATACCAATAACGAGTAAAATATCGCTATCTTTTTGAATTTGTTTCGCAGAGGCTTGAATCCTGCTGAATTCTTGCTTATCGTACGAATTCGGTAAATTTAGCCATCCAAGATAGTCACTGCCTAATCCTGTTTTATTATGTAGTTGTTCGTGGATAGAATGAACATCTGATTTCATTTCTGACAATGTTTGTTGGTTAATAAATGAATTAGTTTTACTATAATCAAAACGAATATGTGTCACTATTACTTCCTCCAAGTTAGTATGCCGGGACCGCTTCTTCACAGTCCCAACAAATATGTTAGCCTTACAGTAATGTTTTTTTCATATCTTCATAAACATAATTCCAAATTTCTTTATCTGTAGTGAATTTGTTTCCGATTTCATCAACATATTTTTGAAATGCTTCTTTGTATCCTGGACTCTCTTTATCTGGAATATCTTGTTTTAATTCTGATACATATGACTCAACTTCTGGAGCCATTGGTCCCCACTTAGCAATTTCATTTCCTTCGTTATCGATAAAAATAACAATTGGGATATAACGTTTGTCGTTAGTTAAATAACGATCCATCACTTCTAAATTTTCATCACGTCGTAAAAAACGAATCGGAATGCCGGCTTCTTCAACGATATTTAGTAGGATTGGTATGTCTAACATACAATGTCCACACCATACTTCGGCAAGTACAAGTGTGCGGATGTTTTCCTTAGAATGCAATGTAGATTTATCATCATCTGGGATTGTAAAATTATTATAAATAGTCATGAATGAATCTCGGTGTTTGTCTAAGGAAGACATATATTCTTCTTTAGTAATTCCTCGTTCAAACCAAGTATTTAAATCCATTTGTAATTACACTCCTTTTTTTAATCGATTACATACTAATAGTTTACCTAAAGAGTAGGTAAACGTAAATATTTACTACTTACTAATTTCTACGCTAGATGATTGTACGATAATTTATAAGCAATCAGGATTTAATGCAGATCATGGAAGTTTATGTAGAAAGTGAAACTAGAAGGCGCAGGTGAAGTTTCATGAAGGAATTATTGAATAATGACCCGTTTAAGTATTATTGGTCATACGATTTCAAAGAATTTTTAGACGCAAATGACAAAAATAACTGGTTAATTCGAATTTTACAAACACAAGAAAAGTATATAGGATAAAACGATCTAATTTTGGCTTAATCGGGTCGGAGTTATTTTTTATCCTTTTCATCATTTTTCCAGTAGTAAAGAAACGTTTGTTCTCATATAATAATTTTATAGGAGGGGAACAAATGTACGTAATGAATTGTTGAAATATGTAAAGCGTAATAGAACTTTAATCATTATATATATTGATGATAAAGGAATGGTGACGAAAAGAATTGTAAAAGTGTTTAAAATGAATAGTACTACTTTTTACAGTTTACTGTTACTTACGTGATGCTAGACGAACGTTTAAAATAAATAATTTGTTAACGGCCGTTCCTCTAATGAAAGGGGTGGTAATATGAAAGTCAACGATAGAGGTACGATAAAGTGGACAGCATTAATGCTACCAGAGCATGTAGAGATGCTTAATAAAATGTGGGAGGAACAGGAATATAAATATATGCCTGAACTGGATGAACAACAGATTGCAGAAAATAGTTTCCTGCTACAAGAAGCACTAGCTAACGATTTGGAAATTAAAATAAAATATTATAAAGATCATGATCATAAAATAATTGTTGGCTATTTATTGCATGTTGATATTTTAAATAAGAAATTATATTTAAAGGATATTGAAATAAAAATTGAAAACATTATAGAAGTAACAATTTTATAATTAACGAGGACTTTAAATTGAATTAGGATGTGATCAATGGAAATATAATAGTGAAGTATATCCCATCTTTCGTAGATGGAATTTATACGGTTATTAAAGAAAAAACAAATGCATCAGTGAAAATTAGGTTCTCTGAATGAGATCTATTCAGTTGAATGTGCCGGATGTGGAAATACAGATCGATTGTAACGGTGAGAAAGTAAGTAAAAATAAACCTTCCAAGGAATAATGTATGTACAAAAATTCAAACATTTCAGAGATACTCATACAGAAATGTATAAGGATATGCGAGAGGAACAATTTGAATAAATATCTGTTTTATAGCATTTATCATAATGATAATGAAAAAGAAAGTATTAGTACAAGTGAAGGAACGAATAGAGAAAGGAAGAAAACATTAATCCTCCTTTTCCCCGAAATTTAAACCGTTTAATTTACTTGAAATTTCTTTCAGTATATCGTTTCGTTCTCTCTGGGCGTTAATTAAGCTAATTGCAAACCAAATAATAAATACGAAAATGGCAATATAAATTAACAATGGAATTAATGAAAATAAAGAAAACATGTGGCACCTCCTTTTAATATTGGAAATTATAACATAGTAGCAGAAGTGATCCAATGGAAATCAAGACAAATATATACCATCCAGTATATAATAACCATTCGAAGAGTTTATTCCAATTCATAAATTGTGGAATCAGATAAAGGCTCTTTTCTATGTTCTAAGCGGTGCTAGGTTTTGAAATTTTGTCTTAGAAATCAACTATATGTATCGTTTTTATATTATCTAACTTCATGTTTCGAAATTTAATGTCACAGTCCGATTAAAAGTGAAGGATTAAAAAATTTAAAAAATATCTACTAATAAAAAACGTCTCCTAAATTCATTTGGGTAATGGACTTAAATGTTCGTGGATAAGCAGCCATTCATCGGATTCTTTGACGAAGATATTTGTGGCTCTTCCACGACCACTTGCATATTTTCTATTAATATAGCCTTCATAAAAAAATGTATAAGTACAAGTTGCTGAGTCCCTTCCAGTAAATAGCCAATTCACGTCTTGCGCTGCATAACTTTCATTTTCAATAACGGACCAAGTGCGTTCAAAGAATTTTTGTATTTCTTCATGCGACGAACAAGTCTTATCACTAAAAAAATATACTGCATTAGGGTGTAGTAACTTTTTTACCTCATTGAAATTGTGGGTATTAGTTGCCTCTATATACTCATTGAGAATATCCATTATTTCACTCCTTAATTATTGTAGTTTAATTTTACCACTTCTAATTAAGTGTTGCATAATACGCATAAAAAGCGAAGGACTGTTTGATTAATGAAAAGGTGCATACGTGAACCAACGGGCATAATGGGAATGAAAGAGAGTTTGCTCCAATTTGTTATAAAAAGCATCAGCGAGAGTTGGTTGCAGCAGAATTTGAAAGAAATCAAATGATGTTTGAAAAGATGGTTTGAGTGGAGTATGAAGATCAATATGACGGTACTAGAATGATTTACAGAACTCATAATGACACGGAAGTAGTGGCAATCGAAGTAACTATCGAATGTCCACATTGCGGTCATAGCTGGCAAGGTGATCAGAGGGTTGTATACGGTGAAACATATGAAATAACTTGTGGTGAGGAACATGCTTTACTAGATCAAGGATGTAAAAAAAATTTAAATGCACTTTAATGAAGATTAAAAAAAGCCAGGATACCTCCTAGCTTTTGAACCTTATTATTTGTCTGGAGTATTCAAATGGAGGGGCGGAGGAACTAACCACCCTTTTTCTTTATTTAACTTTAGCACTTTTGCTCCAAACATGGCCTTATTCGTATGAAATTGACCAAACATTAAACCAATATCTTCACGAATAGATTGACCTATTATAGTACTGCAGGCTACTAGCCCTTTCGCTGAGTTCATTGATAACATAGCAGCTATTTCTTGGTCAGCAAAACGAGCACCTGCCGGAATTTCTTCTAAATTTGAAACTGGACGTTCCGGTGGAGCTGGAGGCAGCGCTACACCATTGGCTTTTAATAACTCCTCAATTTGTTCACTTTCAGCTGTAGCTTCTTGAATAGCTTCTTCAAGAAGTTTCTTTAAATCACCATCACCCGTGTGATTGATTAAAGTTTGATACGTGGCGATCATGCCCTTTTCTCCAAAAAGGTATGTCCAAGTTGCAGAAACTTCACCATAATGCATTGGTTCGTCTTGGGGATTGCCGCTTAATATTCCCATAATCTCACTCCTTTAGTTTATCAATAGTCGTTATATCAAATCTTAGTGTGTGTTTATATTTCTGGATTATTCATATTAGTATAGGAATAAATATACAGCACGAATTATAAGCGAAAAAAAGACGAGATCGCTCTCGATACACCTAACACGAAACATGGGGGCCGTCTTGAGAAAAGCGCCTAAAATTACAGCTCTGTAAATGGACAAAGTTTTTAGTTCTTGCAATTCCTGCTTACTTCGGCTATATTGGAAGTATAATTAAATATCGTTTCCATTTTCGGGGCAGGGTGAAATTCCCGACCGACGGTAAATAGCAGTTGCTAAAGCCCGTGACCCGCTATGTATATAGTGGTTGATTTGGTGAAAATCCAAAGCCGACAGTTACAGTCTGGATGGGAGAAGATGAAGCTTATAGGCGCAATTTATTTTTGTGCTTAAATTTCCTTATGAAATCATGCCCTAAAACTATTTGTTTTAGGGCTTTATTATTTGAAGAGATACATAAGGAAGAAGCTTATCCTTCATCATTGTTGATGGAACGATATAGGATGAAGGAGGAGAACGATGATGCAGATTAATAATCGCTCATCAAAGTTAGTTAAACTTGTTGTTTTAGCATTACTTGCTACTGTATCGCTCGTTTTATTTTTTATTAGTTTTCCATTACCATTACTACCACCTTATTTGAAGGTAGATTTTAGTGATGTGCCTGCTCTAATTGCAGCGTTGATCTTTTCACCATTAGCAGGAGTGCTCGTCGTATTTATGAAAAATGCCCTTTATTTTGTCGCATCAGGGGCCACTGATCCGATTGGTGTAGTAGCTAATTTTATTGCTGGAACCCTTTATATTTTACCAGTTGCGTATTTATATCATAAATACCGCGGTGTGAAAAGTGTTATTTCAGGTTTGGTAATTGGTACGGCTGCGATGGCAATCGTTATGAGTGTTTTAAATTATCTACTTATCCTTCCGGCATATGCTTGGCTGATGGGATGGGAAATGAATGATACGATAAAATGGGCATCGGTAATTGGCGGTGTGTTACCTTTTAACTTTGTAAAAGGGATTATTGTCAGTATGTTATTTGTGCCTGTATTTATAAAATTAAGACAATGGATTGAACAAAAACGAATGGAAGTTGCAAGTTAATTAATTGAAATAATCCCGCTAGATGAATATATCATCGGCGGGATTTTATGATTTAACGTAAAAAACATATGTAGATTTAATCAGTAGAACCTTGAAGATGTTGTAACTATATCAGGTTTCTATTTTTTATTTGAAATGAAAATGCATTTTCTTTCAAAAAGGTACCTTGTCGATATGTTCGCTCAATAAATGTAACATGGTTTTCTTTTGTAACGAGGATGACGGTAGAACATCTAGTTCCATAATCGTCTGTTTTTATAAAAACAGGTGATAACTGCCTCTCTAATTGTAGACCAACTCCCGTATTAGGCAACTCCTCGTCTATCGCTTTTTCATTGTTTTGCAGTTGAGAAAATAATATATTGGGATCGATCACGCTTTGTTCTAAAGCATATTCCCGTAACATATTTCTAGCTTGATTAACCTTTGGCCAAGATGTATTTAATAAATGATTGCTTATCGAATGGGTGCCTGGATTCACCTCAATAATATCGTCTTGCCTGTTGCCATAATAATATAAAGTATCCATGTTTCCAACAAGAATATTAAACCCATTGTAGACATCTTTTTTCTTTCGTAAGTCTTCCAAAAATTCAGGTCCTGATTGATTTCCTGTTAAATAGGAAGTAACAATATGACCTCTCGACGTTTTACCTTCTTTTTCATTTGCAGGATCTCGGTAATTTGTAAGTGCGGCAAATTTCCCGTCCTTCGTCATCCCAAGCCATGTACCCATCTCTTTTAAATCACGGCCAGCTACAATCTGAGGATGATCCTCCCAGAAATAGGCTTCTTTTGTTGGACGGGCATAAAATTCATCGCGGTTTGCTGCTACAATTAATTTATAATGAGGATGCTCATTTAGGTGAAAACTGATAATACACATACTAACGCGTCCTTTTTCCTATTTCTTTTTTACAACTCCAAGCGTACAACGAGAAACACAGATTAATTTATCCTGTTCATCTTTAATTTTAATATCCCAGACCATAGTCGTTCTTCCGATATGAAGAGGAGTTGCTGTAGCAGTAACCATTCCATCTTGTTTACTTCGAACATGGTTAGCGTTAATTTCCATACCGAAAACTGCCTCGTTTTCCTGATCGATATTTAAAAATCCTCCTACACTTGCAACTGTTTCGGCAAGTAAAACACTTGCTCCGCCATGTAAATATCCAGCCGGCTGGTGTGTTCGATGATCAACTGGCATTGTCATAACTACTTTATCTTTTTCTAATAGGATGGTCTCAATCCCTAGAGCTTCCATAAGTGTGCTATTCAAATGAATCGTCCCCTTTACTTATATGAATTAAAATATCTTACTAATAATTAATGAAATACCAAGTAAAAATCCATATAATGAGTTTGTTTTCCCTGTAGCAACCATTGCTGGCATCATTTCAATCGGTGTCGTTTTCCCACGAAATCCAATGATTACATCCCATGCTTTTTTGATGCTAATAAGTGTAATAAAAGACCAGACCGGAAGCATGCCGATAATGATTAAAATCGCCGTCATACTATATGCGATGAAAAAAAGGCTTGCTAAAAAGATGATTGCATTTTTACGGCCAATTAATATAGCAATGGTTTTTCTCCCACTTACTTTATCTCCATCTAAATCTCTAATATTATTTGCAAGTAATATGGCTCCAATAAAAATGGCGATTGGTATTGAAATTAACACTACTTCTTTAGTAATCATAAGTGTTTGAATATAATAGCTAATCGCAATAATAACTGTGCCCATTAACAATCCGGCAAATAGTTCACCAAAAGGAGTATACGCGATTGGTATAGGGCCCCCTGTATAAAGATAGCCAATAACCATAGATGCCGCACCAATTACAGCAATCCACCAACTTGACTCGATACAAATATATACTCCAAGTAGAATAGCGATGCCAAAAAAGATGAATGCTAAATTTAAAACCGTTTTTGGAGCAACTCCATCTCGAACAATCGTACCTCCAATACCGACCGACTTATCTGTATCTAAACCACGAACATAATCATAATACTCATTAAACATATTCGTAGCGGCTTGAATTAAGATGGATGCAACTAACATCGCGATAAATAAACCTGTATGAAACGTATTATTTTGAATAAGGGCGTACATTGTTCCTACAAAAACAGGAACAAAAGAGGCTGTTAACGTATGTGGTCGTAATAAACGCCACCAAACCTGCAACCCATCCCTTTCATTTAATGCTTCTTTAATGTCTGTTTTATCTGAACTCATACTAATCTCCTTAACTGTAATCGTATTGTAAACTTATTATCATCTTTCATATTATGGAATTCAATAGACGATGTCAATTCAATCAAGCTATCGACCAAATTAACGTGAGTTAAGAATATTTATCCTTAAATTTAGTTAAATCCCATCGGGTTATATCCCTTTCCTTGAGAATCAAAGGAAAAGAGAATAAAATAGAGGGGTAGCCTATTGCTACGCATTATTGGAGGTTTAACTATGATCGAATTAAAGGAAATGACCTTAGAGTCCTTTTTATATAACATACAATCGAAATTAACTCATAAGGAAACAAAACAGTTAATTAGTTGGACAAGTAAAATTAATCCAGTTGATCTTCTTACTGTTTTTGAATCAGCTAATAAGTCTAATCTTGATCGTATTTTTTGGACAAATAGCTCAAATGATTTTGCATTAGTTGGTGTGGGAAGTGTTCATAAACTAATTTCTGAACAGCAAAGTTTTGATCAATTGGAAAACGAATGGAAAACGATCTTGCAGCAAGCTATTATACATGATCCATTTCAACAGTCAGGCACTGGACTTGTCGCTATGGGAGGAATGTCATTTGACCCAAAAAGAAATAAAAGTAAATTATGGGAAAAATACCCTACCAGTCAAATGACAGTACCACAATATGTTGTTGTTCAAAATAGGGAGGACTATTTTTTCACTGTAAATTATTTAATACAAGGTAATATGAATACGGAACAATTAGTGGCAGATAGTAACAAAATGCAGAATCTGTTATTACACTCTTCAACAAAACCATATAATGAGAAACTTTCGATTGTTTCAAAAAAGGAGATCGAGCCTGACAGATGGAAACAGTCGGTGCAAGAAGCAGTTGAAGAAATTCGCAAAGATCAGGCTAAAAAAATTGTACTCGCAAGGGAAATGCGCATTATACTGAATGAGCCTGCTGTTATTTCTGAACTACTAAAAAAGCTAAAGGAAACACAACCGAACAGTTATATTTTTGCCTTTGAACATGGGGATAACTGTTTCTTAGGAGCGACCCCTGAAAGACTTGTTCAAGTAGAAGGAGAAAATGTATTATCGACTTGTTTAGCTGGTACTGCTCCAAGAGGAAAAACAGTTACGGAAGACGAGCGAATTGCCGATGCTTTATTAAAGGATCAGAAGAATCGAGAAGAACATGAGTATGTTGTTCAAATGATTAAGCGAAGTATGGAACAATACTGCGAAGATATTTATATTCCTAATGAACCAGTTGTATTGTCATTACGAAATTTACAACATTTATATACGCCTGTTAGGGCGACGCTCAAAAAGGAAAGTACTGTGTTTGATATCGTGAAGGAACTACATCCAACTCCTGCTTTAGGCGGAGTGCCAACGGAAAAAGCTCTAGCATTTATTAGAGAGAAAGAATTAATGGACCGGGGTTGGTATGGTGCACCGATCGGCTGGTTAGACAGTGAAGGAAATAGTGAGTTTGCTGTCGCAATCCGTTCAGGACTTATTCAAGGTAAGGAAGTTTCTTTATTTGCAGGTTGTGGTGTTATGAAAGATTCGGATCCAACAATGGAATATGAAGAAACGAATGTGAAATTTTTGCCAATGTTAACAATTTTGGAGGATACGGATGAATCATACTGAGAAATTATCACGCTATATTGCAAATTTTGTTGATGAATTAGTTTGTAGTGGACTAGTTCATGTCGTTATTTCGCCGGGTTCAAGATCGACACCACTTGCAATGCTGTTTAGTGAGCATGAAGAAATACAAAATCACGTCTTAATCGACGAACGTTCTGCTGCTTATTTTGCGTTAGGGATAGCAAAAGAGACGAAAAGAGCAGTTGCTTTAGTTTGTACGTCGGGGACTGCGGCAGCTAATTATTTTCCGGCAATTGTTGAAGCTTATTATGCACGTGTGCCACTAATTATTTTAACTGCTGACAGACCACATGAATTAAGAGATATCGGTGCTTCACAAACAATTAATCAAATGAATATGTATGGCGACTTTGTTAAAGAATTTCATGAAATGGCAGCTCCAGAAGCGACTCCGGAGATGCTGCGGTATATAAGGAGTAGAGCGTCAAGAGCCGTGCGAGTTGCAGAAGAGGGGACTCCTGGACCTGTACATCTAAACTTTCCATTTCGTGAACCACTAGTACCTAATCTTACATTAGATAACTTATGGGGTGACCGATCTCATGATTGTTTTAATCGTTCATATGAAGGTAAAAAACAATTAGACGAACATTTGTTGAAAACACTTTTTGAAAAAATATCTTCTTTACCCAATGGGATTATAGTTTGTGGACCACAAACAGATGCAAGATTGGCTAGAAACATAGCAGAGTTAAGTAATCAATTACAGCTGCCAATTTTGGCCGATCCTTTATCACAACTGCGTTCAGGTTCTCATGATACAACGAATGTTATAAGTACGTATGATGCTATTTTAAAATCTGAAACGATGCGTGATAAATTAAAACCAGATTATATCATTCGCTTTGGAGCAATGCCAATATCAAAAAGCTACTTATTTTATTTACAACAACATGGAGATGTTTTACAAATTGTTGTGGAAGATTATGATAAGATGCGGGAACCTACGAATCATGCCAGTGATTATATCTTTGCCGATGGTTCGTTACTATGTCAGCAATTGGGAAGGCTTGTGAAAGACTGTTCTCCGGAAGTTACTTGGTTAGAAAAGTGGAAAATGCTAGAAGGGGAAAGTCGCGTTGAACTAATGAAAGCCTCTGAAAAGCAGCTTACAGAGGGGGAAACAGTTCGTGAAATTGTGAAATCACTCCCGAAGGAAAGTAGATTGTTTATTGCTAATAGTATGCCGGTGCGCGATTTAGATACTTTTTTTATGCCGGATGATAAACGTATTATTGTTCATGCGAACCGTGGGGTTAGCGGGATCGATGGAACAATATCTAGTGCATTAGGGGTAGCGGCTGTTGCAAACAAGCCAGTTACATTAATTGTTGGCGACTTAAGTTTTTACCATGATATGAATAGCCTGTTCGCTGCAAAACGATATAATATTGATCTCACAATTGTACTGATTAATAATAATGGTGGGGGAATTTTTTCATTTTTACCTCAAGCAAAAGAAGGCAAACACTTTGAAGCTTTATTCGGTACACCACTTCATATTGATTTTCAAAAAGTAGTGGATATGTTTAGTGGAGTGTATAAGCAAATACAATCAAAGCAAATGTTAGTAGAATCATTGGCAGAATCCTATCAAAAAAGCGGACTTTATGTTTTAGAAGTGCAAACCGACCGAACAGAAAATGCCGCCTGGCATAAGGAGTTATGGGCGAATATCGAGCAGAGGTTAGTTGATAATGATGTATAAATTTCTTAAAATAAACGATGCAACATATAGCTATACCATACAAGGAGAGGGAGAAACTCTTGTTCTGCTCCATGGATTTACCGGCAGTAGTATGACGTGGGAAGATTGTGTGAAAAAGTGGGCAAGACATTTTAAAGTAATTACCATTGATTTACCTGGTCATGGTAAGACAGCTACAAAATCTCTGAGAACAATGGAAGCATTTTGCGAAGATCTAAAAACACTTCTTATAACAATGAACATAGAGTCAGCACACATACTTGGGTATTCAATGGGAGGGAGAACGGCATTAACATTTGCGTTACTCTATCCCGAAATGGTTCGTTCACTTATTTTAGAAAGTGCTTCCCCTGGACTAAAGACTAAAGAAGAACAAGAAAAACGAATGGAAACAGACGCACTATTAGCCGAACAAATAATGGTAAATGGTGTCCTTGATTTTGTTTATTATTGGGAAAATATTCCGCTATTTAAGAGCCAAAAGCAATTGCCTGCAAAAGTAAGAGAAAAAATTCGTACTGAAAGGTTATCACATAGACCTGAAGGCCTGGCCGAGTCATTGTTATTTATGGGGACGGGCAGACAAAAGTCGAATTGGGGACAACTTCCAGATTTAAATAAACCGGTTCTTTTAATTGTCGGTGAAGTGGATCAGAAGTTTGTAAGCATTAATGAAAAAATGAAGAATAAATTTCCACAAGCAAAACTAGAAATTGTAAAAAAAGCAGGTCATGCCGTACATGTTGAACAAGTAGAAAAGTTTGTTAAAATAGTAAGAGAGTTTATAAAAGAAAAAAATTACATAAAAGAGGGTGCGATACATGACAGTTCAATGGAATAAAGTTAGAGACTACCAAGAAATAATTTATGAGAAATATAATGGTATTGCTAAGATTACAATGAATAGGCCAGAAAAACATAATGCATTTACGCCACTCACAGTAAATGAGATGATTGATGCTTTTGCAGATGCACGAGATGATTCATCAATTGGTGTTATCGTTCTTACTGGAGCAGGAGATAAAGCCTTTTGTTCGGGCGGAGATCAGTCTGTACGTGGACACGGAGGATATGTCGGAAGTGATCAAATTCCTCGATTAAATGTATTGGATTTACAAAGACTAATCCGTACGATTCCTAAACCGGTTATTGCCATGGTAAATGGATATGCGATTGGTGGAGGCCATGTGTTGCATGTCATTTGTGACTTAACGATTGCATCAGAAAATGCTACATTTGGACAAACTGGTCCTAAGGTAGGAAGTTTTGATGCAGGATATGGCGCTGGATATTTGGCTCGTATGGTCGGTCATAAAAGAGCTCGTGAGATTTGGTATTTATGCCGCCAGTACACTGCAGCGGAAGCATATGAAATGGGTATGGTAAATACAGTTGTACCTTTAGAAAAATTGGAAGAAGAAACAATCCAATGGTGTGAGGAAATTCTCGAAAAATCTCCAACTGCGCTTCGTTTCTTGAAAGCATCCTTTAATGCGGATACGGATGGACTTGCAGGAATTCAGCAAATGGGCGGAGACGCTACACTTCTTTACTATACAACAGATGAAGCGAAAGAAGGAAGAGATGCATTTAAGGAAAAACGCAAACCAGATTTTGATCAATTTCCACGTTTTCCATAAATTGAAATTAGAACGGTAATAGTTAGAACAGATTTAATGTTCCCGCTTGCTTTACGTAGGCATGCTACAAGGAAACTGGAATTAGATTCTTTGTAGCTTGCTACATTCGTGAAAGTTTGCGGGTTTTTATTTGGAAACTGATTTGAAAGTTAGTTTTTCTTCTGAATTAAAACTCGTAAATGATCCTCCACTTGGAAACACTATTATTATAACTAGTTAGGAGTAATAAAATATGTCTGAGCATATGCCTCATTGGTTAACAAAACAAGCGAGTTTATCTCCAAACAAAGTGGCTATTGAAACTGCAGATAAGCAAATAACATTTTTGGAATTAAAGGAAACAAGTGAACGTTTCGCTAGGAAACTTTCTTCTTTAGGGGTGAAAAGAGGGGACCCTGTTGCTATCTTATCAACAAATCATGTAAATATGGCTATTACAGTTCATGCACTAAGTTATTTAAAGGCAGTTGCAGTCATGTTAAACACACGTCTAACGACGGATGAATTAACATACCAATTATCTTCCTCGGAAGCTAAATTAATCATTACAACTGAGATGTTACGTGACGAAAAAAAATTATCTCATCCTTATCAAAAAACTTTTCAAGAGATATTTTTACTACAAGAAAAGGATACAGAACTAGCAACACATATTGATTTACATGACCCATTTACAATGATGTTTACTTCTGGTACAACTGGTTTTCCAAAAGCAGTCGTCCATACTTATAATAATCATTGGTGGAGTGCGATTAGCTCTGTTCTTAATTTAGGCTTAACACGAGAAGATAAATGGTTACTTACATTGCCAATCTTTCATGTAGGCGGACTATCTATTTTATTACGAAGTGTCATTTATGGCATGACAGTATACTTGATGGAAAAGTACAATAAAAAAGTTTTATTATATGTGTTGAACGAAAAGAAAATAACAATTGCGTCACTTGTCACATTGATGTTACGAAATTTGCTTGATGACATTGATGAAACGGGATTTCCAAGTCATATTCGTTGTATTTTACTCGGTGGTGGTTCTGTTCCAGAATCATTATTAAAACTAGTTAAACAAAATGGTATTCCTTTATTTCAGTCCTACGGGATGACGGAAACAAGTTCTCAAATTGTTACACTAAACATGGATGATGCATTGTCGAAATTAGGGTCTGCAGGGAAACCGTTATTTCCAGCAGAGGTAACAATTGATTGTCCGGATGAAGCAGGAATAGGAGAAATATGGGTAAGAGGACCAATGGTAATGAATGGATATAAAAACGAAGAGGCGAATAAAAAATCTTTCGTCAATGGCTGGTTTAAGACTGGTGATCTAGGACACATAGATAATGAAGGGTTTTTATTTATTGTTGATCGCCGATCTGATTTAATTATTTCTGGTGGAGAAAATATTTATCCAACTGAAATTGAAAATGTGTTATTGGAATTAGATGAAATTAATGAAGCAGCCGTCGTCGGTAAAAGTGATTTTTTCTGGGGAGAGGTACCAGTCGCATTTGTAGTAAGTAAAGAAAAAGTAGCAGCAGAGAGTATTCAACATTATTTAGCAAAGCGACTTGCTACGTATAAAATACCGAAAGAAATTTATTTTATCGCCAGCTTGCCTAGAAATGCCTCAAACAAAGTGCTACGCCATCAGTTAAAAAGTCGAGTGAATCTTTAAGTAATGCATGTTTTTTTTAGAATGTGACACATTAATCGTAGGAGGTGTCCATTATGGATAAAAAGAAATATTATGTTAGTTTACAGTCAAGAGAAATTTCTCAAATCCAATATCAAAATAACAATGCATTTACAATTTACGCTACTCCAACTGAAATTCAAATGTTACGAAAAGTTTTGGATAATGTCCATACATCAGAATTTGATACTTTTTGGCGCGCGCACGTTCCTATTTTACCATATCACAATGATCCATCTAATGATCGATATGATGAAAGTTTATCAAATGCTTTATCCATTATTTATGAACTTGGTGATGAACAGGCAAGAAAATTTATTGAAGAGAGCGGGATACTCGGCGATCGTCCAATTGATATAAATCGATAATAGTACTTGAATGAGCACTATCTTTCTATTTTTCAATGAATACTATACAATAGAAGAAGAAATGGATTTGAAGGTAGTTGGTTCCATGGAAGAATTTGTGTTTAAAGATTATTATCGGAATGAAGTTAAATTATCATTTCAGGATCATCCTTTTTCTAAGGCGCCAAAACATGTATGGGTCATCTGTAAGTATGAGAATAAATGGTTGTTAACAGAGCATAGCACTCGAGGACTTGAGTTTCCAGGTGGTAAAGTCGAAAAAGGTGAATCGGCTAGAGAAGCAGCCATCCGTGAAGTAAAGGAAGAAACCGGCGGTATTGTTAAAGATTTACACTATATTGCACAATATTTCGTTCGTGGAAAAAGCGATACAATTATTAAAAATGTTTACTTTGCCCCAATCGAGTTGCTTACAGAGCAGTCAACATATTATGAGACGCATGGACCTGTTCTGTTAGATAAGATTCCTGATAATGTAAAAGATAAAAAGCGATTTAGCTTTATGATGAAAGATGATGTGCTTTCACGTTGTCTCCGGTATGTTCAAGAGAATTATTAAAAGAAAAAGGCTGGGAAATAAGCTAGAAAGAATTATTGAAACACGAATGATTAAGTTTATAACAGTCACTACAGAAATATTGTTCGTGTTTCATTTCTACTATTTTGTTATGTCACAGCCTCTTTTAATTATTCACTGTCCTCTACAAAGGATAATTCAGATAAAACAGTGTTATGTCGTATGTTTAATTAACCAACTTTCTAACTTTTCTACAGCTTTATACATTATAGCTGCAAATAATGCTATGATGACTAAGCTAGACATTACAAGTGTAAAATCAAACACTTGGAATCCATAAATAATTAAGTAACCTAAGCCATTATTTGAAACTAGAAATTCACCAACGATCACTCCGACCCAGCTAAGACCAACGTTTACTTTTAACGTAGAAATCATCGTAGGAAGTGTGGCTGGAAAAATTGCTTCCTTAAAACATTGCACCCTCGTTGCTCCAAAACTTTTTAAAACACGTTGATAATTAGGATCCACTTCATTAAAAGCGGCATATACCACTAGCGTCGTAATAATGACGGAGATAATCGCGCCCATCATGATAATAGATAAGAATCCAGGACCTAAAGCGACAATAATAATCGGTCCCAGTGCAACTTTAGGCATTGCATTTAGAATAACTAAATATGGATCACAGATCTTTGCGAATCGCTCAGATGACCATAATAAAGACGCAATAATGATCCCTAAAACTGTGCCGATAATAAATCCAAGTATCGTCTCAAATAAAGTGTATTGCAAATGACTGAGCATGGAACCATCGGCTATTTTTTCATAGATTAATTGAGAGACTTTGGTAGGAGAACTGAATAATAACGGATCGATAAATCGCTTTTTACTTGCTATTTCCCATAGCGCAATAAAAAAAATAAACAATAAAATTTGCCAAACTGTTACAATTCGTTTTTCCGACTTAATCTTCTTTAAATAATTGTCGTAAAAAATTTTGTCAATTATTTCTTTCATTATCAGACCTTCCTTTCGGTTTCGTCCGACATATCATCACTTAACTGTTCCCATATTTCATCAAAAATAGGTTGATATTTAGGATGCCTTCTTACGAAAAAAGGGGCTTCATTGCGTAATTCTTCAGGGACATTGAAGGTTTTAGCAATTCTGCCTGGAGATCCTTCCATTAAAAAGATTCTATCACTCATTGAAATAGCTTCCCCTAAGTCATGCGTAACTAATATGGCAGTTTTATTGTATGTTTTCATTAATTTAGCAACTAGATTTTCTAATTTTAATTTTGTAACATAATCAAGAGCGGAAAAAGGCTCATCGAATAATAATATTTCGGGATCTGTTATTAATGTTCTGACTAAAGCAATCCGTTGACGCATGCCTCCAGATAGTTCGGATGGATACACATTTTCTGTATGAGACAAATTAACATCTTCTAATAATTTACGAGCAAGTCTTTTTGTTTCATCAGTAATGTTTTCACTTATTTTCGGGCCGAGTAGAATATTATTCATCACTGTTTTCCAAGGAAATAAATAGTCTTGCTGAAGCATATAACCTATATTCAACGAGGAATTAATGATCGATTCATTTCTTAATTTTATTTCTCCTTCAGTTTGTTTCATTAAACGAGCGATGATAGATAAGATGGTCGATTTACCACATCCACTAGGTCCAATAATAGAGACAAATTCTCCTTCTTTAATTGATAAGTTAATTTCATCTAGTGCTTTCGTATATCCGGTGGTAGTAAAGTAATAATGTGATACGTTATCTAAGGTTAAAAATGACATTCTTTTTCCCCCTAGTCTTGAGTAACCTCATTTGCAATATCTGTATTCACTAACTCTTCATATGGTGCATGTTTAGGTAACTCTCCCGCTTCATCCATTATGTTTTGTAAGTTATCCCAGGCCTCTTCGGTTAATAAAGGACTTGTAGCAAATGAACCTTGTCGTTTATAGCGGTCTATGGAAGCGGTCAAAATATCCAATTCTGTATCTTCAAAATAGGGCTGAACAACTTTTGCAATTTCTTCAGAATCTGATTCTTCAACCCAATTTTGTGCTTTATAAATTGCTTTTGTAAAACTATTTATGACGTCTTCATTTTCTTTGATATAGCTTTCTTTTGTCATAAACACCGTGTAGGGGATCAGGCCTGATTCTTCCCCAAAGGAAGCAATTACATGACCTTTACCTTCTTTTTCAAACGTACTTGCTGTGGGTTCAAAAAGTTGCACATATTCAGCATCTCCGGAGACGAAAGAACTTGGAATATTGGCGAAATCAATATTTTGTAATAACTCCAGGTCAGCATGAGGATCAATATTATGTTGTTTTAAGACATATTCTCCTACCATTTGAGGCATTCCTCCCTTACGTTGCCCCAAGAAAATGCTGTCTTTTGTGTCTTCCCATGTAAAATTAGGCTTTTCACTTTTAGCAACTAAAAATGTCCCATCTGTTTGTGTTAGTTGTGCAAAATTGATCACAATATCTGAAGCATCTTGTGCGTAAACATAAATGGATGTTTCGGAACCGACTAAAGCAACATCCGCATTATCGGAAAGGAGAGCAGTCATTGTTTTATCTCCTCCCCATGTAGTTTGTAAATCAACATCCAATCCTTCTTCTTCAAAAAATCCTTTTTCAATTGCAACATATTGAGGAGTGTAAAAAACAGAGCGGGTAACTTCCGCCAACTTGACTTCAGAAACATCTTTGGAAGAACAAGCTGTAAATAGTACGAGAGCAAAGAGTATTAAAACACTTGCTAATCTTGTTATTCTCATTCAATTCGACTCCTTTACTTTTTCGTATATCAACATTAGCCTATGCGAATTAGTAAAGTTGTGTGTCAATGGATGTAGAATAGAATAAAAAATACATGTAGTTGGAAGGGGAGGGAAGTACGTCACTTATACGCAAAAAAAGCCCCTCATTGAATGAGGAGGCTTTATATGAAAAATTTATTTATAAATTGGTCCCGCTTGTTGAATATTTTCGCTTGCGTTTGCAAACTTTTTGAAGTTCTCATGGAATTCTGTGGCTAATTTCTTGGCTGTTTTATCATATGCATTTTTGTCTTCCCATGTACCTTTAGGAATTAATACTTCATCAGGAACACCAGGAACTTGGGCAGGAATATTTAAACCAAATATTTCATCTTGAACTGTTTCGATCGTATTTAACTCACCTTCTAATGCTGCATGAATCATTGCGCGCGTATAAGATAACTTCATTCGGCTTCCTATTCCATAAGGGCCACCAGTCCACCCAGTGTTAACTAAGAATACATTTGCATTGTATTGATCAATTTTTTGCCCTAGCATTTCTGCATATTTATTAGGTGATAACGGAAGAAACGGTGAACCAAAGCAAGCTGAGAAAGTAGCTTCAGGTTCTGTAACTCCGCGTTCTGTCCCAGCTAATTTACTCGTATAACCACTTAGGAAATGATACATCGCCTGTTCTTTAGTTAATTTACTGATAGGTGGCAATGTTCCAGAAGCATCAGCTGTTAAGAAAATAATCGTATTTGGATGGCCAGCGATACTAGGCTGAACAATATTGTCAATGTTTTCTAATGGGTATGCTGCTCTTGTGTTTTCAGTTAAAGATGTATCTTCGTAATCTGGTTCGCGTGTTTCATCATGTAAGACAACATTTTCAAGTACTGAACCAAAGCGGATAGCATTATATATTTGTGGCTCTTTTTCTTCAGAAAGATCAACACACTTTGCGTAACATCCACCTTCGATATTAAAGACTCCATTTGGGCTCCATCCATGTTCATCATCACCAATTAATTTGCGGTAAGGATCAGCGGAAAGAGTTGTTTTACCTGTACCTGATAAACCGAAAAATAATGCGACATCGCCTTCTTCACCTACATTTGCAGAGCAGTGCATCGATAATACATTCTGCTGTGGAAGTAAGTAATTCATGACAGAAAAGATTGATTTCTTAATCTCACCAGCGTATTCTGTCCCACCAATAAGCACAACACGCTTTTTAAACGATATAACGATAAATGTTTCTGAATTTGTCCCATCCACTTCAGGGTCTGCTTTACATGTTGGAGCAGATATAACAGTAAATTCTGATGTATGATTTTTAAGTTCATTCTCATTAGGTGTAATAAATAGTTGGCGAGCAAACAAATTGTGCCAAGCATATTCATTAATTACTTCAACTTGCAAGCGGAATTTTTCATCTGCTCCTGCAAATCCTTTAAATGAAAACAGTTCATTCTTTTCTTTTAAGTGATTAATTACCTTATCATATAACTTATCAAATGACGTTTCATCTAACGGCTGATTTACTGCTCCCCAATCCACAATATTATCAGAAACATCGTCTCGAACGATAAATCGATCTTGCGGTGAACGCCCTGTATATTTTCCAGTAGTAGCCTTAACAGCACCAGTTGCAGTTAAGACACCTTCTTCTCTAGATAAAATTTTCTCTACTAATAATGGAACAGATAAATTGGTGTGCACATTATTATTTACAGTTAATTCTTGATTCATAGACTTTGCTGTCATGTTCATTACACAAACCATCCTTTACAAGTACTTAATTCTGAATATAGTATAACACATTTGATTATATAGTCCATACTAAATGTGAAAACAAAAATAGCTTACTAATTATATATGTAATTTTTGAATTTTTATCCTTTATAATATGCGGATTAACGGTGGTTCGGGAAAAATGTTTACAATATTGTGAATGGAGTAAAAAGAACATAAATTATTCCTGTTTGACACAAATAGACACTTTGAGGTAAGCTAGTGCATAACGGACTCTCTTATTCGGAGTTGGTGGAGGGACAGACCCGAAGAAGCCCAGCAACCATCACATTATGTGAAAAGGTGCTAACCTGATGCAAGGAAATAATTCCTTGAGCAATAAGAGTGAAAGGCAGTATTTCCTTTCCTCTATCACTAGCGGGAAGGATTTTTTGTTTGAACGAATACGAACGAATTATGAATTAAGACTTCCTTTGACCTCTGATGTTTTTGAGCTCCGTGTTACATTAATAAGGAGGCTAATTATAGCATGGCAGAAAATCGTCGGTTATTTACATCTGAGTCGGTTACAGAAGGTCATCCTGATAAAATATGTGACCAAATATCAGATGCTATATTAGATGAAATTTTAAAAAAAGATCCAGATGCTCGTGTTGCTTGTGAGACGACAGTTACCACAGGACTTGTATTAGTGGCTGGAGAAATAACTACTTCAACCTATGTGGACATCCCACGCACTGTAAGAAACACGATAAAAGAAATTGGATATACACGTGCGAAATATGGTTTCGATGCGGAAACTTGTTCCGTTTTAACAGCTATTGATGAACAATCACCAGATATTGCAAGTGGTGTGGATACCGCTTTTGAGGCACGGAAAGAAGGGAAAGAAGAGACCATTGGGGCAGGTGACCAAGGGTTAATGTTCGGCTTTGCTTGTGATGAAACGGAGGATTTAATGCCGCTTCCGATATTTCTAGCGCATCGGCTAGCAAAACAATTGGCAGATGTACGTAAAAATGGAACATTAAATTATCTTCGACCTGACGGCAAGACTCAAGTTACAATTGAATATGATGAAAATGATCAACCGATCCGCGTGGATACGATCGTTATTTCCACACAACATCATGAAGATCTTACATTAGAACAAATTGAAAAAGACATGATGGAATATGTCATCCATCCTGTAGTGCCAAGCTTTTTATTAGATGAGAATACAAAATATTATATTAATCCCTCAGGTAGGTTTGTTATCGGAGGACCGCAGGGAGATGCTGGTTTAACTGGTAGGAAAATTATCGTTGATACGTACGGCGGATATGCTCGCCATGGTGGAGGGGCATTTAGTGGGAAAGATCCTACCAAGGTTGACCGATCGGCAGCTTATGCGGCAAGATATGTAGCGAAAAACATTGTAGCGGCTCATTTAGCTGAAAAATGTGAAGTTCAATTGGCATATGCAATTGGAGTTGCGGAACCAGTATCCATTTCGATAAATACATTTGGTACTGGAAAGGTTGCTGAAGATAAGTTAGTTGAGGTAATTCGTCAGTTATTTGATTTAAGCCCGGCAGGAATTATTGAAATGTTAGATTTAAGAAAACCTATTTATCGACAAGTTGCTGCTTATGGCCATTTCGGACGAGGAGATTTAAATTTACCTTGGGAGAAAACGGACAAAGTTGAAAGTTTACAAAAATCATTATTGAAGTATGTTTAAAAAAGAAGCTTGCCTTATCGTTATATATCAAATAACTGTAAGGCAAGCTTTTCGTTTTATTAACGAATAAATAAACTAAGAACAAACACAACTGCAAAACCAACGAGAGCGATAATTGTTTCCATTACTGTCCAAGATTTCAATGTGTCTTTTACGTCAAGACCAAAGTAACGGTTTACAAGCCAAAAACCTGAATCATTTACGTGAGATGCAATTGTAGCACCTGCAGCAATGGAGATCGTAATTAATCCGAGTAGTGGCCCGGTAATGTTCATAATCTCAATAATAGGAGCAATAAGTCCAGCTGCCGTCACCATTGCAACAGTTGCTGATCCTTGAGCGATTCGAACGATAGAAGCAATGATAAATGCAAGTACAATCGGCGGTAAACTTGAATTCGCCATCATCTCTCCTAAAATATCTCCAATTCCTGAGTCAATGAGTACTTGTTTTAATACCCCACCTGCTCCTGTAACTAAAATAATAATCCCTGCCGGTTCTAACGCTTTTGTAGCGATCTCTTGCACATCTTGGCGACTATATCCTCGCTTTACTCCTAAAAAATAAAATGTTAATAGCGTTGCGATTGTTAAAGCAACAAACGGATGCCCTAAAAATGTGAAAAAGCTACGGATCATATTACCTTCTTCAAATATAACTGCAGATACTGTATTTGCTAAAATTAATACTAAAGGAATAAATATAAGTGTCGCGATCATGCCAAAGCTCGGTAATTCATTATTATATTCCTTTTCTTCAAATTCCATATAGTCCGGAATGCCGACATGAATTTTATTTGAAATATATTTTCCAAAGACCGGACCTGCAATAATCATAGTAGGAATTCCTGCAATAATTCCAAATAGTATTACCCATCCGAGTTCTGCACCAATTAAATTGGCAACCGCAATGGGCCCCGGAGTAGGTGGGATATAACTATGTGTAACAGCAAGACCTGCTAAAAGAGGTATACCATAATAAAGCAATGAACGACCTGTTTTACGAGCTAGTCCATAAATAATTGGCACTAAAATAATGAATCCGACATCAAAGAACACAGGAATTGCAACTATAAAACCAGTAATACCAAGAGCCCATGGTGCTCGATCTTCACCAAATTTATTAATTAATGTTTGAGCAAGGCGATCAGCACCTCCGGATACCTCAAGCATTTTTCCAAACATCGCACCTAGTCCAACGACGACAGCTACAAATCCTAGCGTACCCCCCATACCACTTTCAACAGAAGCAATAACATCACTTAGTGGCATTCCTGTTGCAACTCCTATGGATAAACTAACTAAAAGAAGAGCAACAAAAGCGTGAAGTTTTGTTCGTATCACAAGAAAGAGTAAAACAAATATTCCTGTGATGGCAATCATTATAAGCGAAAAATCTTCCATTTAAAATCCTCCTTCGAAAGCATTATTTATTTAAAACATCGTGATCGCCAAATTTTTTGCTTGAAAATGTGTCGTCCTCTAAAAGTGCTTAGGTGCTTGTTGAGAATTAAAAATCTAAACCTAAATCAGTATTTTCTTTATAATAATCTCTTTTATCCGTATATGATTTTCTTACTCTTTCCATTTCATCTAAATCTTTTTGTGTGAGTTCACGAATAACTTTTGCTGGACGCCCAAATGCCAGTGTATTTGGTGGTATTTTTGTTCCGGGAGATACTAAACTTCCTGCCCCGATAAATGCATTTTCACCAATTTCTGCACCATCCAATAAAATAGTTCCCATCCCGATTAATGCATTTTTACGGATTGTACAACCATGTACAGTAACTTGGTGTCCAATCGTTACATCATCTTCAATAATGACTGGTAGGTTAGGGCTTTGATGGACAAGTGAAAGGTCTTGAATATTAACATTCTTACCAATTCGTGTAGGAGCTACATCTCCACGAATTACCGTTTTGAACCATATACTTGCCCCTTCATCGATTGTAACATCTCCGATAATGGTTGCATTTTTTGCTACGAAAACGGAGTCGTGAATTTTTGGACTGATATTTTTATAATGATGAATCATTTTATTTCCTCCAATATAATTACTTTTTTTGAACCGCTATGACAAAAGGCGGATTATTTTTTTGATTGATGAATTGATAAGTAAGAACAGAAAATTGTTTCTGATCTAATTTGCTTGTAAAATCAATGACTGCATCTTTCTCTTTATTTCCACCTTCGTGTCCATAATAAACAACGATAGCGATGATCGCGTGTTTTTTTAACCGTTGAGCGAGAGAGTCAATAGCGCGGATCGTAGAATCTCTTTGAGTAATAATTTTTTTATCACTTCTTGGCAAGTACCCTAAATTAAAAATAGCACCTGCAATTTGATGTTCAGCTTGGATATATGTATTTATTTTTTCATGACTATCATGAATAAGCTGTACATTTGAACAGTTATTATTCGTAAGCAAGTCCTTAGTCGTTTCAATTGCTTGTCGTTGGATATCGAAAGCAAAAACTTTTCCCGAATTTCCGACAAGTTTACTTAAAAATAATGTGTCGTTTCCATTTCCACTAGTTGCATCCACTACAACATCGCCTTCTTTAATTGTTTCTTTAAGAATTTGGTGTGCAAATGGAATTATTCCTTTCAACATAGAAATTACCTCAACTTTTCTTCATAAATAGAATTTAAGATTTAACTTTTGTATTATAAATAGTATAAAATAAATAAATATTCAATGAAAGCAGTAGCTAGCAGGAATCTTGACAAAGACTACACTATTATCTACAATTCGAGTAGTTAGTGCAATTTTTTTCAAAAATTAAACCTGCTACTAAAATAGTGGTCGTTTAATCAAAGAGAAAGTTGATTAAACTAAAATAATGTATAAAAAATGGAAAAGTAAGGAATGCGTTCAACTATTTAATCAAAATTGATTATACATAAAAATGAACAGAAATCTGATATTAGCTTATCATTATCAATCGTTTAAAAACTAGGTTATTTAGAATGAGGTATGTTGATACGGTACTTTACTATTAGGGAGGCAATGGTTGTGAGTTATAACCATAAGGAAATAGAACGGAAATGGCAAACATATTGGTTAGATAATAAAACATTTAAAACAGATACAAAGTCGGAGAAGGAAAAAATATATGCACTCGATATGTTTCCGTATCCATCGGGATCGGGATTACATGTTGGGCATCCTGAGGGGTATACTGCCACAGATATTATATCGAGAATGAAAAGAATGCAAGGATATGAAGTATTGCACCCAATGGGTTGGGATGCTTTTGGGTTACCAGCAGAACAGTATGCCCTTGATACTGGTAATAGTCCAGCTGAATTTACCGAAAAAAATATTGAAACATTTAAACGCCAAATCCAAGAATTGGGTTTTTCATATGATTGGGATCGAGAAATTAATACAACGGATCCAGCATACTACAAGTGGACACAGTGGATCTTCATTAAATTATATGAAAAAGGTCTTGCTTATATGGACGAAATTGAAGTTAATTGGTGTCCGGCTTTAGGTACAGTACTTGCTAACGAGGAAGTTATTGATGGAAAGAGTGAGCGAGGAAGCCATCCAGTAGTTAAGAAACCTATGAGACAATGGGTATTAAAGATAACAGAATATGCTGATCGACTTTTAGATGATCTTGAAGAGCTTGATTGGCCAGAGAGCATTAAAGATATGCAGCGAAATTGGATTGGACGTTCTGAAGGTGCAGAAGTTGAATTTAAAATTGAAAATCACGACAAAACTTTCCATGTTTTTACTACCCGTCCAGATACATTATTTGGCGCGACTTATGCGGTACTTGCACCAGAACACCCACTAGTAAATGAAATTGTAACGAAAGAACAGCAAGAAGCTGTTAACAATTATATAGAAGAAATTACGAACAAATCAGAAATCGAGCGTACAGATGTATCTAAAGATAAAACTGGTGTATTTACTGGTGCTTATGCAATTAACCCAGCAAATAACGCGAAAATTCCAATTTGGATTGCAGATTATGTATTGATGTCATATGGTACGGGAGCTATTATGGCGGTGCCTGCTCATGATGAACGTGATTATGAATTTGCTCGTAAATTTGAACTGCCAATTGTAGAAGTCGTCGAAGGTGGAGATGTTTTAAAAGAAGCATACACAGGTGACGGGAAACATATCAATTCAGATTTTCTTGATGGACTTGGTAAGGAAGATGCTATTACTAAGATGATAGATTGGCTGGAAGAAAACGAAAAAGGCAAGAGAGAAATAACGTACCGTTTAAGAGATTGGTTGTTCTCAAGACAAAGGTATTGGGGAGAACCTATCCCAGTTATTCATTGGGAAGACGGAACAATGACAACTGTACCAGAGGAAGAGTTGCCATTAACTTTACCTGAAATGACAGAAATTAAACCGTCCGGAACAGGGGAATCTCCACTTGCTAATAGTGATTGGATAAACGTAGTGGATCCGGAAACTGGAATGAAAGGCCGTAGAGAGACAAATACGATGCCTCAATGGGCAGGTAGCTGCTGGTATTATTTACGTTATATTGATCCTCATAATAATCAATTTTTAGCAGATCCTGAGTTACTTAAGAAGTGGTTGCCAGTTGATATTTATATTGGTGGGGCCGAACATGCTGTTCTACATTTGTTGTATGCTCGTTTTTGGCATAAATTTTTGTATGATATAGGTGTTGTCCCTACAAAAGAACCATTCTATAAATTATTTAACCAAGGAATGATCCTTGGAGCTAATAATGAGAAAATGAGTAAATCAAAAGGGAACGTCGTTAATCCGGATGATATTGTGACAAGTCATGGTGCTGATACGTTACGTCTCTATGAAATGTTTATGGGACCTTTGGATGCAGATGTTGCTTGGTCAACGACAGGACTTGATGGGGCACGTCGCTTTTTAGATAGAACTTGGCGATTGGTTGTAAATGAAGAGGGAGAAGTTTCTTCCAAAATAATAGATGAGTATGATTCATCAATGGAACGTATTTATCACCAAACGGTCAAGAAAGTGACTAAAGACTTTGATAACTTGCATTTCAATACTGCGATTTCTCAGATGATGGTTTTTGTCAATGAAGGATACAAAAATGATAAGATTTCAAAAGAATTTATGGTAGGTTTTATTAAATTACTTTATCCGATTGCTCCTCATTTGGGAGAAGAGTTATGGAATCGATTGGGAAATGAAGGCACAATTAGTTATGAAGAATGGCCGACGTATGATGAAACGAAGTTAGTGGATGATGAAGTCGAAGTAGTTATTCAAGTAATGGGGAAAGTCCGTTCGAAAATAAGTGTTGCGAAAGATATTTCTAAAGTAGATTTAGAACAAGAAGCATTAGCAAATGAAAAAATCCAACCATGGATTGACGGAAAAACAGTTAGGAAAGTAATTGTAGTACCTGGTAAATTAGTAAATATTGTAGCAAATTAATATAAAGAGTCTTTCCATTTATAGGGAGAGACTCTTTTTTATATTATCGCTCGATCCAATCTGTCTGTAAGACGAGCCAACGATCTTTTTGATAATACCAAAGTGTGATTATTTCACCAAAAACATCTTCATTATTTACCCCTTTAATTGGTTGATAACTTTTTAGTCCATAACCTTTTGACTTACTAATTAAGACAGGTTCAAGCTTTTCTATAGGTGGAATTTTTAAGTTTTTTTCTTCAATTAATTTTCCGTTCTCTTCATATAAACCTTCTTCTATATAAGAGTGTTTATTATTTGATATATCTTTAATAATCGGTTTCATGTTAGGATTGATTTGTAGCTCGATTTTGAAGTCATTTATAAATTTTCCTTGGATGTGATTATGTTTTGGAATAGGGAGTTGTTTTACTACATTATTTTTTAATGTATATAGTTGATAATTAAATTGATGTTTATTTTCGTCTTTTGCTACGCTATATAATAAGTCAAATGTTTGATCATGGGTAAGATCAATTAATTGTAGATCGGGATCGTACCCACCCTCAAAAGATACTTTCCATTGATGAGAAAAAGGACTTGAGATATCTAGCCAAACATCCCGGTAAAATTTACTCTTGTCAGTAAGTAACGTTCCGTTCAATGTGAAATATTCCCTAAATCCGTCTCCGGTTAGGTCTTCTTCATATGAATTAATAAAGGAGGAGTTGTCTTCTTCCTGTGGATCTATTGCTGCTTGTACAGAAATAGCGCTAAGAATGAATAAAATTAAACATGTATAAACTAAAGCAATTGCATTTCGTCTCAACAGTTATCCCTCCGAGTTTTTGATGAGTGTATTTTGTGTATAAATAGACAACCCTATACGTATAAATGTAATTCACGAGATAAAGCTAGTTTTTTTAAAAAATATCATATTATATCTTGACAATTAAAAATGAGCGTTGTATTATTGTTATTGCTGCTTAACAAAGCAGGTCATTGTATTGACAAGTTTTAAATACAATGGTATAATGAGATTCCTCTTAAAGGTCTTGACTTTTAAATTGTGAAATGTTACATTTATAAAGTCGCACTTTTGGAGAAAAAAGTTTTTTGAAAAAGTGTTGACACATTAAATTGATTTGTGTTATACTTGAAAAGTTGCCTCTTCAAGAGGTGATGGAATTTGTTCCTTGAAAACTGAACAGAAACAACATATGTCAAGAAGAGATAAGAAGAATGTTGAATTCTATTTAACATGCTTTTT